>CAVJNC010000122.1:0-6109 GCA_963650905.1 Subdoligranulum sp. APC924/74
GCCGCTAAAACTTAATGTGATTTGATTCTTGCTCGGCAACGCCGCTCGTAGTACGTCCAGTACAACTTCGGGCGTTTGCCTTGCCTAAACGAGCCGCGTTGCGGTCGGTTTCTCATCCGCAAAAATGCTACGCACCGAAAAGAGCGCATTTTTTGATGATTTTTTGCGAGCGTGAGGGTTGCCGTACTTGACGTACTGCGCCTGAACGGTCGCGGAAAATGGCGAAAAAGACGCCTTTTCGGTAATTAGTGATAAGGAATGCAATGCCTACGGGCAAAGCCTGATTTCGGAGAAATAAGGCTTTGCCCGCAATCGTTAATTATCGTAATATCTATATATAAGAAAAAGCAGAATATAAGGAAAAGCAGATATGGGATTTTTCGGAAAACTTTTCGGCGCGCTAAAAAAGACGAAAGAGGGTTTGGGCAACAAACTCCGCCAACTTTTTTCAAGGGATAAAATCGGCGACGATTTTTACGAGGACCTCGAGGACGTTCTGATATCCTCCGATATTTCGGTCACCACGGCGGAGGAGATCGTGGATAATCTTCACGACAGAATGATCGACGAAAAAGAATCGGACAAAGATAAAGTTCTTCAGGCTCTTAAGGACGAAATCAACGCCTGCCTCGACAACGCGGGAGAATTCGAACTCGAATACCCTGCGGTGATAATGGTCATCGGCGTGAACGGAGTCGGGAAAACCACTTCGATAGGCAAAATGGCGCACCTTTTCACCTCGCAGAAAAAGACGGTCACCATAGCCGCCGCTGACACTTTCAGAGCGGCTGCCGCCGACCAACTCGAAATCTGGGCGGAACGCGCGAAGGTGAGAATAGTCAAAAGCGTTGAGGGCAGCGATCCGTCCGCCGTCGTTTTCGACGCGCTTTCTTCGGTGAAAGCCAAAAAAACGGACGTTCTCATCATCGATACCGCCGGCAGACTTCACACCAAATCCAACCTTATGGAAGAACTGAAAAAAATGTCGAGAGTGGTGGAGAGGGAATACCCCGAAGCGCATTTTTATAAACTCATCGCTTTGGACGCGACCACGGGGCAGAACGCGTTGTCGCAGGTGGAAGTGTTCGACGAAGCCGTCGGCATAGACGGAATCATTCTCACAAAACTCGACGGAACGGCGAAGGGCGGTTTCGTGGTTTCGCTCTGCAACGAACTCTGCGTACCCGTGGCGTTCGTCGGAACGGGCGAAAAAATCGAGGACGTGGATACTTTCGACAAGGAATCGTTCGTGGAAGCGATTTTCGACTGATCGTAAGTAGTAGCCGACGAACGGAATATCCGATAAGACTAAATTTCGGATAAAACTAAAAACGGAGTAGAAATGTCGAATTTTTACTCAAAATCGGCGAAAAACTATTAAAAACGGCGGAGAACTTTCGATTCTCCGCCGTTTTCTTACGGTGTTTCGGGTACGTTTCAGATTATCCCGCATTCTTTCGCGAGTTTTTCCGCGTCCGTGCCTTTGATTTTTTTGGTTACGGTTCTGAGAAGGACTTTTTCTTTCGCCGTAAGTTTCATGCTCGAAATCGGTTTTTTATCGAGCGCGTAATAAACCGCTCTGAGAAGTTCACGCACGTCGTACACGCTTCCCCACACTTCGGGAACGGCTCTGTCTATGTCGAGAAGGGTATAAACGGATTCCATTCCCGTTCTCATCGAATATTCTATGGTGAAAATCGTGTCTCTCGGAGTTTCGGCGAACTGACCGATGAACGCGAAGTTTACCGCTCCGTCCGGAACGACTTTCGGTCTGTCGGAATTTTTTCTCGGTCTGAAGAACGCGTTGATGAAGGGCATATAACAAGTCGTGGTGTTGGCTTTGGTTTCCGCGTATTCTTCGATTTTTTCAACGGGCAAGCCGATATGATAAAGCCATTCTTCGCAGACTTCTTTGCCGGTGCATTCGCGCATCGGTTTTTTAACGTAATTTCCCGCTCTGTCGGTGTTGAGGGAATACAGCCAGACAAGCACGGTCTTTTTATCCTGCGATCTGAACTGCGGTTGACGGTTTATGGTCCACGACATATACCAGTTGTCGACGCTGTCCTTAACGGTTACTATTCCGCCCGTCGTGACTCTTCCCGAACGCGGATCGCGGCGACAGATTTTCTCGATGCATTCGATGATTTCGTTGTCTGAGGTCTCCACCGTCGCGCTCATCCAGTTCGTTTCGTCGGGGTGATCGCAATAGTTGGAAGGATTGCCGAAAGCGGGATCCTGCAACGCGATATTCTTCCATAAATCCCACGATTCGCCGCCGCCTTTTCTGATTTTGGAGAGGTCGGGCGCGTGCGTCTGGTCGCCGTAACAACTCGTGTCGGTGCAACAACCGTTGGTGATGAACACGAGGTCGGTGTCGAGCAGATCTATGCAACCTTTTTCGCCGTTTTTAACGTATTCGATTTTCTTTGCCGTCTTCTTTTTTCCGTTGATGTCGAAAACCACGTTTTTAACGTCGATTCCGTATTCCACTTTGACGCCCCTGTCTTCGAGATATTTCTGAAGCGGCTGAATAAGACTTTCATACTGATTGTATTTCGTGAAACGGAGCGCGGAGAAATCGGGCAGTCCGTCGATATGGTGAACGTATCTTTGCAGGTATCTCTTCATTTCGAGCGCGGAATCCCACGAATGGAAAGCGAACATAGTCTGCCAGTATAACCAGAAATTGCTTTTCCAGAAATTGTCGTCGAAATAATCGCTTATCTTCTTTTCCTCGAGTTCTTCCTCGGGAGTCATGAACAATTTGCTTATCTGCATCGCCGCCGCTTTATTCAGTCCGAATTTATTGTCGGTGCGGGCGTTTTCGCCGCGGTTTACGGTCGCTCTGCAAAGCGAATAATTGGGATCCGCTTTGTTTAATCTGTAATATTCGTCGAGGACGGAAAGCCCCGGATTTTCGAGCGAAGGAACGTCTCTGAACATTTCCCACATCACTTCGAAGTGATTGTCCATCTCTCTGCCGCCTCTCATGAAGTAACCGCTTCTCGGAACGACTCTGCCGTCGCACGAACCGCCCGCTATATCCAACTTTTCGAGAAGGTGAATATGTTCGCCTTTCATCTGTCCGTCTCTCACAAGGAAAAACGCCGCCGAAAGGCCTGCAAGCCCCGTGCCGATAATGTAAGCCGATTTTACGTCCACGCCGTCCGGTTTGACGGGGTGAGCGAACGCTTCGTAATTGCCTGAACCGTAATACATAAATTTTACCTCCGAATTTATCGTTTTTGTTTTTACGCCCGTATTATAACCCGTCGCAAAAAAAATTACAATAGACAACGTTTTCGCCCTGTCGCGATTTCCGACGGCAGGATAAAATTGTAAAATTTTTTTACATTTTCCCGCTTTTGCATAAAAAACGCCCCGCGAAGTTCCGGAAAACGGAACTTCGCGGGGCGCGCCGAAAATATTGTTTTATTTATTGAAGTTGTTGAAAGCGAGTTCTATCGCTCCGTCCGCTATTCTGCTCACTCTTCCGACGATTTCTTCGGGGCTTTCGCTCATATCGTTTCTCACCCATTCCAGAAGTTCGCCGACGAAAGCGTATTTATAAAAATCCGCTATGTATTGTTTTACGTCGCTCCTGACGTTGAAATTTTTAGCCTTTTCGTCGACGACGTTTCTTATTAACGGATAAACCAGACGATAAAGATATTGTTCGAGCATTTCGAGCGACACGGATTTATATATATTGTCGATAAAGACTTTATCGTTTTTCGCCAGCGTGAACACCGCCAGAAAACCGTTCTGCCACGTGTCGTAGGTCTTGTTTTCCTTCAGAACCCTGTCCGTATCTTCGATGCAGGTCCATTCAACGAGGTCGTAAATATCCGCGAAGTGGTAATAAAACGTCTGCCTGTTGATTCCGCAGTCGTCCGCAATATCCTGAATGGTTATTTTGTTGAGATTTTTGGTGAGAAGCAGCCTTTTTAAGGACGCAGATATCGCTTTTTTCGTTATATCGCTCATATAGTTTTCTCCCGCGGAACTTTCTCGATTTGTTTCCGTCGGTTATATTTTAACATCGATTGCCGAAAATGTCAATACCGTCGGCAAAAAAATATCGGCGGCAAAAAATGTCGGCGGCAAAAAATGTCGGCGGCGAAAATTTGTCGGGAAATAAACGCAGTCGCGAAAATCGGCGGCGAGAAAAATTATCGGGAAATAAATTCATGGTGTAAGGCAAAAACGCTTGACACCGATTTTTTATTGTGCTAAAATAAAACCATGGCAAAGGGGATAGAGAGCGATTTATTCTATAACGAACTTTATTCGGAGTATTCCGCGCTTTTAAGCAAAACTCAGCGCGAGATATTCGATATGTATTTCGGTATGGATTTGTCGCTCGGCGAAATCGCGGAGATAAAAGGCGTATCCCGCCAGAGCGTGTCGGACGCGGTTACCAAAGCGAAAAAGCAACTTGTTTCGTTTGAGGAAAAATTGAGGCTATGCTCCAAGAAAAAGTCGATTTATCGGCTTATAGGCGGGCTTAACGGAGAAAACGAAACAATAAAAAAAGAGATTGAAAAAATTTTGGGAGATAACTGATGGCGGTATTCCAAGGTCTGTCCGAAAAACTTAATCACATATTTTCCAAGATGACCAAAAAAGGCAGACTCACCGAACTCGAAATAAAGCAGGCGATGAGAGAGGTAAGGATAGCCCTTCTCGAAGCGGACGTAAACCTGGGCGTCGCCAAGGATTTCATCGCGAAAGTGAGCGAAAAAGCGGTCGGGCAGGAGATTTTAAAGAGCCTCAGTCCGGCGCAGCAGGTCATAAAAATCGTCAACGACGAGTTGACCGAACTCATGGGTTCGATCAACAGCAAACTCATCGTCAGTCCCGAGCCGCCCACGGTTATAATGATGTGCGGTCTTCAGGGCGCGGGCAAAACCACGCTTTGCGGAAAACTCGCCGTCTATCTCAAAAAACAAGGCAAAAAACCCTTGCTTACCGCTTGCGACGTATATCGTCCCGCGGCGATAAATCAACTTAAAATCGTCGGCGGAAAAGCCGGCGCGGACGTGTTCGAAAAAGGTCAGGGCAACCCCGTGAAAATTGCGGCGGAAGCCGTCGAATACGCTAAAAAGTACGGCTATGACACCGTTATCGTGGATACCGCCGGCAGACTTCATATCGACGAAGCGTTGATGGAAGAACTGGAAAACATCACCAAAGCGATAAGAGTGGACGAGATTCTGCTCACGGTCGATTCGATGACCGGTCAGGACGCGGTCAACGTTGCGAAGACGTTCAACGAAAGGCTCGAACTCACGGGCGTCGTCCTCACCAAACTCGACGGCGACACGCGCGGCGGCGCATGCCTTTCGATAAAGGCGGTTACGGGCAAACCGATAAAATTCGCCTCCGTCGGCGAAAAACTCACCGACCTTGAGCCGTTTTATCCGGACAGAATGGCGAACCGAATCCTCGGAATGGGCGACGTTCTCTCGCTTATCGAAAAGGCGCAGGAAGCCGTTTCGGAAGAGCAGATGGAAAAGATGGAGCGGAAGTTCAAATCGAACAGTTTCACTCTGGACGATTATCTCGAACAGTTCGCGATGCTCAAAAAAATGGGCGGCGCGAAGAGCCTTCTGAATATGCTCCCGGGAATGGGAACGAAAGTTAAAATCAGCGAGGGCGACATCGACGAAAAGAAAATCGAACGCACCAAAGCGATTATTCTCTCGATGACGAAAAAGGAACGGAACGATCCGTCGATAATAAACTATTCGAGAAAAACGAGAATAGCGAAGGGCAGCGGAACCACGATTCAGGAAATAAATCAACTTCTCAAACAGTTCGAACAAACCAAACAGATGATGAAGATGATGAAAAACAAACGCGGTTTCAAAATGCCGTTCTGAGAGCATAAATTGCAAACGAAAAGCCGCTTTGAGAGCGAAAATCGGCAAAAAAATAAAGAATAAAAATAAAAACAAGAAAGCAACGTAAAGAATTTTACGAGCGATAAATAACGAAATCATTAAACGGAGGATATAAATCATGGCAGTAAAAATGAGATTGACGAGACTCGGGGATAAAAAATCTCCCTCTTATCGTATCGTAGTCGTCGATAGCAGAAAGG
>CAVJNC010000123.1:0-6072 GCA_963650905.1 Subdoligranulum sp. APC924/74
AAGTCTTTTTCACGCGTTTTGGGTAGGCGGAACGATTTGCGGGATCGGTCAACTTATCAGATTCACGCTCGAGTTCTTTTTAGGGCTTTACGGCGACGAACTTGCGGGAACGACGTCGATCGTTCTCATTTTTCTCGGCGCGCTTCTCACGGGGCTCGGGGTGTACGACAGGATAGGTAAATACGCCGGAGGCGGTTCGATCGTTCCGATAACGGGTTTTGCGAACTCCGTCGTGTCGCCGGCGATGGACTTTAAAAACGAGGGGTTTATTTACGGTCTGGCGGCAAAAATGTTCGTCGTTGCCGGTCCGATAATAGTTTTCGGCATAATCGGCAGCGTATCCGTCGGAGCGGTTTATTTTATTCTTTATTCTGCGGGACTGTTGCTTTAAAATCAATATATTTTCTTCCGCAAAACCGCGGAAGATTTTTTTTGCGAAAGTTTTTGTATGCGGAAGTATTTTATATACACGGAAGATTTTTTATATATTAACAGTTACGCTTATATAAATAACTTGAAAAAAAGTTCTTTTCGTGATAAAATAAAATCCATATTCGATTTATCCGGTTTTTAATCCGGATTACGGAGAGGACGAAATGCTGGAATTGCTTGACAAACTTAACGAAGAACAGATAAAACCCGTTCTCGATACCGAAGGCGCGGTGCTTGTTATTGCGGGGGCGGGGAGCGGCAAAACGAGAGTTTTAACAAGCAGAATCGCTCATCTCGTCGAAGATCTCGGCGTCGATCCGTATAATATTCTTGCGATCACATTCACGAACAAAGCCGCCGACGAGATGAAATCGAGGCTTGAAAACATCATCGGCGATATCTCTCAGATGTGGGTTTGCACGATTCACGCGATGTGCGTCAGAATATTGAGAAAATATGCCGAAAGGCTCGATTACAAAACGGATTTTTCGATTTATTCCGAAACGGACAAAGAGAAAGTTTTAAAGAGAATAATCATCGGTCTTTCACTCGAAGCGGACAAATTCATGAAGACGTCCAGGATTCTTATTTCAAACCTGAAGAACAAGGATATGTCCTCGGAGCAGTTCGAACGCGAAAACCCGAAAATGCGCGACGTTAAGTCTTACGTTAAGATAATCGACGAATACAACGCCGAACTTTTCCGTTCCAACGCGATGGATTTCGACGATCTGCTTATAAAAACATATCATCTCCTTGCGGAAAACAGGGACGTTCTGCTCGCGCTTTCTAAGCGATTCCGTTACATACACGTCGACGAGTTTCAGGATACGAACGTCGTTCAGTACAACATCGTCAAACTGCTTTCTTACGTCAACGGCAATTTATTCGTAGTCGGCGACGACGATCAGAGCATTTACGGCTGGCGCGGCGCGGATATAAACAATATTCTCGATTTCGAACTCGATTTCAAAGGCGCGAAAACTTATAAACTCGAAAGGAATTACCGCTCGACGAAGTATATTCTCGATTTCGCGAACACGGTTATCGCGAACAACGTGAAGCGAAAGGAAAAGGTTTTGTGGACGGATAACGAAGAGGGCGTAAAACCCGAATTGTTCGTCGCGGACGAAGAGTCGGGAGAAGCGCAGTACACCGCTTTGCAGATTAAAAATTTCGTTCAACAAAGAGGATATAAGTATTCGGATTTCGCCGTTCTTATGCGTATCAACGCCCTTTCGCGTTCATACGAACAGGAGTTTATGAAATACGGCATTCCCTGCAAGGTATACGGCGGTTTCAGGTTCTTCGAAAGAAAAGAAATCAAGGATATCACCGCTTATCTCAGAATTCTGTGCAATCCTCTCGATAACGAAGCCGTCCTCAGGGTTATCAACGTTCCGAAAAGGGGAATCGGAGATAAGTCTATCGAACAACTCGTAAGATATTCCGACGTAAACGGGCTTTCCGTTTTCGACGGCGTGTTCGATTGCGACAATCTCGACCTCAATTCGGGAGCGAAGGCGAAAATACGCGGTTTCAGGGATATCATATCGAAACTTATTCTGGCAAAGGAAACCATGCCCCTTCTCGATCTTGTCAGAGAAGTTATCGCAAAAACGGATTTTATGAGTTGTTTTGCGGACGATAATCCCGAAAACGACGAAAAAAAGAAGAATATAAACGAATTTTTGAGTTCCGTTGAGGAATTCGCAAGGCTTAATCCTCAGTCGCCGTTATCGGAATATCTTAACTCGATAACGCTCAGTTCCGATACGGACGAAATAAACGAGGGCGAATTCGTCACGCTCGCCACCGTTCATTCCGTAAAGGGATTGGAATACAGGTGCGTTTTCGTCTGCGGACTCGACAGCGAAATATTCCCGATGCAAAGAACGGGCGAGCCGGATAACGAAGAGGAAGAACGCAGACTTATGTACGTCGCGATAACGAGAGCGAGAGAAAGGCTCTTTTTAACGAGGGCAAAAAGCAGGTTTTTATACGGTTCGAGAAGAGGAACGGAGCCTTCGAAATTCATCGAGGAGTTATCCGACAAACTCGGCATCGTAAAAAATCGCGGCGGAAGATTTTCGGGCGAAGGGTATCGCGAATATTCTTACGGCGAAGGTTACGGCAACAGATACGGGAATTCGTATAATTCCCGAGGTTCGTACGGCGGGAATTACGGCGGTTTTTATGGCGGGAATAAAAGCGGAAATTACGGCGGCTCCTACGACAATTCCTATGGTAACTCATACGGCAATTCTTACGGCAACCGCCGCGAGAAAGGCGACGACTACGGTTATCAACCCGATTACGGATACTCGAATTCCGGTTACGGCGGAAACAAAACGACTAAATCTTACGCTTCGGGATATAAAGCCGAAACGTCGAAGCCGACCGAAAAGGTGCAGGCTTCCGATCTCGGCAAATTTCATACGGGCGTGAACGTACGGCATAAAAAATTCGGCGACGGCGTTATCATCGCAACGAAAAACAACAACGGCGAAATAGTCGCGGACGTCGCTTTTAAAAACGTGGGAATCAAATCCCTAGTGTTAAGACTTGCTCCGATAGAGGTGATCGACTGATGAACGATATTGACAAGATGAGAGAACTCGTCGATATTCTTAACCGATACGCGACGGAATATTACGTTCTGGACGCGCCTTCGGTTGACGATAAGGTTTACGACAGAATTTACGACGAATTGCGCGCGCTCGAAGAAAAAACTGGGCAGGTACTCGTCGATTCGCCCACGAGAAGGGTGGGCGGCGAACCCGTAAGCGCGTTTAAAAAACACGAACATATCAAAAGACTTTATTCGCTCGATAAATCTGTTTCGCCCGAAGAACTCGCCGCTTTCGACGAGAGGGTGAGAAAGGTCGGCGAACCGGTTTATACCGTAGAATATAAATTCGACGGACTGACGATGTGCCTTACTTACGAAAACGGAGTTTTCACGAGGGCGACGACGAGAGGCAACGGCATAATCGGCGAGGACGTTACGGCTCAGGCTCTCACGATAAAAACTTTTCCGCTCAGAATCGATTGCGGGGGAGTGGTAGAAGTGCAGGGCGAAGCCGTGATAAGGCTTTCCGTACTCGAAGAATATAACCGCACGGCAACCGAGCAACTTAAAAACGCGCGGAACGCCGCGGCGGGAGCGATACGTAATCTCGATCCGAAAGTTACCGAAAAACGCCGCCCCGACATTATTTTTTACAACGTGAATTATATGAGCGACGGCGAATTTTCTTCGCAGGTCGAAATTTTCGATTTTCTGAAGAGAAACGGCTTTAAAGTTTTCGATTTTTTAAGAATCTGCAAAAATCTCGACGAAGTGAAAGCGGCAATAGCGGAAATCGAAACGGGAAGAAAACGCATAGACGTTTTAACCGACGGCGCGGTTATTAAGGTAAATCAGGTCGCGTTGCGTGAAAAACTCGGTTACACCGATAAATTCCCGAGATGGGCGACGGCTTACAAATTCGAAGCGGAAGAGGTTGAAACGACGCTTAAAAAAGTAGTGTGGCAGGTCGGCAGAACGGGCAAACTCACCCCGCTCGGCATAGTCGCTCCCGTCGACATCGGCGGCGCGACGGTAAGAAAAGCCACGCTCAACAATTACGGCGATATTCTGCGAAAGAAAGTGAAAACGGGTTCGATGGTACTTATCAGGCGTTCTAACGAGGTCATTCCCGAAATTCTCGGCGCGGTCGGGAATTTCGACGAGGGAAAAGAAATCGGGAAGCCGACGAATTGTCCGTATTGCGGATCGACGCTCGTCGAAGAAGGAGCGAATCTGTTCTGTCCGAATAATGATTGCCGTCCGCGCGTTATCGCGAGATTGTCCAATTTCGCCTCGAAAGAGGGAATGAACATAGACGGTTTTTCCGAAAAAACGGCGGGGCAACTCTTCGACGATCTTAAAATCGACAAATTTTCGGATTTATACAAACTCACCGCCGAAAAACTCCTCGAACTCGAGGGCTTCAAGGAGAGGAAAGCCGAAAATCTCGTTACGGCGATAGAAAAGAGCAAAAGAGTTCCGCTCGCGAACTTCATTTTCGCGCTCGGCATCGAGGGCGTGGGGAAGAAAACGGCGAAAGACCTTGCGCGTATTTTCGGAAGCGTAAAGGAATTTGCGAACGCCGGAGAAGAAAGGCTTCGCGAAATTCCGGACGTGGGAACGATTATGGCTAAAGACATTTCCGATTATTTTGCCGACGAGGGAAACGTTGCGGAGATAAACGAACTTTTCGATTGCGGCGTTTCGCCTTTCGCGGACGAAGTTAAATCCGAGGGAAAATTCAAAGGCGAAAAGGTCGTACTCACGGGTTCGCTCGCCGACTTCACGAGAAGCGAGGCGCAGAAGATAATCGAATCCGAGGGCGGAGAAGCGCAAAGTTCGGTCACGAAGACAACGACGCTCGTTATTGCGGGAGAGTCCGCGGGAAGCAAACTCGACAAGGCGAAGCAACTCGGAATAAAAATTATTGACGAAGATGAGTTTAAAAACATAATATATAGTTGATATTTTTTAAAAAGTGTGTTATCATATATCGGTATAAAGTTAAAAAGTTCGTTCTGGTTGGTGTTTTATGCAGAGTATGACCGGTTACGGCAAAGCCGAATACGTTGAAAACGGAATTTCGCTTACCGTCGAAATCAAAACCGTAAACAACAGATTTCTGGATATCATTCCGAAATATCCGCGTTCTTTCGTCGCTCTCGACGATTCGATAAGAAAGACTGTTCAGTCGCGTATCAGTCGCGGCAGAGCGGAACTCTTCATAATTTTTTCCAATACGAGCGAAGGTTCTAAAAAAATCGTCATCGACGAGGGATTATGCAGGCAATACGTTCTCGCGGCGAAAACGCTTAGCGAAAATTTCGGCGTGGAAAACGATTTCACGGTTACGTCGCTTCTTCGCAATCCCGATTGTGTATCGGAAGAAGTTTCGGACGACAACGCGGAAAAAATCGGCGAAATTCTTAAAAAAACGCTCGATTCCGCTTTGGACGAACTCATAAAAATGCGTAAAATCGAAGGCGAGAAACTTAAAAAGGACGTTCTGGCGAGAGACGACGAAGTCGAAAGGCTCGTCGGCGAAATCGCAGTCCGCGCGCCGGAAATAAAGAAAGAATATTCGCAGAAAATCAAGGAACGCATGACGGAGATTCTCGGCTCTGCGGATTACGACGAGTCGCGGTTGCTTCAGGAAGTCGCTTTGTTTGCGGACAGAACGAACATCGACGAAGAAATAACGAGGCTTAAAAGCCATATTTCTCAACTTCGCGCCGTTTGCATCGAGGACGTGGACGTCGGCAAGAAACTCGATTTTCTCATGCAGGAGTTCAACCGCGAAGCGAACACGATATGCTCGAAGTCGAACGATATAGAAATAACGAAATACGCGCTTGCTCTGAAAAACGAAATCGAAAAAATCAGAGAACAAGTACAAAATATCGAATAAATCAAAGGAGTGGTTTTATGATTAATTATCCGCCGATAGACGAATTGGCTGAAAAAACAGGTTCAAAATACGCGCTTTGCGTTGTGGCAAGCAAGAGAGCAAGGCAACTTATCGACCATGCTCACAATCAGGGTTTAACGGAACTTCCGAGCAAAGAAAA
>CAVJNC010000124.1:0-6066 GCA_963650905.1 Subdoligranulum sp. APC924/74
GATTTTACAAATTTTGCGCCGTTAAAACTTAATGAGTTCGACTCTCTAATGGCTAGCCACAGGCGATTGCGTTTTGGCAAGGTTCGTTTTATTCTTGTCTGGCATAGAAATTAATAAAACGCGAAAACCTCTCATAAGATTTTACGGGAGGTTTTTTTATGGATAAAATTATTCCGAATTTCGTTATCGAATACAAAAAATCGCTTACGGCGAGCGGTGTGGGCGACGTTATTTCGTTCAACGACAGAGAAATAAGACTGAGCCTTGCCGAGGGCGGCAGAGTGTGCATAACGGGCGAAGGACTTAAAATCGTCGGGTTCGAAAAACGCACCGGCGAATTTAAAACGGTCGGCGCGGTCGGCGGCGTGAAATTCCTTTCGGGCGGGCAGACGACCTTGAAGAGGTTCTTCAAATAATGTTCGTTACGGAAGGTCAGTTATATTATTTCATCGAATGCGTTTTCATCGGCGTTCTTTGCGGCGCGGCGTATTTTCCGATCGCGGCGATCGGCGAAATTTTATCGGCGAAGCGTTTTAAAGGGAAGAAGATTATCGCGATGGTTGCGGACGTTCTTTTCGCCGTTCCGTGTTGCCTTATTTACGGCAGAACGTCGCTTTTTTTCGGTTTTCCCGATTTCAGGGCGTATATGCCGCTCGGAGTCGCGCTCGGATTTATCGCCGAAAACGCAAGTTTTAATAAAACGCTTGCAATTTTAACCGGAAAAGCGTATAATAAAATCGCGAAAAGTATCGCTTTGATGTTACGGAGGAAGCACAGTGACCGAAAAAAAGTTAAAACGCCTCGTGTCCGCGGGGACGGCTATAGCGGTAGTGTTCTTATTCGTTCTCATAACGGTTCTGATTTATCAACTCGTGGCGATGGGAACGAAAAAAAGAGAAGCGGAACGCCTTCAGCGGGAGATAACGGAATTAGAAGAAGAGATCGCGAACGGAAAAGACGAAATAGATCTCTGGCTTAAAAAATGGAAGATAGAAGAGCGGGCAAGGCAGAAGGGATATATCTATAAAAATGACGACAACGGCTGATAAAAACGGGATTTTCGCCGTTTTCGACGTAGGCTCGAATTCCGTCCGCGCGCTCGTCCGTTCGGAAGAAAAAACATATTTTCAGGGGCTTATAACAACCCGCCTCGGCGAAAAACTCGACGAGAAAAAAGAGTTGACGCAAGGCGCGATCGAAAGGACGGTCAAAGGAATAGAAAAACTGCTCGCGGAAGTTGAAAGATACAATCCGCAAAGAATATTCGCGTTCGCCACGGAAGCGGTGAGAAGCGCGGAAAACGGTCCTGCGTTCGTAGAAGAAGTCAAAAACAGAACGGGGCTTACGGTCGAGATCATCGGAGGCGAAGAAGAAGGCGAAATAGGGCTTTCGGGCGCGGTCGGCTCGGGCGACGGCGGAATTATCGACATAGGCGGCGCGAGCGCGGAAATCGCCGTGAGAAAAGGCGGAAAAACCGTTTACTGCCATTCTCTCCCTCTCGGCGCGGTTCGGCTTAAAGACCTTTGCGGCGAGGACGAGGGGAAACTTCGCGAACTTATCGACAGGCGTATAAAAGAGTACGGCGAAGTGCCGGAAGGAATACCTTTTTATGCCGTCGGCGGAACGGCCACGGCTTTCTGCGCCTGTTTTCTCGGGCTTGACAAGTACGACCGCGAAAAGGTCGACGGAACGGAAATCACGCGCGGACAAATCCGCGAAACGTATGAAAAAATAAAGAACGCGACTTACGAAGAGCGCGTAAAAACGCTTAAAATAAGCGAAAAAAGAGCCGAAATCATCGTCGGAGGAGCATATTTGCTTTTAAGAATAGTATCCGATTTCGGCATGGATAAAATCACGGTCAGCGAAAACGACAACATGCTCGGGTTTCTGATAAAACGCGGCGTGATCGGACAGGAGGGTTATGGAACAGGAAAAATCGGGTAACGGAATCGGTAAAAAGATTCTCATAATCGTAATGTACGTCTGCGCCGTTCTGATGGCGATTTTTTCGTCGTTCGCCTTATCGGCAAACTTCTGGCTCAGGCTTTTTCTCACGTTATGCGGTCTGGTAATAGGCTTGGCTGTCACGGCGTTGTTTCACGAGGGAGGGCATGCGATCGTCGCCGGAAGAAACGGTTTCGAGGTTGCAGGTTTTTCGTTTTTTATTTTCAGATACGACAAGCAGGCGATAAAGAAATTTTCGGTTTCGCTTAAAAATTCTTATCTCGGCGCGACGGATATCGTTCCTACCCGCAAAGGCGATCTCGGCAAAAGATACGCGAAAACGGTCGCGGGCGGAATTTTAGGCGGGGCTGTCGCCGTTGCGATTCTCGCGGCGGGTTTTATAACGTTTATGGCTCTTTCCGCGCCGCTCGGAGCGATCTTTTTCTGCGGCATGCCTCTGTCGGTGGTAATATTTATAATCAACGCCGTGCCGGAGTTCGTGCCGGATAACGACGGCTCCGTTCTTGCCGCGTTGCTTTCCGGCGGGGACGAAAAGAAAAACATCGAAAAACTTCTCGGAATAACCGAGGAACTTTACGAGGGTAAATCTTACGCGGAGATAGACGGCTCGCTTTTCGAACCGGAGCAAGGCGCGTCCGGCTCGGTTAAGGCTCGGTTCGCTCTTTTGCGGCTGCGCAGAGCGGAAGAACTTTTCGAGCCGAAAGACATCGTCGCGGGGCTCGGGGAACTGCAGAACGCCGATGATTATCTCGACGACGAAGCGGCGATCGAAATGTTGTTCGCCTATATAATGCTCGAGGATGAGGGGAAGATAGAGGAGTATGAATATCTTCTCGATAAGTGCGATACTCTCCCCGGCGCGTCCGGCATGAGAACGCTCGTTTATTACGCGGCTTATAAAGGCGACGAAAAATACGTTAAAGCGACGCTTAAATCGGCGAAAAAGATATGCGCCAAAGCCTATCTTAAAGGCGACGGAAAATTCAACGCGGAAATGCTTTCCCGCCTTTAATTCTCATTTAATCTCATCGATATGCGAAACGTGGCGAAAAAGCCGCGTTTTTTTACTTTTCGGATATAAATATCCGAAGAATTTATGAAAATCGCTTTACTTATTTATAATATTACATTATAATAAGTATAAAGGTTTTATTCTGCCTTAAAAACTCGATTTCGGGGACGGATATCCCCGTTTTCCGAAATAATCACAGGAGAAAATAATGGATAACGAAAACAGAGTCGAAAAGGATTACGGCGCCGATCAGATTCAGGTTCTCGAAGGGCTTGAACACATCAGAAAAAGACCGGGTATGTACATCGCGTCGACCGACGCGAGAGGTCTGCACCATCTCGTCAAAGAAATCGTAGACAATTCCGTCGACGAGGCTCTCGCAGGCTATTGCGACACCATAACCGTAACCATCAACGAGGACGGTTCCTGCTCCGTTATGGATAACGGAAGAGGAATTCCGACGGGAATTCACGAAAAAGAAGGCGTGTCCACGGTCGAAGTCGTTATGACGAAGCCCAACGCGGGCGGCAAATTCGGCGGCGGCGGATATATGGTCTCGTCCGGACTTCACGGCGTAGGTCTCAAAGCCGTCAACGCCCTTTCCGAAACCGCTTCGGTCGACGTTTACCAGAAGGGTAAACACTTCCGTCAGGAATACGACAGAGGCGTGCCGAGATCCCGTTTGCAGACTCTGGAAGATTCTTCGCTTACCGGTACGAGAATCACTTTCAAACCGGACGCCGAGATTTTCGAAACCACGGAATTCAATTACGACACGATAAGAAGCACCCTGCGCGATTTCGCGTTCCTCAACAAAGGGCTTAAAATCGTTCTCGAGGACAAGAGAGAGGGCAGAGAAGCGCGCGACGAATTGCAGTATAACGGCGGTATCGTCGAATACGTGGAATACCTCAACAAAAACAAAGAAACCATAAGCGACGTTCTTTATTTCGAAGAGAAATTCGACGCGGTAACGGTCGAAGTCGCCATGCAGTATAACGACGGATATAACGAAAACGTAATCGCGTTCGCTAACAACGTAAACACCAAAGAGGGCGGAACGCATATCGACGGTTTCAAATTCGCCCTTTCCAAACTCATCAACGACGCGGGCAAGAAACTCAACCTCGTCAAGGACGACGACAAACTTTCGGGCGAGGACGTGAGAGAGGGATTGACTGCGGTTATTTCCGTCAAACTTCCCGAGCCGCAGTTCGAAGGTCAGACGAAAACCAAACTCGGCAACAGCGAGATGAGAGGTTACGTTCAGAAGGCGATGTTGGAGGGTTTAGGCTCTTATCTCGAAGAAAACCCGTCTTTCACCAAAGAAGTTCTCAACAAGTGCCTCACCGCCAAGCGCGCCAGAGAAGCCGCGAGAAAGGCGAGAGAAGCGACGAGAAAAACGGCGTTCGAATCCACGGCTCTCCCCGGGAAACTTGCCGACTGTTCCGAAAAGAACCCCGAACTTTGCGAGATTTATCTCGTCGAGGGCGATTCCGCAGGCGGAACGGCAAAGCAGGGCAGAGACAGACGTTTTCAGGCGATTCTGCCGCTCAGGGGCAAAATTTTAAACGTAGAAAAAACGAGAGTGAACAGAGTTCTCGAAAACGAAGAAATCAAGGCGATGATAACCGCGTTCGGCGGCGGAATGCTCGACGATTTCGACGTTTCCAAGATTCGTTACGACAGGGTTATCTGTATGACCGACGCGGACGTGGACGGCTCTCACATAAGAATTCTTCTGCTCACGTTCTTCTTCAGATATATGCGCCCGCTCGTGGAGCAAGGTCACGTTTATATCGCTCAGCCGCCCCTTTACAAGGCGACGAAAAACAAAGTCGATTACTATTTCTATAACGACGCGGACAAAGAAAAGTTCTGTCTCGAAAACCCGCGTTGCGACATACAGCGTTACAAAGGTCTCGGCGAGATGGATAAGCAGCAACTCTGGGATACCACGATGAATCCCGCTACGAGAACTCTTCGTAAGGTAACCATTGCCGACGCGGTGGAAGCGGACGCAAACTTCAATCTTCTGATGGGCGAGGAGCCGGAACTCCGCAGAAAGTTCATCGAAGAAAACGCAAAATTCGCGAATCGCGAACTCGATACCTGACGGGGAGGTTTTAGGAAATGGCTAAGAAAGAATTTGATCAGGCGCTTACGGACGAGTTTAAACGCACGCTGGATATGACCAAGATAATCGATATCGAGGTCGATAAAGAATTAAAACAAAGTTTCATAGATTACGCGATGTGCGTAAACCGTTCGAGGGCTATTCCGGACGTAAGAGACGGCTTGAAGCCCGTTCACAGAAGAATTCTTTACTCTATGAACGAACTCGGTTTAACGCCCGACAAGCCCTATAAAAAGTGCGCCACCATCGTCGGCGACGTTCTCGGTAAATATCACCCGCACGGCGACAGTTCCGTTTATGACGCTCTCGTTCGTCTCGCTCAGGATTTCTCGATAAACGTTCCGCTCGTGGACGGACACGGAAACTTCGGCTCGGTCGACGGCGATCCCGCCGCGGCTTACAGGTACACGGAAGCGAGAATGAGCAAACCCGCTCTCGAAATGCTCCGCGAAATCGATAAAGAAACGGTAGATTTCTATCCGAACTTCGACGACACGAGAATGCAGCCCGTCGTTTTGCCGGCGAGATACCCCAACCTTCTCGTCAACGGCGCGGACGGCATAGCCGTAGGTATGGCAACGAACATTCCGCCGCACAACCTCGGCGAAGCGATCGACGGCGCGATTGCCGTTATCGATAATCCCGAAATAACGGTCGACGAACTGCTGAAATACATTCCCGCGCCCGATTTCCCCACCGGCGGCATAATCATGGGCAGAAGCGGAATAAGAAACGCTTACAGAACGGGCAGAGGAAGCATCATTCTCCGCGCCAAGTGCGAAATCGAAGATTTCAACAACGGTACTCGCCAGAGAATCATCGTTACCGAACTTCCTTATCAGGTAAACAAACAGAAACTTATCGAAACCATCGCGGATTACGTTAAAAACAAACGTCTCGAAGGCATTTCCAACATAAACGACGAGTCCGACAGACACGGAATGCGTAT
>CAVJNC010000125.1:0-6038 GCA_963650905.1 Subdoligranulum sp. APC924/74
TAACGACGTATTAGTCAAAAACTCGCCGTCAGACCACGGTTCGTTTTATTCTTGTCTGGCATACCTGTCGGGAATAAAACGGAACGACGGATGGCTGCAAGATGAAAAAAATAGTTTTATCGAGAATTCTCTCTTACGTTTACCCCGTGTTGCTCGGCGCGCTTCTCGCGCTCAACTACACGCTTTTTGTTGTTCCGAACAACTTCGCGCCTTCGGGCGTCAACGGTATCGCGGTGATGATTCAGCACGTGATGAACAGAACCGAATACGTTTCCTATATCGCGTTGCTCATCAACGTTCCGCTCTGCGTTTTCGCCTATTTCAAAATCGACAAAGCATTCGCCGTGAACACGCTTTTGTTCTCGTTGTCTTATTCGCTCGTCTTTTTACTCCTTACGAAAGTGGAAGCGATAAGCGATTTTCTTCAACCATTCGTCTATACTTCGGACGGCGTCGATACCATTTATCCGTCCCTCATCGCAGGGCTTATAATGGGATTCTGCATCGGCTTTTCGGTTAAAAACAACTCCTCTACCGGCGGAACGGACATCATCGCGAAGTATGTGAGCAAAATCAAACCGAATCTCAACTTTTTCTACGTCACGTTCGTGATAAACGCGATGGTCGCCTTAGCGAGTTATTTCGTTTTCTACAAAGAAGTCGACGGCGTCAAGATTTACGATTACAAGCCCGTGTGCCTTTGCGTGATTTACGCGTTCGTTTCGAGTTTTACGGGCAACAGGATCATTTCCGGTCTTAAACACGCCTGCAAATTCACGATCGTCACCGACCAATGCGACGAACTCGAATACGAAATCACCCACACGCTCAAACATTCCGCCACCCGTCTGCACGGCGTGGGCATTTATAAGCACTGCGACAAAGAAGTCCTTATCTGCATCGTGAACACCCATCAGGTTGCGGATTTCGAACGGATAATCAAAAAGTACCCCAATACGTTCGTTTACGTCGAATCAATCGACCAGACGATAGGTAATTTCATAAAGGTGAAATAATGAATTACGATTATAAAGTTTCTGCCGCGGGCAGAGTCAACATCATCGGCGAACACGTCGACTATTGCGGCGGAAAAGTTTTCCCCGCCGCGTTGTCGCTCACGAACACCGTTTACGTCAAGGCGAACGGCACGGACAAAATCAACCTGAGTTGGACGACGACCGATTTCAAGGTTTCGCTCGATATAAACGACCTCGAAAAATACGCCGACCTCAAATACGGCAATTATCAGGCGGGTTGCGCGTTGATATGGAAAAACGCGGGGCATAAACTTCTCGGTTGCGATATGTTGCAGGACTGTAAAGTTCCCTTCGGCAGCGGGCTTTCGTCCAGCGCGGCTATCGAGGTTTCCACGCTCGCGGCGCTTGCCGTGATCGCGGGCGAAAAAATCGACAAAAAGGAAATCGCTCTGCTCGCTCAGAAAGCCGAACGGGAATACGCGAAGGTAAACTGCGGAATTATGGACCAATACGCCTCGGCGAACGGACTTAAGGACCACGCCATTCTGCTCGACTGCAAAAACGTAACGCACGAATACGTTCCCTTCGAACTCGGCGACTACGCTCTCGTCATCGCCGACTGCAACAAGCCGCACAACCTCGTAACGAGCAAATATAACGAACGCAGAAGCGAAACGGAAGAGGCGTTGAAACTTCTCCGGACGGTTCTGAAAGTCGATTGCCTTGCGGACGTAACGCCCGGGCAATTCGAGGAATACAAGTCGGTTCTTTCGGGCAAGGTTAAGGACAGAGCCGAACACGTCGTTTACGAGTGCGACAGAGTGAACAAAAGCGTCGAAGCGATGAAAAACGGAGATATTAAAAGGCTCGGCGAACTTCTGAGCGAATCGCACGCTTCCCTTCGCGATAAATACGAAGTCACCGGCAAGGAACTCGACGCTTTGGCGGAAAGCGCGCAGAACTTCGACGGTTGTCTCGGCAGCCGCATGACGGGCGCGGGCTTCGGCGGATGCGCGATTTCTATCGTGAAGAAAGACAAAGTCGACGAATTCAAACGCGTCGTGGGCGAAAAATACGCCGCGGAAATCGGCTATGACTGCTCTTTTTACGAAGCGGAAATCGCCGACGGAATAATAACAGAAAAACTTTGAAATCAAGTTCCGGATTGACGGAATTGCTACTCAAGACTAACGGAATTGTTACTCCGGATGAACGGAATATTTATAAAAAGCCCGCCTATAAGCCGATAAAACGGCAAAAAGGCGGCCGATCGCAGGTATGGCGGAATTGGCAGACGCGATGGATTTAGGATCCATTGGTAACCCCGTGCAGGTTCGATCCCTGTTACCTGCACCAGACGAGAATAAAACGAACCCGAGAGAAATCTTGAGTTCGTTTTGTTTTATGAATTCCGTTCGCCGTAAGTTTCGGCTCAACCCTTGCGCGTTCTTCCGTAAAATGTTCCGTTTGTTCCCCGCAAGGCGTTCTTCTGCCGATTTTCCGTTTGTTCCGCATAAGGTGTTCTTCTGCCGATTTTCCGTTTGTTCCCCGCAAGGCGTTCTCTTCGCTGAATGTTCCATATGGCTTTGCGTCCCGTCTTTCGGCGCGGTTATCGTTATCGGGTTGATTTTCGGGTGAAAAAACCGCCATGCATTCCGTTCATCCTATATGCCGTCGGGCGAACGATTTTCAGAGCGGCGACGCGCCGCGAAGGCGATTTCCCCGTCAAAGCGCCGTCTTTTCCGAATTTATTGCATCCTGACGGCAATTTTGCTGCGTTTTGATGGCAATTATGCTATTATGTAATATATAGGTCATGAAAACTCAGAAACATGAACCCGACGGGGTTTACGTTACGAACGGTTTACTTAGCCGAGCGAGATTCGAACCACATTAAGTTTTAACGGCGCAAAATTTGTAAAATCGGCGTTAAACTCACTTATAATACGGCAAGTATTATCGCGTTCGTTTGCCTTGATTTTCCTGAATTTATCGCCGTTAAAATGCGAAGCACCTTAAAGCCGTATTTTTTGATGATTTTTGGTAAAGGCGAACGCCGACGTACTTGCCGTACTTCAAGTGAGAATTTGCCAAAAAGCGTGAAAAAGACGGCTTTAAGGCTTGACGGGGTTCGAATCTCACTCGGCTAAGCAAGCGGTGATTTACAGAAAGGAAACGCGCGTGTTTTCCATGACAAGTTATCGTTGCCCTCATTGCGGATATAAAGTTTATCGCACGGAAATCGGTTATTACGAACAGGATGATTACACGGTGAAAGATGACGACGGGCTTAGTACTCGGAACGGTTGGTTTGAACATAAAGAGTACGTTTATGCCTTGGAAAGAGGAAAACTGACCGCATATTGCGCCGAAAAAGCGGAATGCGCTTTCGCAACACGCGGAAAATTCATAGACGTGAATTCGATTAACAAATAACAACTCGGCGTATTTGAATTTCCTTTCGTTTGTTATAAACGTTATATGACGTCGCCCCTTTCTTTGCGGCTTCGGCTTTTTATCTTTTGCGGCGGCTTGGTTATAACACAGAGAAAAACGCCCGCGTATAACACAGAGAAAAACGCCCCGCGCTTTTGTAGGACGCGGGGTTAAATATCTCAATTTTCAAAGTAATTCTTTTAAGTTTCATAAGAGCCTCTATATTATTTATTTCGATATTTTTTCGATAAATGCACCTTTGATTTCTTTAGTTCCCGTTTTTCTTTTTTCGCCTGCAAGCGTAAAAATCACCTTCTCGGAATCGAAAACCGGTAAATTTCCGCAACTTTTTTCTTAACGATTTTCTACGCGAAAAAAAAAACGACAATGCTTCACGTTCTGCGGCGACCGGTTTTACTTTCGCTTGCCGGTCATCGAGCAGGCAATCATTTTTCTACAGCGAGGTCGGTTTTTCAAACGAGCAGGAAGGATGCAGTTTGTAACCGCAAAGCGCGGATTGCAACTTATCGATATAACCGCCCTTAAAAAACAAACATTTCGATATATCCGAGCCGAGTTTATCGCCCGTAAGCGCAAGGCCTATCGCGCGGCACCCGCCGCAACAATACCTGAACCATCGGCACGAAGCGCATTTTGCGTTACCGTCGGCAAGATCTTTCACCGTAGTACAAACTTCATTCAGATACGCCCCCGATTGCAAACAACCCTGCAAGCCGTCTTTTTTCACGTTGCCGAGAATCCATCCGTGTTGTTCGTAATATCCCGACATCTGATGACACGGATAAAGATTGCCGTTTGCGGCGACGGCAACCATACCTCTGTTGCCGCGGCACACCGGTAACGTGTCGCGATATTCTCCGTCGCCGCATTCAACCGCCCGCGGACGATACGCCTTTATCTTCGGATAAAAATGCGCAAACTGCCAGACGTCTATTTCCATCCCGCAACCGCAATCGGCGTAATCATGCAAAAAATTCAACATCACGTCGAAATATTCTTCCGGGGCAAGACAAGAATCCCCCGCGTTTTTAATCCATCGCGGAGCCTCTGTCGTGCGTATTACGCGCATTTCGGAAACGCCGATCCCGTCGAGAAGTTTTGCCGTCGGGAGCATCGAACTTAAATTCAGGCGGTGTACGTTTGTCTGTGCCTTAACGCGAAAACCGTTATCGACGCATAGTTTTATTGCTCGCAAAGCGTCCTCTTCCGCGCCCTTTCGGTTTCTGAGCCAATCGTGATGACCGACGCCGTCGAAAGATATTTTTATAAGCGGATCGCTGCCGATTTTTTTCATTCTGTCCAAGGATTCCCGCGTTATATAATACCCGTTGGTATTAAGTTCCTCGACATACATTCCGCGGCGATAAATCCCTTCGATAATATCGAAAAAATTCTTATGGCACATAGGCTCTCCGCCGGTGATCGTAAATGCGTTTATGCCGCACTTCTGCGCTCCATCAAGCAATTTTTCCGCTTCCTCAATGGTAAATTCGCTCATAAGCGGAGCGTTGTCCGCCGCGTTGAAACAATGCAGACAGTTATAGTTGCATTTGCCGGTAATCATCCAGTTCATGGCAGGGAAATACCGGTTGTCGCAAAATCGCGCCCGACTCCAATCCGAAATGCTTTCCCCGTTTTTCGCTTCGCGGATAAAGCCTTTCCCGATAAAATCGCGCGCAAGACCGCTTTCCTCGCACGACGGCATATCCGTTATTCCGTCGCACGAAGAAAGGAACTCGAATTCTTCTTTTTTTAACCCTTGCGCGTTGCGTTCGCCGCAGATGTAATAAGCGTAAGGAACGAGCGTCCACGAGCGCAGAGCAATGTATGGATTCAATACGTAACGCATTTTGTTTACATGGCAGGTTCAGGCGTTCCCCGACCGCCCGCGAGAAGCGGCGCGGTCGCCTGTAACCGACTAAATGAATTCACGCGGCAAAAACGCCGCGCGATCGTTTTGTTATCTTGTTTTTTTCGAATTGATCGGATTAAGGCATTTAAGCGGAGAACCGAGTATTTCGTTACCGGTCGCCTGCTCCAGATCCCAGTATTTGCACATATAGCAAGTACCTTTCACTCCCGGCGGGGGATTGTCTCTTTGTACGTAATGATTGCATCTGTGTCCGATAGTCGTCCAGAGATATCCGTCTTTTGCGTAGCATCCGCCGCCCGCTACGTTGTCGAGTTCATCGTCCGAAAGTTCGCCCGTTTTGTGAAATTGATCGAAATATGCCTTTGCGCTTACTTCGGTCAACTCCGTGCCGTTTTCTTTTGCAAGAGCAATAAGTTCTTCGGGGCTTTCAGCCTTTTTTGCTTTTTCGATAAGTTCGGGGGTAATCTTGTTTTCCATGATAAATTCTCCCTTTATAAATTGCTTTTATTTGTTGTTTTCCGGATGGTTGCACAGCCACAAGCCTTTTTCGTAACTGCAGAACTTGCAGTGACCGCAAATCTGTGATATGCCGGGTTCTTTCGTAATACAAAAAATGCAAAAATAAGTACTCGTAATTACAAGTCTTCCATCTTTAGTGTGGCATCCGCCTCCGGCAACGTTGTCGAGTTCGTCGTCCGAAAGTTCGCCCGTTTTGTGAAATTGATCAAAGT
>CAVJNC010000126.1:0-6021 GCA_963650905.1 Subdoligranulum sp. APC924/74
GACATCACCGGTTCGCTTCTCGCCTTGGGCGTGAATGCGGAAGAATACCTGAACTTCACCGACGTGGACGGAGTTCTGAGTTTTCCGCCCTCTTTCGCGGCTCGGTTTTCGGAAAGAACCGACGATAACGACGTCATCGCCCGCGTCGTTCCGCGCCCGCTGAAGAGAATTTCGTTCGGAAGCATGGAGCGGCTTTGCGATTTTTCGGTAAACGTATTTCATCCAGAAGCGTTCAACGCGCTGAAAGGTTCGGGAATCCCCGTGAGGGTAAAGAACACCTTCGATAAGTACGCCGAGGGTACGGCGATAACGGAAAAACCCGAAATAACCGAAGATGGCGGGAGAAAGGACGGATTCTTTTTCGCTTCGGATAAATTCGGAGCGATAAAAAGCGTTCTTGCGGAAAAAAAGAACGCCGTCGGTCTGTATGCGGAATTTCTTTCGGAGGCGGGAAACTTCGCGGACGACGAAGATGAAATTTTTTATTTTTCCGATTGTGACAAATCTGCGGAATTGACCGAAACAATGCGTTTTAAGTCAAAATGTCCCGTTTTTCGCTCCGAAGAGGGCGGTATTATGCTTGTTAAAGGGGGTAAATTCTCGTCCGAGATTAAAAAAATCTTTTATCGCTTTATCATATAGCCGTCACATATCGGTGCTATATTATAGGCGTAAACCGAGTCGGGGAAGATTCCGACGAGGTTTCATAAATCGCTTACCCTAATCCCCCTTAAAATACAAACGGAAAAGGCGGTCCTTCGCGGATCGTCTTTTTCGTTGTTATTTTCCCGATAAATCCGATAAAAATGAATATAAGATGAAATTTTGTTGACTTGGATTTCGTTTTATTATATAATGAAATAGCGTGCGCGGATGTCGGTCGCCGATATCGGTCGGTTTTACGCGGCGAAAAAAGATTACAAACCGAAAAAGGATCGGTCTTGTCGGTCGATCCGGAGGAATAAATGCAGATCAGTACTATCGGCGGAAGAGAGTTCGCGAGGATGCTTTCGGGCGGAGCGAACAAACTTGCCGCATACAGAACGGAAATAAACGATCTTAACGTGTTTCCGATTCCCGACGGAGATACCGGCGACAATATGCTCATGACGTTCGGTTCGGGCGCGGACGCGGCGAAAAAAGCGGGCGACAATCTCGGCGAGGTTTCCAAAGCGGCTGCGGACGGAATGCTTCTCGGCGCGAGAGGGAACTCCGGCGTGATACTTTCGAGAATTTTCGCGGGGATAACTTCGGAATTCAACGGGCTTGCGAGCGCGGATATAGACGACGTGAAAAGAGGGATGAAAACGGGCGTGACGCAGGCTTACGGCGCGGTTTCCAAACCCGTGGAGGGAACCATTCTCACGGTGTTTAAAGACGCCGTTAATTACGCCGAGGGCAACGCTCCGGACGGCGGACTCGAAGAGTATTTCGAAACTCTTCTCGGCGAAATGGGGCGTTCTCTGGACAGAACCCCCGAACTTTTGCCGGTGCTTGCCGAAGCGGGCGTCGTGGATAGCGGCGGCGCGGGGCTTTATTACGTTTTCGAGGGAATGAAGGACGCGCTCGGAAGAGAAGAGGATTACGACGAGGAAAAAACCGAAGTCGCGGACGTCGCTTCCCCGATCGATTTCTCGCTTTTCAACGAAAACAGCGTTCTCGAATACGGTTATTGCACGGAGTTTCTGCTCCGTCTTCAACGCGTCAAAACGGACGTTGAGGGATTCGACGCGGAAGAACTTTCCGCATATCTCAACTCGGTCGGCGATTCGGTCGTGTGTTTCAAGGACGGAAGCATCGTCAAAGTCCACGTCCACACGAAGGATCCGGGCGGAATTCTTCGCTATTGTCAGCAATACGGCGAATTCCTTACTTTAAAAATCGAAAACATGACGCTTCAGCACAGCGAAGCCGTCGGTAAAGGCGACAACGCTCAGTCGAAACTCGCGAACCGCAACAAGAAAAAGAAAACGGGCATAGTCGTCGTGGCGGCGGGTAAAGGAATAAAAGAAACCTTTCTTTCGCTCGGCGTGGACGAGGTCGTGGACGGCGGGCAGAGCATGAATCCGTCGGCGGGCGACATGATAGCCGCGTTTGATAAGGTCAACGCGGAGCGTATATTCGTTTTCCCGAACAACGGCAACGTCATTCTCACCGCGGAACAAGCCGCGGGGCTTTACGATAAAGCGGAAGTCACGGTTTTGCAAACGAAAACGATAGGCGAGGGTTACGCGGCGGTTTCGATGATGGAAACCGACGGCGAAACGGAAGATATCGTCGGCGGCGTTTACGAAATAGTCGAAGGAGTCGTCACGGCGTGCGTGTCCAAAGCCAACAGAAACGCCGCGAGGAACGGAGTTTCAGTCGTTAACGGAGATTACATAGGCTTCGTCGGCGACGAGATACTGTCGGACAACGCCGATAAAAACGAAGCGGCGAAAGATCTTCTCGGCAGGATAAACGTCGCGGATCACGGACTTCTGCTTATGTTCGCGGGCGAATCCGTAGCGGAAGAAGAAGCCGGAAATTTAAAACATGAACTTGAAAAAATTTATCCGGACACGGAAGTAATCGCAGTCGAGGGCGATCAGCCCGTCTACGATTATATGTTCGTTCTGGAGTAAAATGAGATAAGGAGAGAGTATGTATACGATATTTACGGATACGGATTGCGATTTTACGCCGCAAACCGCCAAGGAATACGGTTATAAACTTATCAGCATGCCGTTCTCGATCGAAGGGAAAACCTATTTCCCGTATGAGGATAGCGAAACGTTCGATATGCCGCCGTTTTACGCGAAACTTCGCGCGGGAGTTATCCCCACGACGAGCGGCGTTTCCGTTGAAAAATATAAAAATTATTTCCGCCCCGAATTCGAAAAGGGCAACGACGTGTTATACGTCCATTTTTCGAGGGCGATGAGCGGAACTTTCGACGCGATGGACGAAGCCGTCAAAGAACTCAGAGAGGAATTCCCCGAGAGAAAGTTTTACGCCGTCGATACGAAAGGTATCACGATCATCAGTTACAACATCGCCAAAGAAATAGGCGATATGTATAAAAACGGCGCTTCGCCCGAAGAGATAATCGCGTGGGCGGATAAGGAAGTTCTCTGCTATTCGCAGTATTTCTTCGCCGACGACCTGAAATTTTTCCGCAGAAGCGGCAGAGTGAGCGGCTTTTCCGCCACGATGGGAACGTTGCTCGGAATCCGCCCGATAATCTATATGAACGCCGAGGGTAAAATGCTCAGTATCGGCAAGGAGCGCGGACGGAAAAAGGCTATGGAAAGGCTTTTCGCTTATATGGACGAACTCGGCGACCGCGTGGCGGATTACAGAATCATCATCGGTCACACCGATTCCCCCGCAATCGCCGGCGAACTTGCCGAAAAAATCAAAGAAAAATACGGAAAAGGCGTCAGACTCGAAGTCGTGACGACAAACCCCACCGCCGGCAGTCATTGCGGTCCCGACGGCGTAGGCGTGTCGTTCCATTCAAAACACCGTTAAAAAATGATAGAGATTAAAAAAGTCGTAAGCGGGAAAGACAAAAAAGAATTTCTTGATTTCCCGCTCAGAATGTATAAAAACAATCCGTATTTCGTCCCGCCGCTCTATGCGGACGAGAAGAAGATTTTCTCCGCCGGTTACACCTATAACGACACTTGCGAAACCGCCTATTTTCTCGCTAAGAGGAACGGCGTTACGGTAGGGCGTATTTCGGCGATACTTCAGAAAGCGTCGAACGAAAAACGCAACGAAAAACGCGTAAGATTCACGAGATTCGATTGCGAAAACGACGAGGAAGCGGCCAAGGCTCTTTTCAAAGCCGTTGAAGATTTCGCGATCGGAAAGGGGATGGACACGGTATGCGGTCCGCTCGGCTTTTCCGATCTGGAAAGGGAAGGGCTTCTCATCGAGGGGTTCGACCAACTTTCCACTTTCGAAGAGCAGTATAACGCCGAATATTACGGCGCGCTCATAGAGGCTTGCGGTTATAAAAAAGAAGTCGACTGGGTGGAATCGAAAGTTTACCTTCCGGACGACGAAGAAATAGCGAACATCAGAAAAATGTCCGATTTCGTCATGAAGCGTTACGGGCTTCATATGTCGAAGTGCAAAAACATCAACGAGTTTCTCGATAAGTATAAGGACGATTTCTTCGACCTTCTGGACGTCGCTTACGAAGGTCTTTACGGAACAGTTCCGTTCACGGACGCGATGAAAAAAACGATGGTCGAGAGTTTCCGTCTCATCATCGACATAAAACACGTCACCGTTATTCTCAACGAGCAGAACGAAGTCGTGTGCCTCGGGCTTTGCTTCCCGTCGCTTGCGAAAGCGTTGCAGAAATCCGGCGGAAGGCTCACGCCGATTGCCCTTATCAAAGTGCTTAAAGCGATAAAAAAGCCCGAAATAATCGACCTCGGCCTTATCGCCGTCCGTCCGGACTACATAAATCGCGGGGTGACGGCAATAATAGCCGCGGGGCTTATCGATATTCTGAAACAGGACGGCGTGAAGTACGCCGAAACGAACCTTAACCTCGAGGACAACTTCTCCATTCAGAATTTGTGGAAGAGGTTCAACGCGGAAAGGCACAAACGCCGCCGCTCTTACGTAAAAGTTCTGGAGACGACGGAAGTATGAAAATAGCGATAGACTGTCTCGGCGGAGATTACAGTCCCGCCGCAAACGTCGGAGGCGCGCTTCTCGCGCTCGAAGATTTTTCCGATCTCGCCGTGGTTTTATACGGCGACGAAGAGGCGATAAAAGCCGAACTTTCGGGGAAAACATACCCCGCGGACAGAGTGGAGATAGTCAACGCTCCCGAAGCGGTTGACGGAAACGACAAACCTATCGACGCGATAAGACTTAAAAAAGATTCTTCGATGATCAGAGCGGTTAAGGACCTTCGTGAAAACGAGGAGATAAAGGCTCTGGTTTCGTGCGGGGCGACGGGCGTTCTCGTCGGCGCGTCGATTTTAAGGATAGGCAGGCTCGAGGGAGTAAGACGTCCCGCGTTCTGCCCCGTTCTTCCCGCGATGAACGGAGGAATAGTCGGCGTGTGCGACAGCGGAGCGAATATCGACGCTTCCGCGGAACAAATCAGACAGAACGCGATTATGGGTTCGGCGTATCTCAAACGCGCTTACGGAATCGAAAATCCGAGAGTCGCGCTTCTGAACGTCGGCACGGAAGAAGAAAAGGGCGACGATATCCGCCGCGAAGCGTATAAACTTTTGAAGGACGAAAAGTCCGTGAATTTCGTCGGAAACATGGAGAGCAGAGATTTGCTTTCGGGTAAGTACGACCTCGTCGCGTGCGACGGGTTTTCGGGCAACGTTCTGATAAAAAGTACCGAGGGCGCGTGCCTCGAAATGCTCAAAAGGCTCAAAAAGGACGTAACGTCGTCTTTTCGGAATAAAATCGGCGCGCTTTTTATGCTTAAAACTTTCAAAAAAGAAAAAGCGTTCATGGATTACAGAAATTACGGCGGAAGCGTGCTTTTGGGATTAGAAAAAATAATCGTCAAAGGTCACGGTTCGAGCAACGACGCGGCCGTTCGGAAATGTATCGAACAGGCGTATAAAACGTCAAAAAACGGTAGCGTGATTTAATCGCGAAAAACGCCGTCAACACGAAAAACACCACACAAAAAGGAGAAAATAAAATGTTTGAAAAAGTAAAGAAAATTCTTGTCGACGAACTCAACGTCGACGAAAGTCTCGTAACTCCGAACGCAACGATCAAAGGAGATCTCGGCGCGGATTCGATAGATATACTTCAACTTCTTATGACGCTTGAGGAAGAAAGCGGAATAACCATTCCCGACGAAAAACTTTCCGCTTTTCAGACCGTGGGAGATATAGTTAATTATCTCGAATCTCTTTAATCCCGCTTAATTCGCTCTGCCTTACGCGGCAAAGCGAAGAGGTAAAGAAAAACGCCGAGCCTTCCTTAGCCACAGGCGATTGCGTTAGAACCCGCCAAAACGCCGCAATTTCCGCGCCTTTT
>CAVJNC010000127.1:0-5711 GCA_963650905.1 Subdoligranulum sp. APC924/74
TCTCTACCGTAACATCAAAGACAAAATCGGGCAACGAAAAAAACGACAAATATAAGCGTTCGTTTATAAAAGTTCGTTGCCGCACAAAAAATTTTTACTTAGGGATTCCATTCGTCATCACTAATTACCGAAAAGGCGTCTTTTTAGCCGTTTTCCGCAACCGTTCGGGCGCAGTACGCCCGGTACAGCAACCCTCACGTTCGCAAAAAATCATCAAAAAATGCGCTCTTTTCGGTGCGAAGCATTTTTGCGGTTGAGAAACCGACCGCAACGCGGCTCGTTTAGGCAAGGCAAACGCCCGAAGTTGTACTGGACGTACTACGAGCGGCGTTTAACGCCGCATAAATCGGTTTATCGCCGCAAAAATAACTAGTGATGACGAACGGAATCCCTTGAATTATTTATGAATGCTTTTGTAATAGCATTGCTGGTTATAGCCGGCGCCGTGGCTTTGTTTTTAATAGTAAAATTTATTAAATTTTTATTTATACACGAAGTTATCAGCAAAATACTCAGCATAGTCAACGCGGTCCTCGCAATGCTTATATCCATCCCTGTTTACCATTCCTTAGCGGAAGCGAACGACTTGAATTTAATGGAAATGATCGGTTACATTTTCCTTCCCGTCTTTTTAATGACGCTCGCATGGCTCTTCTTTATGGGCGAAGAGATTTTCGACGTAACCTGGGACGAAGAGACTTACGACGTGGAAGCGGTGACCGATGCCGGCCAAGAATAAAACGAACCGTGGTCTGACGACGAATTTTTGACTAATACGTCGTTACGCTCGCGGCTTATACGTCAAGTATTAACCCGTTCGCGTGCCTTGTCTTAGCCTAAAAATTCGCCGTCGGACTTGCTATCAACCAAAACGCCGATATTTCCGATGAATTTTGGCGAAGGCAAACGCAGACGTACTATATGTACTTCAAGCGAGAATTTGCCAAAAGGCGCGAAAATTGCGGCGTTTTGGCAAGGTTTGTTTTATTCTTGGCCGGCATAACACAATGAGAATTTCGCCGCACTGGGTGGGCGGATTTTTCGCGAATTTCATGGGAGCGTTTCTCACCGTGGGGGCGGCTTATCTGTTCCTCAGCGGCTGGCAACCGATTTTCTTCATCCTTCCGCTTTTCGTTATCATTTTCGACATTATCGACTGCGTCAAAATGGCTAAAAAGAAAAAATAAACGGCCGTCCGCATACGGTTTACCGGCGTAAGGCGAAATAGAAATATCCGCCTATAAGCCGTTTGTCGACATAAAAACGCACCGATCACATATAACGCCGCGGAAAAATCGTCCGATTTTTTTCGCGGCGTTTCAATTCCTTGACCTTTAACGAAAAATAACGTATAATATATGCGACGTTGCGGCTTTTAAGAGGTGAACGGAATGAAATTCAAATATAAATACAAAAACTATATGTATTGGTTGTTCGGCGCGATTTATCTGCTTTCGGCGGTGTGCTTCGCGTGGAATCTTTACCGCCTGATAATCTCCGTCGGCAACCCGATAACCCTTTCGGTTTACGATTATATAAGAATCGCGCTCTGCCTTCTTCTGCCGATAGCGTTCGTCGCGTTCGTGACTTCGGCGATTCTGTCGTCCTATTACCTCGTGGGCGAAAAGGAAATGAAGGTGGCGTTCGGGTTCTTGAGCGACAAATATAAAATCGCGGAAATCGATTCGCTCGTTAAAAACGTAAGGCAGAACACGCTCGTTATGGTTTTTAAGGACGAAAGCACGCTGAACGTGATCGTTTCGCCCGATAAATTCGACGATTTCTGTTCGGAAATAATGAAAAACAACCGCGGCGTTTCTTACGAACAGACCGACGCGGCGAAGAAATAACCGCAAAAATTACCGACAGAACGCCCCCGCAATTCACAAGCGAATTGCGGGGGCGCGTTTTATACTTTACGCTTTACGTTTTATATTTTTCGTTTCGTGTTTTATGTTACGTTTAACGCTTTGCGTTTATGCTTTATCCGAAAACTCTCATTGTTTTTGCGAAGCGTCGAGTTTGGTCAACACCTCTTGAAAATAATCGGGAAGGGGGGCTTCGAAAGCCATTCTTTCGCCGCTTCTCGGGTGCGTCAGTTCGAGCCTGAACGCGTGCAGAAGTTGCCCGTTCAATTTAAATTTCTGCGTTTTGTAGCCGTAAACGGGATCGCCGACCACCGGATGCCCGAGATATTTGGTATGTACTCTTATTTGGTGCGTTCTGCCCGTTTCGAGCGAAAATTCCATAAGCGTGTAGTCTTTATACCGCTTGATAACCTTATAATGCGTTACGGCGCGCCTGCCGTCCGACTTCACCGCCATCATCGTGCGGTTTTTGTCGCTCCTGCCGATGAAAGTATCGATAACTCCGTCGTTTTCCTTAACAACGCCCTCGACGAGCGCGAGATAAATCCTATGGCAGGTTTTGTTTTTTATCTGTTCCGAAAGGGAAACGTGCGCCGCGTCGTTCTTCGCCACGACGAGCAAACCCGAAGTATCCTTATCGATACGGTGTACGATCCCCGGGCGGATAACGCCGTTTATTCCGCTGAGCGAATCGAGATGATACAAAAGGGCGTTTACGAGCGTGGAGCCGTGAACGCCGTTGCCCGCGTGAACGGTCATTCCCTGCGGTTTGTTTATTATCGCGACGTCTTCGTCCTGATAAATTATGTCGAGCGGAATGTTCTCCGCTTCGAGGTCGAGTTTTACGGGATCGGGCAGAATTACGGTTATTTCGTCGCCCTCTTTAAGCGTTTTTCCCGCTTTTTCGGGTTTTCCGTTCACCGCGACGTTCTTGTCTTCGATGAGTTTTTTGACTGCCGAACGCGTTTTGCCGAGTTTTTCCGAAAGGTAGACGTCGAGCCGCTCCGCCCTTTCGGCGATTACGGTTTCAGTTTTCATTTTCCATGTCCGTTCCGTTCGTTTTCGGGTTTACGTCCGCGTTTCCGATATCGGTCGCTTCGAAACCGCCCGCCGCACGGGGATTTCCCGCAGTGTCGAAATCTTCCGCGTCGAGATTTTCGGAAACGACCTTTTTCGCCTCGGCGATTTTTCCGTCGTTCGCGGCTTGTTCGCGTTCAAGTTTTTCGCGGCGTTTTTTCGTCATGAAAACCGCGTCCTTGCTTATGAACAGAATTTCTATTATAAGCATAATCGCGCCGACGACGAGAGAAATATCCGCGACGTTGAAAATATAGGGGAAAATTTCGCCGTTACCGAAGTCGATTATGACGTGAATCATATCCCTGACGTAACCGCCGTCGGTGAAAAGACGGTCGATAAAATTACCGAGCGCGCCCGAAATTATGAACGCGACGGCGGTGTTGAGCCACTTTCCGCGATTTCTGGAGAGAAACAGATATACGATTATCCCCGCGAGGATAATCACCGTCGCGACGATGAAAACGAGCCTTCCGTTGCTTAAAAAACTGAAAATGCCCATCATTCCGTTGTTGTTTTCGCAGTATTCTATTTCCAGAAATCCGTCGATCACCTTTTTCACGAGGACTTTTTCGTTACCCAAAGTCCCCTGCGCCACGCCGGAAGCCGCGGCAGCCGCAACCTTAGTGACCTGATCGAGAATAAGAACGAGTATCGCTATGATCGCGTACCACATAAAAATCTCCTTTTGGCAGAGCAATAATTTTTCGCCGGAACGGAAACGTAAATTCCGTCGGGGCGTAAGCGTAAATTCCGTCGGAACGTAATTTTCGTCCGAACGCAGTTTTCGTCCAAACGCAGTTTTCGTCGGGGCGTAATTTCCGTCGAAACGTAAACGCGAATTCCGTCAGACGCTTTCGCCGCGCCGAACCCTGTCGAGCATATCCGATTTGAGGGCGTAAAGTTCGTCCGACAAATCGACCTTGTAAACGTGCGGCTGATCGAGACGTTTATATTCGTCCCAGAACGAATCCGTTTCTTCCGCCGCGTATTTTCTGATTTCGCCGAGCGAGGGCATTTTATAAACGAGTTTGCCGCCCTTGATTATCTGAACGGGCAGTTCGCGCGCCGTATAATTTTCAAAAGTAATCTTCTTCCAACGTTCAATCGGGTGATAAAGCGTGAGCGGTTTTGAAAAATCGATTTTCTCGCCGCGGAGCGCGATGAGATCGGCTTCCGCCTTGCCGGTGGTTTTGTCGTAAATTCTGTAAAATGTTTTGAATCCGGGGTTGGTAATCTTCTCGGTGTTGTCCGAAACCTTGATTTTCGGAATGATTTTGCCGTTTTCTTCCACTCCCGCGAGTTTATAAACCCCGCCGAGCGACGGCATATCCTCGCTCGTGATGAGTTTTGTGCCGATGCCCCAACTGTTTATCTTCGCGCCCTGAAGTTTAAGGCTCTGCACGAGTTTTTCGTCCAGATCGCCCGAGGCGCAGATTATCGCGTCCGGATAACCGGCTTCGTCGAGCATTTCCCTCGCTCTCTTTGTAAGATAGGCGAGGTCGCCCGAATCTATTCTTATACCGAGCGGCTTTTTGCCTTTCGCTTTGAGTTCGTCGAAGACCTTTATGGCGTTCGGAACTCCGCTTTTTAGGGTGTCGTAAGTATCCACGAGCAGAAGAGTCGCGTCCGGATAAATTTCGGCGTAAGCCCTGAACGCTTCCAGTTCGCTCGGGAAATTCATAACCCAACTGTGCGCGTGAGTGCCGGAAACGGGAACGGAAAACATTTTGCCCGCGAGGACGTTCGAGGTGGAATTACACCCGCCGATTATCGCCGCGCGCGCGCCGTAAATACCCGCGTCGGGGCCCTGCGCTCTCCTTAAACCGAATTCCATAACGTTGTCGCCTTTGGCGGCGTTGCACACCTTCGCGGACTTCGTGGCGATGAGCGTCTGGTGGTTTATCATGTTAAGAACCGCCGTTTCGATGAGTTGAGCCTCGATTACGGGCGCTTTCACGGTGAGAATGGGTTCGCTCGGGAACACCATCGTTCCTTCGGGAACGGAATACACGTCGCCGGTGAATTTCAGGTTTTTAAGGTAATCGAGAAAACCTTCGTCGAACAGGTTAAGTCCGCGAAGATAGGCTATTTCGTCTTCGCCGAAAGAAAGGCCGAGGATATAATCCACGGCTTGTTCGAGCCCCGCGGCGAGCGAATAAGTGATGAGTTCTTTTCTGCGGAAGAACACGTCGAACACGGCGATTTCGTCCGCTTTTCCTTTGAGGTAATACCCGTTCATCATCGTCAGTTCGTAAAGGTCGGTGAGAAGGGTTAAATTTCTTTTTTCCATAGGCATCGCATTTGCGGCAGCCTCGCGGACGCGTCCGCGAGGCTGCCGCGTTAATTTTCAATCAGTTCTTTTTGTCCGAAATATCTTCGGAGGGGTGTTTGAAGGTTACTTCCGGCGCGGCTTCTTCCTTTGCTTTTTCTTCCGCGTCTTTTTCGGCTTTCTGCTCGTAAAACGACTTATAGCCGGGTTTTTCGTCCGTGCGTTCCACGATCATGCTCTTGGATTTGAGCAGAACGAGAACGGCGAACCCGATAAAAAGCAAAGCGATATCGATAAACAGAATTCCGTACCACACGAGTCCGAGCGCGACGAACAGAAGCGTAAGCCCCACGCAGAACAGGATATATCCCGTAGCCGTTTCGTAGCCGCCTTTGACGACGAGACCGTAAACGAAGAACACTATTCCGAGCCCCGCGGAAAGAATCGTGAAGCCGAGCAGAAACTCGTTCACGGCGAAAACCCCCGTCAGGGCG
>CAVJNC010000128.1:0-5704 GCA_963650905.1 Subdoligranulum sp. APC924/74
CACTGCTTCAACTTCCTGACAATCGGTCTGAACGATTTTCATTCCTTCACTCGTCCATTCTTCGGTGATTTTTCCGTCGAATTTAACTTTTACCGCCATATCGGAGCGCGGAGTGAGCCAGACTTCCCCGCCGGGAAGCCAAACGTCCGGAAGTTCCGTCTGCCAACCGTCGACGATTTTTTGTTTGAACAAACCGTATTCGTAGCGGATAGAATAGCCCATCGCGGGATAATTTCCGCTTGCGAGCGCGTCCATAAAACAAGCCGCGAGTCTGCCCAATCCGCCGTTTCCGAGCCCTGCGTCGGGTTCGAGTTCGTAAAGATCTTCGAGCGTTAAACCTCTCGTTTTCAGAACTTTGCTTACCTGTTCCTCGATGCCGAGGTTATAAACGTTGTTTTTAAGCGAACGTCCGAGCAAAAATTCCATGCAGAGATAATAAACCCTTTTTGCCTTTGCCGCTTTCGTCTTATAATGGTAAGCGTTCCTCTTTTCAAGAAGAATGTCTCTCACCGCCATAACGACGGATTTATAAAGTTGTTCCGTTGACGCTTCTTTGATGGACACGCCGAAATATCTCGACAGTTTTCCGCTGATTACGTCTTTCATTTCCTTGGGAGTGATATCGGTTTTTCCCATTTGTATCTCCTGTTTGCCGCGATTATCTTATCTCGCCCAGCATATTGTCGTATAATTTCTCATATTCTCCCGACGACTTCTTCCAACTGAAATCGGAAGTCATCGCTCTTTTCATAATCGCGCGCCATTCGTTTTTGTTGCCGAACGTATACACCGCGTCTTTTATCACGTAAAGCATTTCGTGCGCGTTATAGTTGCCGAACACGAATCCGTTTCCGCCGTTTCTCGTATCGTTGTTATAAGGCGAAATACTGTCGAACAGACCGCCCGTGGCTCTCACCACCGGCACGGCGCCGTATCTGCACGCTATCATCTGCGACAATCCGCACGGCTCCTGCTTCGACGGCATAAGGAATATATCCGACGCCGAATATATTTTGCTCGCAAGGTCCTTGTTGTATGCGATAATCGCCCTGCATTTGCCCGAATATCTGTCGGCAAGCATTCTGAAATAATCCTCGTAGTCGCTTTCGCCCTTTCCGAGAATTACGATCTGAACGTTTTCGGCAAGAAGTTCTTCGATGACGCATTTAACAAGGTCAAGCCCTTTTGCGGGAACGAGCCGCGAAATTATGGAAATAAGCGGAGCGTCGTCCTTTTCGGGCAGACCGAGCATCTTCCGGAGTTCTTTTTTGCAAACGGCTTTGCCGCTCACGTCTTCCGCGGAATAATTGCGGAACAGTTTTTCGTCCGTTTCGGGGTTATAAACCGTTTCGTCTATTCCGTTGAGAATCCCCGTAAGTTTGAACTCGTTTGCGCAAATCGCGTACTGAAGTCCGTGGGCGAAAAACGGATTTTTAATCTCGTTGGCATACATTCTCGAAACGGTTGAAAATCTGTCGGAGAACTGTATCGCGCCTTTCATGAGATTCAGGCATCCGTCGTAATCGAGCGCGGGTTTAACGCTTTCGGGCAAGCCGAACAAATCGCCTAAGCAATCGTAACCGTACTTCCCCTGATATTCTATGTTGTGAATCGTGAAAAGGGCTTTGATATGGTCGTAGCCGTAACGATTCGCGTATAACGTTTTAAGATAAATAACCGAAAGCGCGGTCTGCCAGTCGTGACAATGAAGTATTTCCGGATAATAGTCGAGATGAGCCATCATCTCGAGCGCCGCCTTGGAGAAATAAGCGAACCTTTCTCCGTCGTCGTAGAACCCGTACAGACCGTTTCTCTTGAAATAATATTCGTTGTCTATGAAATAGAAGGTAACTCCGTCGGCTTTAAGCGTGAACACGCCGCAATACTGATTTCTCCATGCGAGCGGAACGTTGAAATTCATAAGGAATCTCATCTGACTTCTGTATTTATCGCTTATGTCGCCGTAAAGAGGCATAACCACCCTCACGTCGTATTTCCCGTTTGCGGCAAGCGTTTTGGGAAGCGAGCCGATAACGTCGGCAAGTCCGCCGCTGCCGAGATAAGGGTTAGCCTCGCTCGCGACGAACAAAACGGAATTAACGGGCGTTACGTCGATTTTAACGTCGCCCGCGGCAATTTCCGGCGCGTCGGCGATCTTTTTATCGACTTTTTTCTCGGCGACTTTTTTATCCGCAACTTTCTTTTCCGCAGCGGGTTTCTTTGCCGCGACCTGTTTTTCTTCTGCGGGTTTCTTTGCCGCGACTTTCTTTTCCGTTGCCGTTTTAGTCGGTTTTTTCGCTTCGGTCTGTATGTTCTTCGTTTCTTTTTTCTTTTCTTCCGTTGCCTTAACCTCTTTTTTTGCCATATTCGCTCCTTTTATACCACTGTTCCTTTCGAGATGTAGAACGGGTGATTTTCGCTTCCGGAAAGAGTTCTTCCTCTCTTTACGTAAACGTTTTTATCGGTGATGATGCAATTCATCGAAACTTTTTCGCCGACGGTCGTATTCTGCATGAGAACGCAATTTTTAACGACCGCGCCTCTGCCGACCGTCACGCCTCTGAAAATAATGCTGTTATAAACCTCGCCCTCTATTCTGCAACCGTCCGCGATAAGTGAATTGTTGACGATCGCGTTGTCGCCGTAACGGGTGGGCGTGGAATCTTTAACCTTCGTATATACGTTTGCCTTTCTGAAAACCTCTTCTCTTATCTCTTTATCGAGAAATTTAAGGTTTTCGTCGTAATATTTCTGCAACGAGGTTATCTCCTCGTAGTAGCCTTTATGTTCGTAAGCGAAAACTCTGCCTGCGGGAATATGTTCGTCGATAACGTCCTTTACGAAAGACGTAGAACCGCGCGAAAACGCTTCGGAAAGCAAACTCATCAGAAGAGTTCTCGAAATAACGATCATATTCGTGAAAACGTTGACTTCGTCGCCCTTGCAATCGTAAACTATTTCTTTAACCTTATCGTCCTCGCCGACTTTGAGAAAGACGTTTTCTCTGCCGCCGACTTCGTTTCTGCTCTTTTTAACGTAAACGAGCGTCATATCCGCCCCGTCCGACACGTGCTTTGCGATTATCGGCTTGAAATCGACCGCGCAGACCATATCGGAATCGCTCATGACGACAAAATCTTCGTGAGATTTCGAAAGAAAACCCGTTACGCTTTTCAACGCTTCGAGCCTTGTGGTGTAAAGCATGCTGCTCTCCGTAACCCCGAACGGAGGAAGAATATACAAACCTCCGACGTGACGGGCGAGATCCCAGTCCTTTCCGCTGCCTATGTGGTCCATAAGCGACTGAAAATTGCTTTTCGTGATGATTCCGACTTTTGCGATATCGGAATTGACCATGTTGGAAAGCGCAAAGTCTATAAGACGATATCTGCCGCAGAAAGGTATGGACGCGACCGTCCTTTTCGCCGTAAGTTCTGGAACGTTGTTATCGTGTATATTTGAAAAAATCAAACCGAGCGTACTCATTCTTTTCCCCCTCCTTAAACGTTTTCGTCTATTATTTTACCGGCTTCGACAACCGCGTCGTCGGAAACGGTAATATCTCTTCCGAGCACCGCGATCGAAAGCGCGGAACCTTTTTGCTCCGCTCCGATTTTCGCGCCTTTGCCGATTTTAACGTTCTCGTCGATTATGGCGTGATCGATAACGGCGTTTTCTTCTATCTCCGCGCCCGCGTAAATTATGGAATTTCTCACGATCGCGCCTTCGGCTATTTTCACGTCGTGCGAGAGAATGCTGTTTTCAACCGTCCCCTCGATTTCGCAACCGGAAACGACTATCGAATCCGCCACGCGCGCGTGGTTGCCTATGTACTGCGGCGGAGCGATCGGGTTTCTCGACCGTATTCTCCACGACGGATCGGAAATATCGAATTTCGGCGCGTCGCCGAGCAAGTCCATATTCGATTCGAACAAAGAATTGATCGTTCCCACGTCCTTCCAGTAACCGTCGAAAGTGTAAGACACCATCTTCTCGCCCGAAGCGAGCATTTTCGGGAGAACGTTTTTCCCGAAGTCGTTTGAACTATTTTCGTCCGCTTCGTCTTCTTCGAGATACTTGTACATTTTTTCCGCCGAGAAAATGTAGATACCCATAGAAGCGAGGTCGCTCTTGGGTTGCTTCGGTTTTTCCTCGAACTGATAAATAACTCCGTCTTCGTCGACGTTTAAAATTCCGAATCTCGAAGCCTCGGAAAGCGGAACTTTAATCGCCGCGATCGTGCAAGCCGCGCCCGTGGCCTTATGTCTGCGAAGCATATCGGCGTAATCCATTTTATAGATATGGTCGCCTGACAAAATAAGCACGTAATCGGGATTATACCTTTTTATAAAAGGAATGTTCTGGTAAATGGCGTTCGCCGTCCCCTTGAACCATTCCGAGCCGTGTTTCGCCTGATAGGGCGAAAGAATATGCGCGCCGCCGTTCGAGCGGTCGAGATCCCACGGTTCGCCGTTGCCGATATAATCGTTCAATATAAGCGGTTGATACTGCGTAAGCACGCCGACCGTGTCGATTCCGGAATTTACGCAATTCGAAAGCGGAAAATCGATTATTCTGTATTTTCCGCCGTACGTTACGGCAGGTTTCGCTATCTTGTTCGTAAGCGCAAACAACCTGCTGCCCTGCCCTCCGGCAAGGAGCATCGCAACGCATTCTTTTTTGTTTATCATTTTTCCCTCCGTTTCGGCAATTATGCCGTTATTTATTTTTCAGATATATAAAAGAAAGTTTCGGCAAATCCACTTCGAGCGAATACGGTTTGCCGTTCCGTTCCTTCTTTTCGGTTTTATAAATTCTTTTTCTTCTTTTGCCGTCGCCGCCGTAAATCTTTTTGTCGGAATCGAAAACAACTTCGTAGACGCCCTTTTCCGCGCCGAATCCGTAAGTTATGTCGGCTCCGCTGAAGTTTATCGCCGCGATTATTTTTTCGTCGCCGAATTTTCGGACGAACGCGAGCGAATTGAGATCTTTATCGTCGGCGGCAAGCCATTCGAAACCGTCCCATCCGTCGTCGTCGCCGTATAAAGCCGGCTCGGAAAGATAAAGTTTGTTGAGTTCCGTGAAGAACCTGTCCAACTCGGCGTGTTTTTCGTAGTCTTTAAGGAAAAATTCAAGCCCTTCCTTATAATTCCATTCCTTGAACTGACCGAATTCCGCGCCCATAAACATAAGTTTTTTCCCGGGGTGAGCGGTCATATAACCCATAAACGCCCTGTCTCCGGCAAATTTGTCCTCATAAGAACCGAACTGCTTATTTAAAAGCGAACACTTGCCGTGGACGACTTCGTCGTGCGAAATCGGAAGAATATAGTGTTCCGAGAACGCGTACATCATCGAAAAATTGAGTTTGTTATGGTCGTATTTTCTGAACAACGGATCTATTCTGACGTAAGACAAAACATCGTTCATCCAACCCATGTTCCACTTGTAATCGAACCCGAGACCGCCGTCTTTCACGGGGCGGGTGACGTAAGGATAAGCCGTGGATTCTTCCGCGATCATAATCGCGTAAGGATAAGCGGAGTGAACGGCTTCGTTGAGTTTTTTGACGAAAGCGATCGCTTCGAGATTCTTGTTGTCGCCGTATTGATTAGGAAGCCACTCGCCTTGTTTTTTACCGTAATCGAGATAAAGCATCGACGCGACCGCGTCCACCCTTAACCCGTCTACGTGGAATTTATCG
>CAVJNC010000129.1:0-5612 GCA_963650905.1 Subdoligranulum sp. APC924/74
CTTGCTTATCTTACCACTTCTATTCCCGCTTGTCAACTCTTTTTCGTCGGTTTTTCAAAAAAACTTAAATTTATTTATAAAATCTCCGTTTTCGCCAACGCTTTCGTCATAAATCGAATCTTACTCACAGAACACCCCTATGCCAGGAAAGATTAAAACGAACCGTGGTCTGACGGCGAGAATTTGACAAAAAAGCGGAAATTGCGGCGTTTTGGCAAGGTTCGTTTTAATCTTTCCTGGCATACGTATGACAATAAAGCCGCGTTTTATTTTTTAACGACAAACGGCGAGTTCCGGAAATTTCCGGAACTCGCCGCATTTTTAATCGTTGCGATTATGTTTTACGCGTTCTCCTCATCGTCGAAATCATCGTTCCCGTCGTTCGCGTCGCTCGAAATGCCTCTGAGCGAGTTATATTGCGGGGAAAGATTCTTGTAATCCTTTACGCCCGTTCCCGCGGGAATGAGTTTACCGATGATAACGTTTTCCTTAAGGCCCATGAGCGGATCGATCTTGTTGTGAATAGCCGCGTCCGTGAGAACTTTGGAAGTTTCCTGGAAGGAAGCCGCCGAAAGGAAGGATTCGGTTGCGAGAGCCGCCTTGGTGATTCCGAGAAGAATTCTCTTCGCGATCGCGGGAACTCCGCCGTTTTCGAGAACTTTGCTGTTCTCTTCGTCGAGCGCGAGCATATCCACGCATTCGCCGGGGAGGAAGCCCGTATCGCCGCCGGAAAGAATTCTTACCTTGCGGAGCATCTGGTTAACGATGATCTCTACGTGTTTATCGTTAATATCGACGCCCTGACTGCGGTAAACGGACTGTACTTCTTTGAGAATATAATCCTGAACGGCCTTGAAACCTCTTGTTTTAAGGATAGTCTGCGGGTTGACGGAACCGCCCGTGAGAACGGAACCGGGTTCTACGACGTCGCCCGTTTTGACTCTCAGATCCGCGCTGAACGGAATTCCGTAATCCTTAACCGAGCCGTCGTCGGGAGATTTGACCATAACGTGACGAATTCCGTCCTTTTCCTGAACGGTGACCGTGCCGCTGTGTTCGCAGACGATCGCTTCGCCCTTGGGCTTTCTCGCTTCGAAAAGTTCCTCTACTCTCGGAAGACCTTGAGTGATATCGCCGGTGGACGCAATACCGCCGGTGTGGAACGTTCTCATCGTCAACTGAGTACCCGGTTCGCCGATTGACTGAGCCGCGATGATACCGACGGCTTCGCCGATCTGAACGGGGAGCGAGTTGCTCATGTTCTTGCCGTAACACTTGGCGCAGACGCCGTATTTCGACTTACAGGTGAATACGCTTCTGATCGTTACTTTTTCGATACCCGCCGCGCAAATCTTCTTCGCGTCGTCCTCGGTTATCATTTCGTTCGCCTTGACGAGCAGTTCGCCCGTCCTGGGATCGCGAATATCGACAGGAGTGAATCTGCCGTTGATTCTGTCCTCGAGACTTTCGATTATTTCGCCTTTAAGACCTTTTATCGCCTCGATTTCCATACCCTTGACGTCGCCGCAATCGTCCTCGCGGATGATGACGTTATGCGAAACGTCTACAAGTCTTCTCGTAAGGTAACCGGAGTCCGCCGTCTTTAACGCGGTGTCCGCCAGACCTTTACGTCCGCCGTGGGAGGAAATGAAGTATTCAAGAACCGTAAGACCTTCACGGAAGCAGGACTTAACGGGAATTTCGATGATTTTACCGTTGGGGTTGGTCATAAGACCGCGCATTCCGGCAAGTTGCTTTATCTGGTCGATAGAACCGCGCGCGCCGGAGTCCGCCATCATCCAGATGGGGTTGAACTTACGGAGCGTAAGTTGCAGAACCTTGGATACGTCCGCGGTCGCTTTCGTCCATATATCGACGACCGCTTTATAACGTTCGTCGTCGGTGAGAATACCTCTGTTGTATTTCTTTTCGATCGCGATGACTTCTTCGCCGGCTTTGGAAATAATTTCGTTCTTGTCGTCGGGAACCTGCATATCGAACACCGAAGTTGTGATCGCGGCGATCGTGGAATACTTATAACCGAGCGACTTGATATAGTCGAGCGTGTCGGCCGCGCAACCCGAACCTCTCGATTTGAAGCAGGCGTCTACGATCTTTTTGAGTTGACTCTTGCCGACGAGGAAGTTGATTACGTACTGAACGTAACTGTCCGGATCTTCGGGATTTCTCACGGTGAATTTCGCGCCCGAGATGTCCTGAGGAATGCCGTGGTTGAAGATGATTCTGCCCGCGGTTGTCTTGATGATTCCGGAATGTTTCGTTCCGTCCGGCAAAGTCACGTTACGTCTGACGTAAATTTCGTCCTGACACCAGAGTTGTTTGGTCTGGTATGCCATAAGGGCTTCGTCCGGCGAAGCGTAAACGTCGGGTTCGTAATAGTTCGCGACAAACGCTTCGGACGCGTCTCCGCCCTCTTTGACGAGTTTGCACGAAACGATGATTTCTTTGACCGCTCTTTCCGTTCTCGAATAAATGCCGTCTTTATCGGGTTTGACCACGACGCATCTTTCTTCTTTGACCACGTCGGAAGGAACGAACCTGATGTCCTTTTCGTCGTAGAAGAATCCGTCGTCTTTAAGGACGTATTCGGTTTCTCTTTCGTCGTAATATTTTCCTTCTTCCTTTCTCGTTATGGTGAGGTAATAACAACCGAGGACCATATCCTGAGAAGGCGACATAACCGGCTTGCCGTCGGAAAGTTTAAGAATGTTGTTGGAAGCGAGCATAAGGAATCTCGCCTCTGCCTGAGCCTCGATGGAAAGCGGAACGTGAACCGCCATCTGGTCGCCGTCGAAGTCGGCGTTGAACGCGCCGCAGACGAGCGGATGAAGTTTGATCGCTCTGCCCTCGATAAGTACGGGTTCGAACGCCTGAATGGACAAACGGTGAAGGGTGGGCGCGCGGTTTAAAAGCACGGGGTGATCTTTGATTACGCCCTCGAGAATATCCCACACGCACGGCTTCATTCTTTCTACCGTTCTCTTCGCGCTCTTGATATTGTGACAAATATTGAGTTCGACGAGTTTCTTCATAACGAAAGGCTTGAAAAGTTCGATAGCCATTTCCTTAGGAAGACCGCACTGATAAAGTTTGAGTTCGGGACCGACGACTATAACCGAACGACCGGAATAGTCGACGCGTTTTCCGAGAAGGTTCTGACGGAAACGCCCTTGTTTACCTCTTAAAATAGCCGAAAGAGATTTAAGGTCTCTGTTGCCCACGCCGGAAACGGCTTTGCCTCTTCTGCCGTTGTCGATAAGCGCGTCCACGGCGTCCTGAAGCATTCTCTTTTCGTTTCTTATGATGATTTCGGGCGCGCCGAATTCCATGAGTTTTTTAAGACGGTTGTTTCTGTTGATGACTCTGCGATAAAGGTCGTTAAGGTCGCTCGTGGCGAATCTTCCGCCGTCGAGTTGAATCATCGGGCGGAGTTCGGGCGGGATAACCGGAACGACGTCGAGAATCATCCATTCGGGGCGGCTGCCGCTCTTTCTGAACGCTTCGACGATATCGAGCCTCTTGATCGCTTTCGCGCTCTTCTGGCTTTCGGGGTTCTCGGCGATGGTCTTTTTGAGTTCCTCGCTTTCTTTGTCGAGGTTGATCGCCATAAGGAGTTCCTTGATGGACTCCGCGCCCATGCCCACTTTGAAACTCTTTTCGCCGAATTTCTCGCAGGCTTCTCTGTATTCTCTGTCGTTGATGACCTGTTTATATTCGAGGTCGGTCGTCCCAGGATCGAGAACTACGTAGCAGGCGAAATAAATGACCTGTTCGAGTTGCTTTGGCGGAATATCGACCATAAGACCGATACGCGAAGGAACGCCTTTGAAATACCAGATATGAGAAACGGGAGCGGCAAGTTCGATATGCCCCATTCTTTCTCTTCTGACTTTCGCTCTGGTGACTTCGACGCCGCACTTTTCGCAGATGATGCCCTTATATCTGATTCTCTTGTACTTTCCGCAATGACATTCCCAGTCCTTGGTAGGTCCGAAAATTCTTTCGCAGTACAAGCCGTCTCTTTCGGGTTTCTGAGTTCTGTAATTTATTGTTTCGGGGCGGGTAACCTCGCCGTAGGACCATTCTCTGATCTTTTCGGGAGATGCAACGCCTATCTGTAACGAATTAAAGTTATTGAGTTCAAACATATATATTTACGACTCCTCCCGTTTTATTTATCGTCGCCGTCGTCCGTGTCGGCGTCAAGATCGTCGAGATCGTCAAAATCGTCAAAGAGATCGCTCGACTTGAATCCGTCGTCCTCGTTGAAGGTATCTTCGTCGTAATCGTCGAAGATAGAACCGACTTCGTCCTCTTCTTCCTCGGGAATTTCGTCCTTATCGGGAGCAAGGTCGACGTAATCGACGTGTTCTTTTTCTCTGATGTTGACGTTGACGTCGTCTGCGTCCTCGGTGAGATCTTTAAGGTTGATCTCTTCGTGATTCTCGGTAAGGACTTTCATATCGAGAGCCAGACTCTGAAGTTCTTTGAGCATAACCTTGAACGATTCGGGGATTCCCGGTTCGGAAATGTCGCTGCCCTTGACGATGGATTCGTAAGTTTTTACTCTCCCCACGACGTCGTCCGATTTGACGGTAAGAATTTCCTGCAGGATATGCGACGCGCCGTAAGCCTCGAGCGCCCAGACTTCCATTTCGCCGAATCTCTGTCCGCCGAACTGAGCCTTTCCGCCGAGAGGTTGCTGCGTTACCACCGAGTAAGGTCCTACCGAACGGGCGTGGATCTTATCGTCTACGAGGTGGTGAAGTTTGATCATATACATGTAACCGACGGTTACTCTGTGTTCGAACGGTTCGCCCGTTCTGCCGTCGTAAAGTTGAATCTTTCCGTCGACTTCGCCGTAAGGATTGACGAAGTGATTTTCTTCGAGAAGTTCTTTGATTTCTTTTTCGCTCGCTCCGTCAAAAACGGGAGTCGCTATCTTCCAGCCGAGTTGTTTGCACACGAGCGAAAGGTGAACCTCGAGAACCTGACCGATATTCATTCGGGAAGGAACGCCGAGGGGGTTAAGAACTATCTGCAACGGAGTTCCGTCCGCCAGAAACGGCATATCCGCTTCGGGAAGAATTCTCGAAATAACGCCCTTGTTTCCGTAACGTCCCGCCATCTTGTCGCCGACGGAGATCTTTCTCTTCTGCGCGATATAAACTCTGATGAGTTCGGTAACCCCGGGGGACAGTTCGTCCTTGTTCGCCTTGGTGAATTTCTTCACGTCTACGACGATACCGCCCTCGCCGTGAGGAACGCGGAGCGAAGTATCCTTGACTTCTCTCGCCTTTTCGCCGAAAATCGCCCTTAAAAGTCTTTCTTCGGGAGTGAGTTCGGTTTCGCCCTTCGGGGAAACTTTACCGACGAGAATATCGCCGCTCGTAACTTCCGCGCCGATACGGATAACGCCGTTTTCGTCGAGATCTTTAAGCGCGTCGTCGCCGATGTTGGGGATATCTCTCGTGAATTCTTCGTTGCCGAGTTTGGTTTCGCGGCATTCGATTTCGTGTTCTTCGATATGGATGGACGTGAACACGTCGTTCTGTACGAGTTTTTCGGAAAGAAGGATAGCGTCTTCGTAG
>CAVJNC010000130.1:0-1131 GCA_963650905.1 Subdoligranulum sp. APC924/74
ACGGATAGCAGAGCGGTGAAAACGAGTTTTACGGGTTTTGTTTTCAGTCCGCTTACGCCTATTTTAAACGCGTGCGAAGCGGGCAGTTTCGATTTGATGAATTTCGTCGAATTTCCGTCGTATTCAGCGGCTTCGGTCGGCTTTGTGGCTTCGAATGATTCCGCCGAGCCGTCCTCGTTGATTTTGCACGCCTGTTTAACGCTTTCTATTTTCCTTTCGTCGGCTGCGATTATCGCCTTTCCGCCGTTCTTTCTGATTATTTCGAGAATCTTTTTAAGGTCGTTTTCGTCGATATTATCGGCGTTTTCGATCGTTACGGTGTTCCCTGCGACCACGCGGACGTTGTTTTCGAGTTCTATCGGCTCGGAATAAGTTTTGCTCACGTCGCTGATGATTTTTCCGTCCGCGAGTTCGATAATTCTGTCGGCGTAACGTTCGGCGAACTCCCTGTCGTGCGAAACGATAACGACGAGTTTGTCTTTCGATAATTTTTTGAACGTGTCGAAAATCTGCCTGCCCGTATTGGAATCGAGCGCGCCCGTCGGCTCGTCCGCCATGATGATTTCCGGCTCTTTAATGAGAGCCCTCGCGATAGCCACCCTTTGTTTTTGTCCGCCGGAAAGGGTGGAGGGCTTTCTTCTGCCGAGGCCTTTGAGGTCCACGCGTTCGAGCAGAGCGTTCACGGCGGCTTTGTCGTTCTTTTTGTTCTGCAACTCCAGAGCAAGGGCGACGTTTTGTTCCACGGTGAATTCGCTTAAGAGGTTATATTCCTGAAAAACGAATCCCACGCAGGTGTTTCTGTAACTGTCGAAGTCCGAAGCCGAAAAATCGTTGCTGCTTTTGCCTTTCACGATTATTTCGCCGCTGTCCGCCTTGTCAAGTCCGCCCGCAACGTTTAAAAGCGTAGATTTTCCCGAGCCGCTTTTTCCGAGCAGAAAAACCATTCCCTTTTCGGGAAAAACGATCGAAACGTCGTCGAGCGCGCGTACCGTAACCCCGCCTTTCGGCGAGTACGTTTTAACGAGATGTTTTACTTCGAGCATTTTGTAAACTCCTTTGTTTTTGTAAATTCTTTTATTTCCGATTCGCTCATAAACCGCCATTCGCCTTTTTTGAGGTCGCCGAGCGTTA
>CAVJNC010000130.1:1141-5571 GCA_963650905.1 Subdoligranulum sp. APC924/74
CGCGATTCTTTCGAGCGCGACGATTTTGTTTCCTCTCGCGCCGAAAAGCCGTTTTATTTCGTGGTATTTTCCTTCCGTAAGATAAATGTATCCGCTACGGCCGGACAGTCGTTCTATTTCGCAGGGTTTCGTCGTATAACCGTCTTTCAGCGTTATTCCCGCAGCGATCGCCGCAACGTCGCCGTCGGAATATTCGTCCGCCGTTTCGAAGTAATATTTCTTCTCCACGTGTTTTTTCGGCGAAAGCGCGTTGTGCGCGGAAACGCCGTCGTCTGTGAGAACCACAAGCCCCGTCGTGTCCTTATCGAGCCGTCCGCAAGGGAACAGACCGAGTTTTTGAAGGTCGTCGGGGAGCAGGTCGATAACGGTTTTATCTCGCCCGTCCTCCGTCGCGCTTACAATGCCTATCGGCTTGTTAACGAGTATATAGGCGTACTTCCGATACTTGATGACTTTTCCGTCGAGGGTGATTTCGTCCTTTTCCTCGTCGATTTTAAAGTCGCCTTTTTTCACGGTAACGCCGTTTACGGCAACTCTTCCTTTTTTTAACGCGTCTTCGCTTTCCCTGCGCGAAAGGATTTTTTGCGAAGAGAAAAATTTATCCAGTCTCATATGTGTATGATACCATAAAAAAACGTTTAAGTAAAGCGAAGAAACTTGCAAAATCAAAGCGAATGTTGTATAATGAGCAATATTAAACAATAAACGAGTGAGCATATGCGGCAAAATAAGAACAAACCCAATCCGAAATTCGGTGCATCTTCCGCCGGCGAGAGAAAAAAAGGCAAATCCGTTAAAGCGAAAGATTATTTTCTTAACCGCAAGGGAGTTTCGGAAAACACGATAAAAGAACTGAAAAAGGAAAAATCGGCGCGTCGCGCCCCGCAGACGACAAAAGCGAAAGACGTCAACAAAAAGATTGCGGAGGACAGATTCCTTGTTATACCGTCGCGTTACGACGAGAATTTCAAAGGCGTGGCGAACGTCGGCGCGTGCGAAATAATTATCGACGGCGCTATTGCGGGCGAACGCGAAGAGGTCGAAATCAAACGCAGAAAAGGCACGACTTTTTATGCCGATTTCGTAAAAACGGACGAACCAGCGACGAGCAGAAGAGAAGTGAAGTGCAAAAATTTCCTCTCTTGCGGAAATTGCGCTTTTCTGCATATTTCCTATGAAAAACAACTCGAAATCAAGCGCGAATCGGTGAAAAACGCCGTCGAACCGTTCTTTGCCGGCACGGGCGAAACCGTGTCGACGGGCGAATTCGCTTACAGAAACAAGGCTCATCTCGCTTTTGCCGAAGAGAACAGAAAACTCGTTCTCGGTTTTTTCGACGATTTGACGCATACCGTTATACCCGTCAGAGATTGTCTTCTTCACGGCGAATGGTTTAAAGAGGCTTCGGCTATAATTCTCGAATGGGCGAGGTCGAGAAGTCTGCGCGCTTACAATCCCCGCACGGGTAAAGGTTTTCTGCGTTTCGCGCTTTTAAGAAAACTCGGCAACGGAATTATGCTCACGCTCGTCGTCAACGGCGGAAAAATATCGGGAGAGGAAAGCCTTTACAACGCGCTTAAAGAGAAGTTCGAAAAAGTAAACCTTTACGCCTGCGACAACAAAACGTCGAGCGCGGCGGTGTTGTCGGGAAAACTCAGAAAGTTGTGTGGCGAAGATTATCTCGAAGGCGAAATGCTCGGCGTTAAGTTCACTCTTTCGCCCGATTCGTTCTTTCAGGTCAACGAAAAAACCGCGGAGAGAATTTATTCCGACGTTTTGGAAATAATCAGAAAATCCCCCGCGGAAAACGTTATCGATTGTTTCAGCGGAATAGGCATAACGAGCGCGTTGTTCGCTCTTAGCGGCAAGAAGGTAACGAGCATCGAAATTTCCCCGTCGGCGGTTCTCGATGCCAAGCGAATCGGCACGTTAAACGGCTTATCGGCGGACATTTCGTATCTGCGAGGCGACGCGGCGAAGATTTTGCCGAAGATCGGCAACGCCGAGAAATCGATATTTTTCGTTGATCCGCCGAGGAGCGGGCTCGGCGAAAAAACCGCGCTCACGATAACGGGATTCGCCCCGCGCGAAATAGTTTATCTCTCGTGCAACCCGCAAACTTTAAAAGAGGATATTAAAACGATAATAGAAAACGGTTACAAAATCGTTTCGGCAACGCCGTATGATTTGTTCCCCGAAACGAAGCACGTCGAGACGTTGGTCGTATTATCCCACAAAAAACCTGATTCGCATCTTGAAGTGAAAATCGATTTTGACAACACCTCGCTTGATAAAACGGCGATTGCGGAACGAGCGGAAAAAAGAAAGCCGCAGGAAAAGACAACATATAAAAAGATTCAGAATTGGATTGAGGAAAACTACGGTTTCAAGGTACACTCGGCTTATATAGCGGAAGTAAAACGTGAACTCGGTTTGCCGGTGTATGATGCGCCGAATGCCGTGGAAGAGTTAAAGCGTCCTCGTCAACATCCAACGGCACAAATGAATGCGGCAATTAAAGAATCGCTGAAACACTTCCAAATTATATAATATACAATACAAAAAATGAAGTGTACACCAAAAGTCGGACAGAGAAAAACTTTTGGTGTGCGCTTTTTTATATACGTTTTAATATGTAAAAAATCAATTTGGAAATAAAAATGAAGATTAAAAATTCTGATTTTTTGTTCTTATTATATTGCAAACGCTTGATTATTTTCTCGAATTAATATATAAAGGAAAAGCAATGATAGTAGAATTTTGATTTAAAATGATTCTATTGTTGAAAAAATAAATATGCGACAGGCTGAATCACAGTGGTTTACCGCTGTTTTACGAATAACTAAAATAAAAAAGGATGAAATGTATGAAGAAATTAACAAAACTTATAGCAGTTGTTTCCGCTTGCTGTTTATCATTTGGTATAACCGCTTGTGACAGTGCGCCTGCGGCAAAAACGTATGAACAGGCAGATTTTGTTCTTTCGGGCTTTTGGCAACCGCACGACATAACGGAGCAGGGCTTTACTCTTTACAAAAACGCAGGACTTAATAATATTCTGATGGGGTATCACGACGGCGAATGGACAAGTGAAAACAGGGCTTATCTCGGATCTGTTCTTACGAAAAAAAATCTTGAATTATGCGGAAAAGTAGGACTTACCGCGACCTTAAATTTCAGCGAATGGTATAGAAGTGCGGTGGAAGGTTCGGACTATGGAGATACTCCGTTTACTTCCTACGATTTATACGGCGAGTATAAAGATATTATCACGTCTATTCATATGTGCGATGAGCCGTCGATAAAACAAATTGATTATTACGCTGACGACAATCTTATTGCGGATTTCAAAAAGGTCTACAACGTTCCTTATTTTATAAATCTTTTTCCGAGTTATGCCGACTTGCAAGCAATCGGGGTTGAAGCGTATGACGAATATCTCGATTATTTCGACAAAAACATTCTTTCCAAGTTTGAAGAAAATAAAATGGTTTCTGTCGACTATTATCCTTTCAGGGCTACGAGGTTTGAAGCGGGTTGGTTGGCGTGCTTGAATAAGGTGGCAAACCTTGCTAAAAAGCATTCGGCAAGAACTCATTTTTATATTCAGACGGCAAATAAAAACGAATTCAAATCCGATCTTACCGAAGCGGATATAAGGTTGCAGGTATACGTTTCTCTTGCTTTCGGCGCGACAGATCTCTCATATTATTGCTATTCGGATCCGTATAGTCCGGACGAGCCTTTGTATGAATATTGTATTTTAAATCCCGACGGAACGCCGTCGCCGCTTTACGAATATGTGAAGAACGTAAACAGTGAAATCAGCGCGTTCTCATCTGCAATTCTTGCATATGATTGGGTTAAATGTATGGGAATAAGCGACGGCGATATATTTTCTGCGAGCAGCGCAGGCATAAATAATCTGCGCGTCGAAGCAGATTTTTCGGACAGGAAATACGTAAGCGATATAACGACGTCGGGTAATTGCCTTATAGGCGTTTTTGAAAGAACGCAGGACGAAGGATATATGATTATCAATTACGGCAATCCCGAAGAAACAAAAACTTGCGATTATTCCGTGAAACTCAAAGGCGAAGCGCGGTATATAGCGGTTTACGGCGGCGAAGGTTTTGACGGCAAGCCCTTAATAATGCGCGCAAATTCCGACAATATATGTAAATTAACGATTAAGCCCGGAGAGGGAAAATTTATAGTTCCGATCGCTTAATTTTTATTGATAACTCAAAAAAAGAGATAGAATTTCGTCAAGTAATTCTATCTCTTTTTTATGGGGATTCCATTCGTCAACACTAACTATTTTTGCGGCGATAAACCGATTTATGCGGCGTTAAACGCCGCTCGTAGTACGGCAAGTACAACTTCGGGCGTTTGCCTTGCCTAAACGAGCCGCGATGCGGTCGGTTTCT
>CAVJNC010000131.1:0-5538 GCA_963650905.1 Subdoligranulum sp. APC924/74
CCATAACCGTAAACACTTCCGACGGTTCGGAAACAGTAAAACCGGATGTTACCTACGGTTCGAATATCTCTATTTCAAAAAACGACCTTAACAAACTGAACGACAACAACGTGAACGTAAAATTTGCCGGCGTGTTCGGGTTATCGGAGTCCGCGTCGGACTTAAAAACGGATATCGGCGTACAGGTTTCCGACAACGATTATTACCCGATGCCGTATTTTACCGGATTTTCTGATTGCGGCGCGGAGTTCCTTGAAGGTTGCGGCTACACGCTCTCGGCAGGTCGTTATCCCGAAAATAAAGACGAAATAGCCGTTACGGAATACGTCGACGGACTTTTTAAAACCGCGGGCAAAGGCTCGGCTACTGATAACGCCGTTAAAATCAATATCCGCGTCTTAAACGAAGACGGCGGTGGCGGGGCGGAATACAAGTATATAGACGTAGATCTGAAAATCGTCGGTGTTTACAAAACAAAAGCAATCGACAAAAAATTTGACGCGCTGAAAAAAACGCCGGATACGATGACGATAACGACGTCCGAAAATCGAAGCGACCTCATCGCTTCTTTTAAGGATTATCTCAAAAACAGTTTTAATCTCATCGCTTTTGTTTCTCCCGATTTTTATGAATCTTACGTCGAAAAAGACGACTATCCTCACGATTTTTCGATGAATATGCACATCTTAGGCGTAGAGATAAGTAACGAGCCGATATCTGGTAATGTTTATTACTATTATCTTGAAGCCTATACCGCAAGATTTGTTTCGTACTACTCGGACAGATTTGTTTTCTTCGACCTCGACGGAAATGAAATAAAGAATTTTGACGTCAATAATCTTAAACTCGGCGTTGACGAAATTTACGCTCCTTTAGAGATCTTATACGATTTCGAAGGCACGCTTACGCCAAACACCGAAAACGACAATAAAATCAGGTATTTCAAGAACTACAACGGAAAGAACGGGCCTCTCAACGTAAAAGGATATTACGCCGTAAGACGGTCAAAAGGTCCGACCTTCAGTTACTCCCGCAACATGATCGTTTCGGAAGAATTTATCAAAAAATACGCATCCAACGACAGTTATTCGTTCAGCATTTCGACCACGAACTATAAGCCGACGGGCGGAGAAATATATCGTTACGCCTTAGCGACCACAGATAATTCGCTCGAACAGACCGCTTACATCCTGAACGGCGAACCCGAACGCGACGTTGTGAGGACCATCGACTGCGAAGCGTACAGGGGGATTTCACTGCTTGTCAGCCTTATCGAAGAACTGTCAAACGTATTTCTCATCGCCGGTCTGGTTCTGGGTGTGTTCGCCGCGCTTCTGCTCCTTAACTTCATCTCCGCGTCGATCACGGCGAAAAGCAAGGAAATCGGCATTCTGCGCGCGGTCGGAGCGAGGGGTTCGGACGTTTTCAAGATATTCTTCTCCGAATCGTTGGTTTTCGCGCTTGTCTGTTTCGTTCTTTCGTCGATCGGCTCGGCGTGGCTGTGCAACGTTATAAACAGCAGTATATTACAGACAACGGTCGTCCCCACGGCGGAACTGCTCAACTACACCGCCGTAAACGTAGCGTTCACGCTCGGCGTTTCGCTTGTCGTGTGCGCCGTGGCAACGTTTTTGCCCGTGTTCAACGCGGCGAGAAAACCGCCCGTAGAAGTCAGCCGCGGATAAGCGCGACTAAAGTTTTTCGCCTTTGCATGTAACGGGCGGACTGCGTTTTTTGATTAAAAGAATAAAATTTTTCTTTCCGCGCATATTAACGACAGGAGGAAAAATTATGAAAATTGCTAATATTATCGCATACGTACTCGTTATTCTCGGCGCGGTTAACTGGGGACTTTACGGGATATTTAATTTTAATCTCGTATCGATGATTTTCGGCGGAGCGAGAGCCGTCGGCTCGATAGTCGTTTATTCCGTCATAACCTTGGCGGCTTTATGGCTTATCGTTTCGCCCTGCATCACGGACGGAAAACTCGCGCTCACGAACGGCGAAACGTATTGATAGCCGACAGAAATCCGGACCGCATTAAGTTTTGACGGCGCAAAATTTACAAAATCTGCGTTGAACCCGCTTATAATACGGCAAAGTATTATAACGTTTGTTTGCCCGGATTTTCCTGAATTTATCGCCGTTAAAACGCGGCGCGTCTTATCTGCGCCGTTCGCTTACATAAAACCGAAAACTACCGCGTTCGATCCGCTCCGCGAAAAGAAAACTCCCGCATTCGATCCGCTCCGCGAAAAACAAAATCGTAAAGCCGAAATCGGCAAATACGGAAATGATGATATGCCGTTTACCGTAGTTTTTTAAAACAAACTCCCACACTTCGCAGTCTTTCGGTTCTGCGCCGAACGTAACTTTGCATACGGACAACTTTCCGTCGTCTATACGCTCAAACAAGCCCGCCCAGAAATTTATCCTGTTAATTATGACAAATGAAATCCCTGTATAATCGCATTTCTGCGTTATACGCTTTTACATATATTTATTTTACATATATTTATCGAGTTCGGCGGCGATTTTTTTGTTCTTTTTTATCTTCGGATTTTCGATGACTTTTCCGCCGCTCACGACGATTTTAACGTCCTTCAACGCCCTTAAATCTTCGAGCGGGTTTTTCTCTGTTACGATCATATCCGCAGATTTGCCGACTTCGATCGAGCCGGTTATATCGCCTATGCCCGCCATTTCCGCGCCGCGCAAAGTCGCCGTGTATAACGCGAACGAATTACTCACGCCCACGTACTTATGGAAATAATACAACTCGCGCCAGAAATCGTACTGCGTGATCCACGGGCAACCCACGTCGTTGCCGAGAACTACGGGGATATCGTTTTCCAAAGCCGCTTTCGCGCAATCGATTATCCCTTCGAAAACGACGTTTCCGTTGAACTGCTCCACTTCCGAAGCGTTGGAAACAGACTTATCGAAAAGGGCGTAAGGAACGGCGGGCGAAATCGTGGTACACAGAAACGCCCCGCGTTTTTTGAAGAGTTCAATGATTTCCGCCGTAGGCTTCGCGCCGTGCTCGACGGAATCCGCTCCGTTTTTAAGCGCAACCTTAACGCCCTCGGGCGATTCGGCGTGCGCCGCCACTTTATAGCCCTCGGCGTGGGCCTTTTCGCAAACCGCGGCGATTATTTCGGGCGACATTTTAAGTTCGCCCGGAACTCCCTTTTCCTTTGCGTCCAGAACGCCGCCCGTTACCATTATTTTAACCAGATCGACGTTCTCGCTTTTGCTTATTTCAACGCGTTTTTTCGCCTCTTCGGGCGTTGTTACGGCGACGGCTACAGAACCCGCCATATGCCCGCCCGGAACGGATATCCCCTGATTTGCGGCGAGAATTCTCGGTCCGATTTTTTTGCCCGCGGAAATTTCGTCGCGAAGTTTTCCGTCGAAATCGGCGAGGCCGCCCATCGTGCGGATCGTCGTAACGCCGCTCAAAAGTTCGATTTCGGCATAAGAACAGACGAGATTATACGCGATTTTACGCGTAAGCGCCGTACTCATAACCGTTTTAACGAGTTTGGCGTTGTCGCGTTGTTTTTTCTGCGGTTTTCCGTTGCCCGCGAGGTGAACGTGCATATTTATAAGCCCCGGGGACACATACGCGCCCTTCAGGTCTTTTACGGTATAACCCGACAAATCCGACGTATCCGCGGCGACTATGCCCGTTATTTTGCCGTCGTCGACGAGAATGCATTTCCCGCCGTCCGCGGTCATATTCTTTTTTCCGTTTAAAATATTACAATTGATAAATGCGTACTTCATAATATATCATTATAAATACGAAACGCGTTTTTGTCAATTATCCCCGAGGGATATTTATATTAAACTTATAAACGAAATGAATTCGCCGTTGGTAGGCTTTTCATATTTGCCGAAATTCCCGCCGTAAAGAGAATTGGCGACCTCGCAGAATTTACCTTTGCCGATCGCGGAATCGACCGCGTTTCTTATAGACCTTTCGACGACGCTTCCGCTCACGCCGAATTTGCCGCCGATCTGCGGATAAAGCCCTTTCGTGAGATTGCCGAGAAGTTCGGGCGTGACTTCGACGAGTTTCGTCGCTTCCACCAGATAATCGTAACCTTTCAACGTTCTCGATAATCCTATTTTGGTAAAGAACTTGCTTAACTTTGCAGGCAAGCCGGCTTTGTCGGTTGCGAGCGTGCGACTGAACAAATCGACTATGGAATTCTCGTCGAGTTCGCGGGCGTAAAGTTCCGTCGGAAAAATTCTTTCCGAATCGCCCTTGCAGATATGATATATCCTGTGCACGGAAAATCCCTTAACGAACTTTATCGTTCCCGTTCTCACGTTGAACGACGAAAGCCTTGCCGACAGTTCGAAAAATATCGCTTTATACGCTTCTTCGCCGACCAGAATAAAATCATAACCGGCGTTAACCAACGAACACACGCACGAACTGATCGATCCGCAGGAATTGTCGCCGTTCGAGCCGCCGGAATTGTCGCCGTCGTCCGATCCGCGCGTTTTGTAGACGTCGATACCGCAGCAAAATTTCAATTTTTCCGCAAGTCTTAAAGATGAATCATCGATTCCGATAAAAATACCTTTCATAAAATTTCCCCCGTTTCGCCGAAAATGCTCAAAAAAATATCGTCCGACGCAGGCCGTGATTTGATTTCAAGTTAACGACTTTTCAAAAGATTTGTCGTTATTATATCTTTCCGTCAGAAATCTGTCAAGCATTTTTTACTAAATTTTCAAAATTTATTTAATATTTTTACAAATCATTTAAAAATGTCGCCGAAGCAACCGACGACATTGTAAAAGTATAATATAATAATGTATATTTCCCGTTAATTTTGCACGTATAATTCCTTATACGGGTTTTTGGAATCGGGCGTGAGAACGTAAAAACGAGAATTCATATACTCGTCTTTATCTTTTGAAAAATATTTACAAAATTTGCTCACATATCTTTCTATCTCGGCGAGATCGCCTTTTTCCGCAATCCTCACGTTTATTTTCGGCGAGATATTCTGCGGCTCGGTTTCCGTTCTTATAACGATTTTTCCGCCGTGCATACCCGTTCCGCAGAAAAAGCCGACGGGCTTGTTGCCGTTTCCCGAATTAAGCACGATGATCAGTCCGCCCGCCTGATATTCGCCGAGAAAACTCCCCGACGTTTCGCCGATGACGATCACGGGCTTTTTATCGCCGTATTCCTTCATATGAATGCCCGTTCTGTAACCGGCTTTGCCCTCTATATAAATTTCTCCGCCGCGCATGGCGTAACCGGCGGCGTCGCCCGCCAAACCGTGAATTATGACTTTTCCGTCGTTCATCGTGTCGCAGACCTGATCCTGAACGTTCCCGAAAACGGTAATTTCGCCGCCGCTCATAAACGAGGCGAGTCCGTTGCCGGAGATACCGTTTATCACTATACGTTTATTTTCCGTTCCCGCGCCGATAAACCTCTGCCCCGCGCAGTCAACAAGTTCCACCTCTTTCTCTTTGCGGATAAGCGAATTCAGTTCGGCAAAGCCG
>CAVJNC010000132.1:0-5293 GCA_963650905.1 Subdoligranulum sp. APC924/74
CCCCGAAATCGCGATTTCGGGGCGACCGCGTAAAGACCGTATAAAACAATTATATATTTTTTTTAAATAAAAGCAAATTTTATTGACGGAAAAATTTGCAAAATAAAATAAAATGTGTTAAAATAGCAACACGTGCAGAAAAAATATGGAAAAAAACAGGAAAGAGGAAGATTCTTCTTTTCAAGGAGCAGTTATGAAATACACTTTTGAAAAAGGCGAAAAAAGTTCGGTGAAGATCACCGTCACGCTCACCGCGAAAGAATGGGCGGAAATGCAGGATCAAGCCTATGAAAAAACGAAAGGCAAATATCAGTTGCCGGGGTTCCGTAAAGGTCACGTTCCCAAGTCCGTCATCGAGCAGAGTTACGGCAAGGGCGCGTTTTACGAGGAAGCGATCAATCTCGCTTTCGCTAAGTATTATTACGACGTACTCGAAAAAGAGCCAACCATCGAGCCTATCGACAGACCGGACGTGGGCATCGACAAACTCGACGACAAGGGGCTTACTTTCACCGCCACTGTACCCGTCAAACCCGAAGTGAAACTCGGCGATTATAAAGGTATAAAGATCGAAAAAGTTGAGTATAATGTTAAGGACGACGACGTAACGAGCGAAGTCAACAGGCTTCTGGAGCAGCACGCAACCGAAGAAAACGTCGAAGGCAGACCTGCGAAAGACGGAGACATAACCGTCATCGATTACAGCGGAAGCATCGACGGAGTGAAGTTCGCCGGCGGCACCGCGGAAAAGCAGAACCTCACGCTCGGCAGCGGAATGTTCATTCCCGGGTTCGAAGAACAGGTCGCGGGAATGAATATCGGCGAAACGAAAGATATAACCGTTAAGTTCCCCGACGATTACGGCGCGGAAGACCTCAAAGGAAAAGACGCGGTGTTCGCCGTGACTCTTCACGAGATAAAGGAGAAGAAACTTCCCGAACTCACCGACGAATTCGTAAAGGATAAAACGGGCAGCGAAACGGTGGACGCTTATAAGGCGAGCGTTAAAGAAAAACTCGAAAAAGCCAACGCTCAGAGAGCGGAAAGAGAAATCGAGGACAAAATCATCAAAGCGATAACGGATAAGAGCGAAGTCGAAATTCCCGACAGTCTTGTGGAAAGAGAAATCGACAACATGGTTCAGCAGGCTTCTTACAGACTTATGTATCAGGGACTGAAATTCGAGGACTATCTCAAATACACCGACCAGACCATGGAAGCGTACAGAGAAGGACTTAAAGAATCGGCGAAAGAGCATGTTAAAACCCAACTCGTGATCGACAAGATTCTCACGGACGAGAAAATCGAAGCGACGAAAGAAGACGTCGACGCGAAGATCGCCGAACAGGCTCAGTCGGTCGGAAAGGACGCCGAAGAATATGCGAAAACGGTGAGCGACAAACAACGCGGTTACATCGAGAACGGCGTCGTCATCGACAAACTCTTCAAGTTCCTTAAAGAAAACAACACAATTGCTTAATATCGCGATGAAAGAGGCTGTTAAAATCCGATTTAACAACCTCTTTTAAATCAAAAGGAGAACAATATGGCTTTAATACCTATGGTAGTCGAACAAACCGACAGAGGCGAACGTTCGTACGATATTTATTCCAAACTTCTCGAGGAGAGAATCGTTTTCATAACGGGAGAAATCAACGACGCGGTGGCTAACACCGTAGTCGCCGAACTTCTTTATCTCGAAGCGAAAGACAGCGCCAAAGATATCGATATTTATATCAACAGTCCCGGCGGAAGCGTAACTTCGGGGCTTGCCATTTACGACACGATGAATTTCATCAAATGCGACGTTTCCACGATCTGCATAGGAATGGCGGCTTCTATGGCGGCGTTTCTGCTTTCGAGCGGAAAAAAGGGCAAGCGTTACGCCCTTCCGTCGTCCGAAATCATGATTCATCAGCCGCTCGGCGGCGCGCAGGGGCAGGCGAGCGATATCAAGATTCAGGCGGAACATATCCTCGCGCTCAAAAAGAAACTCAATTCCGTTCTCGCCGCGAACACCGGCAAGCCGATCGAACAGATCGAAAAAGATACCGACAGGGATAATTATCTCACGGCGGAGGACGCGCTCGGTTACGGACTCATAGACAAGATTTTTTATAACAGATAATATCTGTTTTCTGCCGGAAGGAGGTTGAAATGGCTAACAATCATATCGGCGGCGAGGACGATCGTCGCTGCTCGTTTTGCGGAAAACCCAAGGATCTCGCGAAAAAACTCATCGCCGGTCCCGACGGGGTTTATATCTGCGACGAATGTATAGATATCTGCAAAGAAGTTCTGGAACGCGAGGAGAAAAAAACTCGCGACGACGACGCGCGGCTTTTAAAACCGCACGAAATCAAAGCCGAACTCGACAAATACATCGTCGGGCAGGATAAAGCGAAAAAGGTTTTGTCCGTCGCGGTGTATAATCATTATAAAAGAATACGTCTTAAAAGCGACGATAAGAACGACGATACGGAGATCGAAAAAAGCAACGTGCTTCTTTTAGGACCGACCGGTTCGGGCAAAACGCTTCTCGCGAGAACGCTCGCGAAGATTCTCAACGTTCCGTTCGCCGTTGCGGACGCGACCACGCTCACCGAAGCGGGCTATGTCGGCGAGGACGTGGAAAACATTCTGCTTAAACTCATTCAGAACGCCGATTACGACGTGGAAAAGGCGCAGAAAGGCATAATTTATATCGACGAAATCGACAAAATCGCCAGAAAAAGCGAAAACGTTTCCATCACCCGCGACGTCAGCGGCGAGGGCGTTCAGCAGGCTCTTTTGAAAATAATCGAGTCCACGGTGGCGTCCGTTCCCCCGCAGGGCGGAAGAAAACACCCGCAACAGGATTTTATAAGGATAGACACCACGAATATCCTGTTCATCTGCGGCGGCGCGTTCGTCGGGCTTGACAAAATCGTCGGCAAGCGTCTGGACAGTTCGTCGCTCGGCTTTGCGGGAAAACTCAAAACGACCGAAGAAAATCCGATCGCTTATATCGACGAAATTCAACCGCAGGATCTCACGAAGTTCGGGCTTATTCCCGAATTCGTCGGAAGAATGCCCATCGTCGTGGGGCTTCACCCGCTCGACGAAGCCGCGCTCGTGAAAATCATGACCGAGCCGAAGAACGCGATAATCAAACAGTATAAAAAACTCGTCGGAATCGACGACGTTGAACTGGTAGTTACCGACGACGCCGTTCTGGAAGTGGCGAAAAAGGCTATCGCGCTTAAAACCGGAGCGAGAGGTTTAAGAACCATCTTCGAAAATCTGATGCTCGACAGCATGTACGACATTCCCTCGGAAGAGGGCGTCGAAAAAGTGATTATCGACAAGGACGTGGTTCTCGGGAAAAAATCGCCCGAAATAATCAGAAAGGACATCGCCTGATTTGGCGAACGTCGCCGGTTTGTCGCAGGTTTTTGCCGGACGGACGGCGGATCGCGGGCGGTCGGATTTGCTTTTTTTCGCAAATCCGACCGCCTTTTTATGTTTTTCGCTATTCTTTGACGGAATTATTGATAAAAAAATTATAAATTTGAAATTTATCATTGACAAATCGGGAAGCGTTTAGTATACTATCATTATAATGAGAAATAAAATAGAGCAGGTATATGCTCTTTTTACTTCGAGGGAGGGTTTCAGATGAACGTCGACGAAAACGCAAAAACCGCCGTTTTCGGTCAGAAACAAGCCAAACACGGGCTTGTTCTGGCGGATGACGAAAGAATCGTTGATAGTTTCGATTACGATTGTTTCGCGTTGCGCGATAAAGCGAACGGCACGATGATGGCGGAAACGACGGTGACGCTTACAAACAAAAGGCTCATACATTCCGTTTATTCGGAAAGCAAGAAGAGGCTTTCCAAAAAGAACGTGGAAATCCCCGTCGACAGAATCGACGGCGTTTCTTCTTATTTCAAAACCGTAAAATGTTGTTGCGTGTGGGGAATAGTTCTTCTTTCCGTTCTCGCGGCGGCGTTCCTCGTTGCGGGAATACTTCTGGTTGCGGGCGTTTTCGGTCCGATTATCAACGCGACGGCGGATATGGCGATTGCGTTCGGCGCGTGCGCGCTCGCGATCGCGGGAATAATTCTTTCGGTTGTGCTCGCGAAGAAGAGATTGTGTTTCGGCGTGACGGTTTACACGAAAGATCGTCCCGACGTTCCGTGCAGAGTTATGAGCATCAGCAAAAAGAGCGGATATCTTGCCGATATTATCGAGAAGGACGAGCATTGCGTGACGGTGGATATGGTTGAAGCCGAAAGTATGGTTCATGCGCTTTCAAACGAGATTATGCAGATAAAAATCGAAAACGAAGCGGAGGAAATGAAAAATGGAAACAATGTTGGCTAAGGACGAAGTTCTTATAAAACAATACGATTACGCGGTTACGAAGTCTAAGGACGACACCGTTATGCACAGCGTTATCGTCACGGACAGAAGAATTATTTCCCAGCAACAGGGCAAAAGGTCCTTCGAAAGAGACGAAATGCCCATAGATCATGCCGATTACATATTTACCGATTTCGACAGTTGCAAAAGGTCTGTCGCGCTTTCGGTATTTCTGTTCGTTTTAAGCGTTCTGCTCGCCGCAGGCGGATTCGTCTGGAGCAGATTCGTCGACGGGACTTATTGGTTTTTGATTCCGTCGGGATTGGCGGTCGTCGCGGTTATTTTCGCAATCGTCGCTCTCATCGTCGCGATTTCGAAAAAGAGCGCGTCGGCGGAACTCGAAATCAGATCGCGTCAACCCGTTTACGAATTCCTCAGTTTCAGCGCGAACGGAATGAAAAATTCGAGCCGTATCGAAAAACTCAAAATCAAAGTGGACAAAGAAGTCGCCGAACAAATGCTCAACGAAATCGGCGCGTTGATTCTGGAATACAGAAAGAAATAACGTCAGGGATTTTCATTCGCCGTCGCCAATTATTTTGCGGCGATAAACGTCGCTCGTAGTACCGGACAATTTCAGGCGTTTCTTTTTACCGGTTTGTTTAACCGGTTCGGAAAACAGGTTAAACCATATCTGCGTTAATTCAAGCGAGAGCATATATATTGCAGATTTGCAGATTCTCGATCAGAATCCGTTTACTCAAAACGCATAACGCAAATACAAAAAGCAAAAACAAAAAACAAAAACAAATAACAAATAACAAACTAAAATCGGTACGGGGGACGCAAGTCCCCCGTATATTTAACAGAATATGGAAGCAATAAAAGAAAACTCAAAAGTAAAGGTAAGTTCCGCAAAAACGACTAAAAATTGAAAAACGGCAAA
>CAVJNC010000133.1:0-5269 GCA_963650905.1 Subdoligranulum sp. APC924/74
TTACACTTACGCCGACACGATGAACAAAGCCGCCACCGAGCGTTTCATCGAACTTACTCACGAAAAATACTTCGAAGCGTTCGGCGAACTGTTCGGCAACGTGATAAAGGGCATTTTCACCGACGAGCCGCACAGAAACCCCTTCCTCAACGGCTTCGGCAGAAAGGAAAAGAACGCCGAAAGGGAAATTCCTTACACCTATAAACTTTTCGAAGAGTTTGAAAAACGCAAAGGCTATAAAATAGAGGAAAAGCTTCCGCTTTTGTGGTTCGGCGACGCGGAAAACGATTTCTGCAAGGAAACTTACGACCTCATCGAGGTGGAGCAGGAACTTTTTCTCGAGAATTTCGCCGCGCCTTATCGCGATTGGTGCCGCGCTCACGGCTTGCTCGTGACGGGGCATGTTCTGCACGAGGATAACCTCGCCGCGCAGACGACGATGTGCGGGAGCGTGATGCGCTATTACGAATATATGGATTACCCCGGGATGGACAACCTCTGCGAGGATAATTTCGCCGTGAACGTTCCGTCGCTCGTGAATTCCGCGGCAAAACAACTCGGCAAAAAGTTCGTTCTGGACGAGTTGTACGCCGCGACGGGCTGGAAGATGACCCTCGCCGATTACAAACGCACCGGAAACTGGCAGAGTTTCGGCGGAATTTCGCTCCGTTGTCCGCACCTTTCCTGGTACACGATGAAGGGGCAGGCAAAGCGCGATTACCCCGCGAGTATTCTGCATCAGTCCGCGTGGTATCCCGAACACAGGTATCTCGAGGACTATTTTTCGAGATTGCAGTATCTTCTTAACTTCGGCGAGGAACAAACGGACGTTGCGATAATCAACCCCGTGGAATCGCTCTGGGGGCTTACGAACGAGCGGTCTTACGTCAACTGTTTCGGAACGACAAGTCCGCTTATAGGTCGATTAGAGCGTGAATATTACGAACTTTTCAAATTCATAAGGCTTCACGGCGGTGCGGCGGATTATATCGACGAAGGCATTTTCGCTGAGCATGGAAAAGCCGAAAACGGTCGGCTCGTCGCAGGCGAAAAGAGATACGATAAAATAATTCTGAACGGCAATTACAACCTGCGTTCGTCCACGCTTTCCGCGCTGAAGGAGTTTGCGCGCGGCGGCGGAACGCTTATTCTTGCGGGCGAACCGCCTCGTTATCTCGACGGAATCCGTCATGATTTTTCCGAGGATTTAAAGGACGCGATAAACGTCGGTTTTAACCCCGAAGAGGTTTTAAAATTGATTAAATCCGACGAAGTCGCCGTTTCGGCAGAAAATATTATCTCCGAAACCCGCGTTTTCGACGACGGCAAGGCGTATTTCTTCCTGAATAAGACGAATAACGCAAATTCGGGTAATGCGAATAAAGCGGATTCGGGCGAAAATCGGGCTGCGATAGTCATAAAAAACGCCGCCGATCCGGTCGGGATAAACCTTTATACGGGCGAGAAGTTCTTCGTTCCGTTCGAAAGGCGCGGCGAAGAGATAATTATCGAACGGAATTTTGAAAACGACGGCGTTCTGGCGTTGCTTTGCAGCGGCGAAAAGGTAAAAGAGAAGAAAATAGTCGGGAAAACGGTTGATTTTCCGCAGGAATTCGACTATAAACTCGATGAGCCGAACGTTCTCCCGCTCGATTTTGCCGATTGTTTTATCGACGGCGAGTTTTTCGCGCGCGGCGACGTTCTGGATATCGACAGAAAAATAAGAGACAAATTCGGGCTGGAACAACGCCACGGCGAAATGGTTCAACCTTGGTTTAAGGATAAATTTTATCCGATACCCGAAAATTTGTGCAAAGTCACGCTTAAATATTCCTTTACGGCGGCGGAACGCCTGCGCGGGGTTTCCTTTATGACGGAGGACGAAAACGCGGAAATAAGGGTGAACGGCAATCTTATCGACGGAAAAATTTGGCGCGGAACGGCGATAGACAATTGTTTCCGCCTTATTCCGATTGCCGATGAGTTTTTAAAAGTCGGCAAAAACGAAATAACCGTCGCGTTCGGTTTCAACGAGCGATACGATATCGAAGGCGCGTTCCTCTGCGGCGATTTCGGCGTTTACGGAAACGATGAAAACGAAACGCTTAAAAGTCTGCCGAAAAAACTGAAAACAGGCGATTTCACCGTTCAGGGGCTTAAATATTACGGCGGAAGAATTACTCTTCGTTCACCGCTTAAAAACGGCGTTTATCGGCTTATAGCCGAGGATTTGCCTTGCGCGGCTTGCGTCGTGAACGGCGTTCCCGCAGTGTTTCCGCCCGTAAACGCGGAGTTTGAAGCGACAAACGGCGAACTTTCGATAACGCTTGCTTTCGTGCGGCAGAACACGTTCGGCACGGAATTTAAAAACGGCGTTCGTTCGGGCTTGATTCCGCAAGGGCTTTCCGAAAAAACTTCGCTTATTCTCATAGTCTGACGCCTGCCTGTCGATAAATCGAAAAGGCTTCGCTTGTTCTCATAGTCTGACGCCTGCCTGTCGATAAATCGAAAAGGCTTCGCTTATTCTCATAGTCCGACGGCTGCCTGTTAAATATGATAAAATAAAAACCTTACGGCGAATTTTCCGTAAGGTTTTTTGTGTGAACGAAAACCACGCGACGGCCGCGAGGTTCAAAAAAAGACTCGGCGCCCGAAGATTAATTTCTGACCGGCAAGGTCGCCGTGATGCGGAAGTCGTTTCCGCTCGCCGTTTCCGCCTTTATCGAGCCGCCGTGAGAAACGACGATCGCCTTCGCGATGGAAAGCCCTATGCCGTGTCCGCCCGTGGAAGAATTCCTCGAGGCGTCCGCGCGGTAAAATCTGTCGAAAACGAACGGCAGATCGTCTTTGCGGATTTCGATATCCGTCGTGTTGAAAACCGACAAAACGGCGGTTTTTTTGTTCGCGGAAAGATCGACCGTAACTTTTCCGCCCTTGTCGACGTATTTCATCGCGTTGTCGAGCAATATCGAAGTCAACCTGCGAATCTCGTCCGGCGCGCCGTAAAGCGCGATATCCGGCATTATATCCGTCGAAAAATTCACTTCCCTTGCGGCGGCCAGCGGTCTGAAGGAATTCGCCGTTTCCGAAACCACGTCCGAAAGCGGCATTTCCACCTTCGTCACCTTGTTTTCGGCTTCTTCCATTTTGGAAAGATAAACGAGATTGTTCGTCAGTTCCGTCATGCGTTTCGTCTGCGCGCGGATATCTTCGAGTTCCTCGTTTTTTTCGTCCGATTCGAGCAGGTCGAGATTGGCGTTTATTATCGTCAGCGGGGTTTTCATCTCATGCCCCGCGTCGGAGACGAACCTTTTTTGCTTTTCGTAACTTTCCGCAATCGGTTTCACGATTTTTCCCGATAAGAACAGGAAAGCGACGAACACGATCACGCAGCCGCACAGTCCCACGCTCACGCTCGTTTTCAAAAACGCCGTGAACGAGTCCAGTTTTCTGCCGCAATCGAGAAAAATGATGAACGTCTGTTCGTTTTCCGTCTTTTTGCAGAATCGGAATTGGTCGACGAAGCCTTTGTCCGATTTCTGCCCGAGCGCTTTTTCGGTGTATTCGTTCACAGAAGTTATGTCAACCGAAAGAATTTTTGAAAAGTCGGATTTTATGATTTCGCCGTCCGGCGCTATCGCGACAACGAAAAAACGCGATTCGTAAGGCACTTCGGGCGACATTCCCTTCGGGAAGTTTTTATCGTCGGCGGTTCCGTTGTCGGGGATTTCCGGCTTCTCGTCCGGCTTATCGTCAGGCTTGGCGTCGGCGGAAGAGCCGTCGGAAGAATCCGTTTTCGCGACGGAAGAATCCTTGGAAGAACCTGCGGAAGAATCCGCGGTTTCGCTCTGCCGATCGTCGGCGGGAATATCGGCGGGAGCGTCGGGTTTTTCGCCGTCGGCAGGGGAGTTTTTGTCGAAAAACGCGGCGTTTGTATGAATCAGGACGTCGATCGTGGCGTCGCTTTCTTTCACCACGACGGAGTAGTTTATGACGTTCATTATTCCGACGAGCGCCGTCATGAGAACGAACGTGGAAACCGTCGCGAGGATTATGAATTTTCGTTTAAGTTTGTTTATCATTGCAAACCTCCAGAAAATATCCTGCGTTCCGCGATGCTTTTATCTGAACGTCCGCGCCGAGCGCCGCCAGTTTTTTACGCAGATAGGAAATGTAAACCCAGACCACGTTGATTTCCGCCTCGCTGTCATAGCCCCACACTTTTTCCATGATCTGTTCGGACGACAAAACCCTTTTCGGATTGGACATGAAGTATTCGAGCAGTTGATATTCCTTGTTGGTAAGGCGGAAATTCCCTGTCGGCGATGACAGTTCGAACGACGTTTTGTCGAGCGTGATATTGCCGAGCCCGAGTTTGTTGTCCGTTTCCGTTCTGCCGCGCGTGAGGGCGCGTATCCGGGCGAGAAGTTCGCGCGAGTCGAAGGGTTTGGGCAGATAATCGTCCGCGCCGCTGTCGAGTCCCAGAACCCTGTCCTCTATTTCCGATTTCGCCGTAAGCAAAAGAACGGGAATGCGATTGCCCGCCGCCCGCGTTTTTTTCAGAACGGTAAGCCCGTCCATTTTCGGCATCATGATGTCGAGAACGGCGACGTCGTAATTGCCCGATTCGATATAGGCGAGCGCGTCCTCGCCGTTATAAACCGCGTCGGCGGCGTACTTGTTTTTTTCGAATATTTTGACGATCGCTTTTGCGAGCGTTTGTTCGTCCTCCGCGAGAAGTATACGCATGTTTCGCTCCTTTTTGCCTTATTGTAACCGATATTCCTTAATTCAAGTTAAAAATCGGAGGTTGACTGTTCGTCGATATTATAGCACGGCGGCGGTAAGTAATGCAAGCGTGTTTGAAGCCTTAAAGCCGCGGTTTATTTGATTCCGCAGCCGCGGTTTTGTTTTATTTCGTAATTGCGGCGCGTTTTATTCTGTGGTTGCGGTTCGTTTTTTTTGTAATCGCGGCGTGTTTTATTTCCGCAATTGCGATTTGTTTTTTTGTAATCGCGGCGTGTTTTACTCTGCTGCCGCGGTTTATTCGATCCCGCAAGGTTACGGGTTGTCGTATTCATGCGGCGCAAGAAATAATTATTTGTTAAAAGTCTTTTCAAAAATTTGACTTATGGGATAAAATATAGTAAAATCAATAAGCGAATGAAACTTATAATAACGCTTGCTTCTGTAGTTAAATGGATATAATAAACCCCTCCTAAGGTGCGGATTTAGCCTACAAAAACCACAATATATTGTGTTTTGACAA
>CAVJNC010000134.1:0-5206 GCA_963650905.1 Subdoligranulum sp. APC924/74
AAACTTCCCCGAGATAAAAACGGACAAGCCGATTGTTATGTCGGTTTTGAGAAAAGAGGAAAACGGCGGATACGAAATCGAAAAAGAAGATTTGCCGCACGGACCGTTTTTGTGGAAAGGCTACGACGAAAGCGATGTAAAGGCGTTGAGATTCGAGGACGAAACCATTTACTGCTCGCAGTACGGCTACGCGAAAGAGAATATCATCCGCAAAGAAAAGCATTACGACGATCAGGATGATATTCTGATTCTTTGGGGCGTGGGCAATCACGGCGGCGTTTCGAGCGCGAAAGACCTCGAAGATGTCGCCGAACTTCAAGCCGAGAAAAAGGGCGAGTGGAAAATCCTTCACACCACGCTCGAAAACTATTTCGCGGCGGTTAATCCCACGACGGTTTACGACAAGCAACTCGTTTGTTTCGCTAAAACCTATTCGTCGGTAAGCAGTATAAAGCAGGCGCACGACGAACTCGAAAACACGCTCTATCTCGCCGAAAAAACGTGTTCGGCGGCTGAACTTTCGACCGATTTCAGATACGATAAAGAAGTTTTCAAAAAAGCCGAAAAAACGCTTTGTCAGATAGAATTTCACGACGTTTTAAGCGGAACGGCGATAAAAACGGGTACGCTTTCTTCGATAAGAAAGGCTCACCGCGCGATAGAAGATTTAAAGGAAGAAATGTTCGGCGCGTTCGCCGCAATGGCAAGCCGTTTGCCGAAAGTTACCCCTCGCGACGATAATATCGTGGTGTTCACCCCCTATCCGTATGAGTATAACGGCTACGTCGAAGCCGAATTTTTCATCGAAGATTCGCTGTTTTCGGACACCGAAAAATACAAATTAAGGGTTTACGACCTGAGCGGAAAAGATGTTCCTTTTCAGATTATCAAGGAAGAAAGCCTTATAAATATGGACAGAAGAAAACGGCTTTTGTTGAGGGTTTCCGTTCCCGCGTTCGGCGTTGCTTCTTACGGCATAAACAAAACCATCGAGCCGAAAATCAAGGCGGTTAAGGACGACGGAAAGGAAATTATCTTAACGGATAGCGTAAAAACCGTTGTGATTGACAGAAAAACAGGCTTAATTACCTCGTTTAAGGTCGGCGGCAAGGAATATCTGAGCGGCGGCGCGTTCGCTCTTAACGTGCTGAACGACAACGGCGACCCGTGGGGTTGGAGAATTAAAAAACTCGGCGAAAGTCCCGTTTTATACGACAATCTGCCCGAAGATAAATGGGTTTACACCGAAAGCGAATATAAGCAGATGCTTCCAGACCTGTCGAAAAGAGGAGTGTTTGAAAACCTCGAAAACGTAACGGTCGTGGAAAAGGGCGAACTTTTAACCGAAGTTCAATCGCTGTTCTCGCTCGGCGAAAGCCACGCGGTAATAAACTATAAAATCTATAAAGATGCGCCCTATGCGGACGTGAATATTCACGTTTTGTGGAACGAAACGTATAAGGCTCTCAAACTCGCTCTGCCCGTGAAAGGCGAAAAATATTTCGCGCAAATGGCGTTCGGGGTGGAAGAATATTCCGCCAACGGTTGCGAATATCCGTGCAACAGATACGTCGGCGTAAAATGCGGAGAAAAAGCACTTGTAATTTACAATAATTCGGGCGTTCACAGTTCGTCAAAAGACGGAGATAACCTGTACCTCACGCTTCTGAACGGCTCGGCTTATTGCGCCCATCCGACGGACGATTGCCATTCGCTCATTCCCGACGAAACAAGATTTTTCGAAAATGTAGAGCAAGGTTCGTATGACTTCTCGTGCAGAATAGCCGTGAACGATATAGCGGAATGCGAGAGGTTTGCGAACGAGTTTAATCAGAAGCCTTACGCGTTGTCTTTCTTCCCTCACGGGAACGGAGATAATAAAAACAACACGGTGGTTTTAAGCAATCAGAATATCGTGATTTCCGCGTTTAAACGACTTATAGGCGGGGATTTTATGCTCAGACTGTATAACGGGCATAACGGAAACGCGGAAACGGGATTGACGATTTACGGGTATAAGATTAAGGTCGAGTTTACCGCTTTCGAGTTCAAAACCCTCGTGTTCGACGGCAAGACGATAACGATAAGCGACTCGTCGGATTTGTATTGACCGGAAAACAATAACGGCAAGCGATTTTTCGGATTTGTATTGATTGAAAAAACAAAGATAATCGACTTGCCGGATTTGCATTGACCTGAAAAATATAAAGATAATCGACTTATACGGGGGCTTTTGTCGTCCTGTATCGACAATAAAAAGAAAATTTACGGTGAACGAAATGTGCAAATTATCATACCTAAAAAACGGTTCCGAAAAGTTTATCGGAAAGGAAAACGACAACGTTCTGTTTATCATCGAAAAACAGTTGAAAGACGAAAAACTCTGGAACAAGTTCGCGAACGTGTTTTTAACCAAAGAAGATTCCGAGGGTAACGGCTGGCGGGGCGAATATTTCGGCAAGATGATGCGCGGCGCGTGCCTTGCCTATAAATATCTGCCGGACGAAACTCTCTATCCGATTCTGGAAAACGCGGTGAAAAAACTGCTCGAAACGCAGGACGAATCGGGCAGAATAACGACGTATACTCCCGAAGCGGAGTTTAACGGCTGGGATATGTGGTGCCGCAAATACGTGCTTGTCGGTTGCCTTTATTTTTACGGCATCTGCAAGGACGAGACGTTAAAAAAAGCCGTGCTCGGCTCGATGACGAGGCACGCCGATTATATCGTTTCTGAAATCGGAGCGGGCAAAAAGCCCGTAACGCAAACGAGTTATATTTACGGCGGTCTGAATTCCTGCACTATTCTGGAGCCGATCGTCGAGTTGTGCAAACTGACCGAAAAAAAAGAATATCTCGACTTTGCCGAATATATTATTTCCACGGGCGGTTGCGGAACGGGTAATTTAATCGACCTCGTAAAAGAGGGGAAATACCCTTATACGTTCCCCGAGGTGAAAGCATACGAAATGATGTCTTTCTTCGAGGGCGTTCTGGCGTATTACGAAGCGACGGGCAAAAAAGAGTATTTCGACGTTGCGGAAAAATTTACGAAAAGCGTGAGAGAAAGCGACGTCACGATAATCGGTTCCTGCGGTTGCACTCGCGAACTGTTCGATAATTCCGCGGTTAGCCGAGTGAGATTCGAACCCCATCAAGCCTTAAAGCCGTCTTTTTCACGCTTTTTGGCAAATTCTCACTTGAAGTACGGCAAGTACGTCGGCGTTCGCCTTTACCAAAAATCATCAAAAAATACGGCTTTAAGGTGTTTTGCATTTTAACGGCGATAAATTCAGGAAAATCAAGGCAAACGAACGCGATAATACTTGCCGTATTATAAGTGAGTTTAACGCAGATTTTACAAATTTTGCGCCGTTAAAACTTAATGTGGTTCGGATCTCGCTCGGCTAAGCAAACCGAAGAGGTTGAGGACGGAACGATCATGCAGGAGACTTGCGTAACCGTCACTTATATGCGTTTAAACGAACGCCTTTTACGCCTCACGATGAATGCGGAATATGCCGACGAAATAGAAAATCGGCTTATAACGCGCTTTACGGCAGTCTTAATTATCTCGGCAACGAACAATATTGTCGTGAGGAAAACGCCTTTATCGACGGACTTCCGTTCGACAGTTACAGTCCGCTCGTTAATCAGAAAAGGGGCGTTGGGATAGGCGGTTATAAGAAATTTTCCGACGGCGGCTATTACGGTTGTTGCGGTTGCATAGGCGCGGCGGGCGTCGCGCTGCTGCCTTTAATCGCGGTCGAAAAAACGGCGCGAGGTTATGTATTCAACGAATATATAGACGGCGAAATCGGTATCGATATCGACGATTGTAGCCCGACGTTTTATATAGACGGCGAAATCGGTATCGATATCGACGATTGTAGCCCGACGTTTTTGGTAAAGGGCGACGGCGTTAAAGACGGAATTGCCGAAATAACGATACGCTCGGATAAGCCGCATAGGTTCGAACTGGCGTTCAGAATACCTTCATGGAGCAGAAACGCAACGATAACGATTAACGGCGAAACGGCGGCGGCAACGACAGGTTATAACGCGATCGTCCGCGAGTGGAAAAACGGAGACAAAATAGTCGTCGCGCTCGATCCTCGGCTGATCGGAATACGCCTGAACGGTAAAACGGCGTATATGTACGGCGGTTTGGTTCTGGCTCGCGACGAACGCAAAGAAAACGGGGCGATAATCGATGAATTTACTCCGGTTAAAAAGGACGGCGGATTCGTTTCTGAACAAAAACCGACTCGGGAATACGAAAGCGTAAGGCTTATTCTTAAAACTTCGGAAGGCGGAATTCTGCTTACCGATTACGCGTCCTGCGGAAGGCACTGGCTCGATGAGAAAAATCGGATATCCGTGTGGCTTAACGCGGATAATTAAATTTTCATCCTTTAATAAAGCGTGACGAACGGAAAACGAATCTTGTTGTCAGGGAAAAGTTGAAACGATAACCGCAACGACGATAATTGCAATAATAATTGCGCCGATAATTACAATGAGGATTGCAGCGATGATTGCAACGATAACCGCAACGGCGATAATTACAATGATGATTGCGACGATAATTGCAACGATAACCGCAACGACGATAATTGCAATAATAATTGCGGCGAAGAAACTAAGCCTCGGAATTAAATGAGGCGAATAATTTAACGAAACTCTCTGCCTGTGGGCGGGGAGTTTTTCGTATTCGTCGGGCGGTTCAAAGAATAAAGCCCCGCGCGGAACAATATATATTATATGAATAAGAATTCCGTTCGCCGTTGCCGCCGTCGCCGATTATAGTCGTCGGTTACGCCGGCTACGGTTATAGATTATAGTCGTCGGTTATGCCGATTATTGTAGTCGGTTATAGTCGTCGGTTGTCGGCGATTGCCGTCGGCGGACGTAAATTCAAAAATTCCGAGGTGTATATGAACGCGCATTCCGCAAAAATCAAAGAAATCGAGAATTATTACAAAACGAGCGAAAGCGCGGGGCTGAAGCGCGGGCAGGTCGAAAAGAACAGGCGCGACTTCGGGAAGAACGAAATCACGGCGCAAAAGAAAAAGACGGTTTTCAGACGTTTTCTCGAGGCGCTCTCCGAACCGACGCTGATAATTCTCGAATTCGCGTGGGTGATAACGCTCGGCATCAACGTCGGCAAGTTCGTGAAAAACGGAAGTTGCGACGTGTACGAATG
>CAVJNC010000135.1:0-857 GCA_963650905.1 Subdoligranulum sp. APC924/74
GCAAAACCGCTCGGACTATTTGTTCCGCGCGGTTTTTAATTATTTGAAATGTCGGGTTCTACTTGTTAATGATTCTTGAAAATGCGAATTAAACGGCTTATAGCCCGACTTTTTTAAAAATACGAGATTTCGAACGATTTGAGTTCCGTCAACGCGCTTTCGTTGAAGTCGTAAACGAACATATGGTAAATATCTTTCGTCCCTTTCGCTTTGATCATTTCGATGATCGCGTAATCGTCGTTGAAGTAAACCGTCGAACGCGATTGTTGCCGGATTCCGCTGTCGTAAGCGCGGTCGTCGAACAGATAATCGGATTTTCCGTCGTCAACGTTCAGAATATAATACTTTTTGCTCTTCCAATATATGATCCGATTTCCGGAAAAAGCGACGAAAACCGCGTCGTCGAGTTTATCGATGACGGAAAACTCGTCGGATTCGGCGTCGTATGCGTAATATACGGAATAAGCGATCTCCTCTATGCCGTAATTGCCGCCGCCCGAGAGATAACCTACCGTATCTTTATAAACGTTGCAGATTCCGTAAACTTTGCCGCCGACGGAATAGCCTTGCGTGTAAATCACGGACCGGTCGCTGCCTTCGATGTCGAGATCCTTGATATGCGGAACGATATCTTCGTAACCTTCCGCCGTTCTTATGTCGTAACGCGGCGTCGTTCCTCCCGAAACGACGGGAGTCGTCGGATCCGTTTTTTCTTCGGATTCCCCGTCGGATTGTTCGGAAGAAGATTCCGAAGAGACGTAAGAAAATGTTTTTTCGTCCGGATTTATGCGACATTCGGATCTGCCGGCGGCGAATGCGATTTCACCGTTTTCGTTCTTCAATTCGTCCGGCAGTCG
>CAVJNC010000135.1:867-5168 GCA_963650905.1 Subdoligranulum sp. APC924/74
GACTCGGTGGCATGCCGCGCCCGAAAAAACGACCGTAAAAGCAAGAATCAGAGCGACGGCAATCCGTTTAGGTTTTATGAGTATCTTTTTCATAAATATATTATACCATTTTTCGGCATAGCCGTCAAGCCGCGATTTGCGTTAACGGCGTTTTGTTTTCGCGTTAACGGCGTTCTGTTTAAAGAAGTTTCGGCGCGGTTTGTTCCGTAAATCGTTTTTTTTCATAAATCGGTTGTTTTCATAAATCGGCTGTTTGCGTAAATCGGTTTTATTGTAAATCGGTTGTTTTTCTAAATCGGCTGTTTGCGTAAATCGGCTGCCTTCGTAATGCCGAGTTCGCGCGATCGGGCGCGATTGCGTATGGTTGACTTGCCGCGCGACAAGTGCTATAATGACTTTATCGATCGGCCATGAAATGACGGATCGTTACAAAATTCGGATAAAACATTTTGCCGGCGGGAAAGCGTTGTCGTTTCCGGTCGGCTTCGGAGAAAAGATATGTCGAAAACTGTTGTCGTCGGTATGAGCGGCGGCGTGGATAGTTCCGTGGCGGCGTTGCTTTTAAAAGAGCAGGGATATAACGTCGTGGGCTTGTTTATGAAAAATTGGGAGGGCGACGACGTTGACGGTTGCTGCACGGCGGACGACGATTATGCGGACGTGAGAAGAGTTTGCGCGAAACTCGATATTCCCTATTACGGAGTGAATTTCGCAAAGGAATATACGGACAGGGTTTTTTCCTATTTCCTCGACGAATATAAGCGCGGCAGAACCCCCAACCCCGACGTTTTGTGTAATCGCGAAATAAAATTCGGCCCGTTCAAGGAATACGCCATGCAACTCGGCGCAGACTATATAGCGACGGGGCATTACTGCGGAATACGCCACGAAAACGGAACGCATTATCTGCTCAAGGCGAAGGATCGGAACAAGGATCAGACTTACTTTTTGAATCAACTTTCGCAAAGCCAGTTGTCGGACGTTTTGTTTCCTCTTCAGGATCTGCCCAAGCCGGAGGTGAGGCGGATCGCCGAAGAAAACGGACTCGCCACCGCCGAAAAAAAGGACAGCACGGGCATTTGCTTCATCGGCGAGCGTAATTTCAGGAAATTTCTGATGAATTACATTCCGGCGAAAAAAGGCGAGATAAAAACTTACGACGGCAGAACGCTCGGCGAGCATTGCGGGCTTATGTATTACACGATAGGTCAGCGCAGAGGTCTCGATATAGGCGGTCAGGCGGGCGACGCGGGCAGGTGGTTCGTCGTCGAAAAAGATTTGAAAAACAACGTTTTATACGTCGCGCACGGGGCGGAGGACAGGCTTTATTCCAAAGGTCTTTATATGAATTCGTGCAACTGGATTCCTTCCGCGCCTGCGGAAAAAGAGTTCAGGTGCAAGGCGAAATTCCGCTATCGTCAGGAAGAGCAGGGCGTTACCGTCCGCATGGGCGACGATAGAATTTACGTCGATTTCGACGAAAAACAACGCGCTATAACCGAAGGGCAGTTCTGCGTTTTATACGACGACGAGAAATGCCTCGGCGGCGGAGTGATAGAAAAAGCGATTTTCTGATCGGACGCAAATTCGGTAAAACGCGTTCGCGGTGAGTTGATCGGATGCAAAAACACGCGATAATCGGCTTATAGGTCGACATTTTATGTAGGTAAAACGCATAAAGAGAGGTTGGTATGGCGGAAAAGAAAAACAGAATATACGCCGCGATCGACCTTAAATCGTTTTTCGCTTCGGTCGAATGTGTGGAGAGGGGACTTGATCCGCTCGGCGTGAATCTCGTCGTGGCGGACGAATCGAGAACGGAAAAAACGATATGCCTTGCCGTTTCGCCGTCGCTCAAATCTTACGGAATCTCGGGCAGAGCGCGACTTTTCGAGGTTATCCGTCGCGTTCGCGAAGTGAACAGGGAGAGGCTTAAAAACGCTCCCGACGGAAAATTCAACGGTCGGTCTTTTGTCGACGAAGAACTGAAAAACGATCAGACGAAAGAACTCGGGTTTATCGTCGCGCGGCCGAGAATGGCGAAATACGTCCGGACGAGCCGGAAAATTTACGAAATATATAAAAAATACGTCTCCGAGGACGACGTTATCGTCTATTCGATAGACGAGGTGTTCGTCGACCTCACCGATTATATGAAGATTTACAAGCAGACCGCCCGCGAACTCGTGATGACGATGATCAAGGACATACTCGGCGAAACGGGCATAACCGCCACGGCGGGGATAGGTACGAATTTATATCTCGCGAAAATCGCGATGGACATCGAGGCGAAGAAAATCAAAGCGGACGAAAACGGAGTGAGAATCGCCGAACTCGACGAAAAAACCTACCGCGAAACGCTGTGGGGGCATAAGCCGATAACCGATTTCTGGCGCGTCGGCGCGGGCTACGCGAAAAAACTCGCCGGACAGGGCATTCACACGATGGGCGATATCGCAAGGTGTTCGCTCGGCAAGCCTTCCGATTATTATAACGAGAATTTGCTTTTCAAACTTTTCGGCGTGAACGCCGAACTTCTCATCGACCACGCGTGGGGCGTCGAGCCTTGCGCGATTAAGGATATAAAGGCCTATAAGCCCGTAAACAGCAGTTTATCCTCGGGGCAGGTGCTGCACGAGCCGTACACCTTCGGGAAGGCTCGGCTCATCGTCAAGGAAATGGCGGACGCTTTGTCTATGGAGATGGTCGGCAAAAGACTCGTTACCGACCGGATCGTTCTGAACGTCGGTTACGACGCGGAAAATCTGAACGGCGCGGAAGGGGCGGGGAGTTACGGCGGAGAAATAAAAATCGACCGCTACGGCAGAAAAGTGCCTAAGGAGGCGCGCGGTTCGCATAATCTCGGGGGCTTCACGTCGTCCACGAAGGTTCTCGTGGAGCAGTTCGATAATCTTTTCGTCCGCATCGCGGATGAAAATCTGCTCGTGAGAAGGCTTAATCTGTGCGCTTCGCACACGGTCGACGAACGCCGCGCCGCGGAAGAGGCAAGCGTTTCCCAGATATCGTTTTTCGACGACGAGAAAAAGACGGAAACCCGCGACGAAGAGATGAAAAAGGAGAGAAAGCGGCAGGAAGCCGTTCTCGAAATAAGGAAAAAATACGGCAAGAACGCCGTCCTGAAAGGTATGAATTACGAATCGGGGGCGACCGGAAAGCAAAGAAACGAGCAGATCGGAGGGCATAAGGCGTGACGGGAAAATACGACGACATAATAGGTTTGAGCCGCCCCGAATCCGGACGGCCGAAAATGACTATGAACGACCGCGCCGCTCAGTTCGCGCCTTTCGCCGCGCTGACGAAGTTCGGCGGGGAGACGGGCGAATATTCCGATGAGATTGCGGAAATCGCCGCGTTGACGAAGTTCGGCGGGGAGACGGGCGAATATTCCGATGAAATCGCGGAAATCGCCGCGTTGACAAAGTTTGGCGGGGAGATAAAGGGAAGCGACGATGAGATTGCGGAAATCGCCGCGCGGATGCGGGATATATACAGGCAAATCGAAACCGAGGAAGAGAAATGAATTGATTCAAGACATAAAAACGCGCCGGACAAATCCGATTGTTTTCGGATTTGTCCGGCGTTTTGCCGTTTCGGTTATTTTATTTGATTCGATTACTGTTGCCGTTTCGGGGATGTGCCGATTATAACCCCTTAAAACCTGCGATTAATTACCTTTTCAGATATTCCCGTCCTTGTAGTGAACGGTGTAATTGCCGGTATCGGAATCCCAACCGGAATTCTTTTCGATTGCTTCCCATTGTTCTATCGTTCCGTTATAGTGAATATCTGTAAGTCCGCTACAATCTTTGAACGCGTAAGCGGGTATTGTTTTTACGTTTTCTCCTATCGTTACATTGCTTAAGTTTGAGCAGTTTTTAAATATAGGACAATTATAAGCACCTGCGCTTGTGCAGTTTTCCGCATTCCATATTACATTCGTAAGTCCGCTACAATATTCGAACGCAGAAACACCGATAGAGGTTACGTTGCCGGGAATTACCAAATCTCCCGTAAGTCCGCTACAATTATAGAACGCAGAAACACCGATAGAGGTTACGTTGCCGGGAATTACCAAATCTCCCGTAAGTCCGCTACAATTATAGAACGCAGAAACACCGATAGAGGTTACGTTGCCGGGAATTACCAAATCTCCCGTAAGTCCGCTACAATTATAGAACGCACCTTTGTTTAACCCTGTTAGAACACCGCATAAAATTAACAACACATAAACCATATTCGCATTTGTTTTTTATTGCCTTCTGTCGTGGCTGTTGTAGCAT
>CAVJNC010000136.1:0-5060 GCA_963650905.1 Subdoligranulum sp. APC924/74
CGAAATCAAGAAAGACGCGAACGCTCAGGTCGTACTCAATTCGCTCTATAAGCAGACGAATCTTCAGATTTCCGACGGTATAATTCTTCTTGCGCTTGTCGGAACGGATCCGAAGATACTTAACCTTAAAGAAATTCTTTCTTACTTCGTCGATCACCAGATCGACGTTATCGAAAGACGTACCAAATACGATCTTGCGAGAACGAGAGAAAGAGAGCATATAGTCAAAGGTCTCGTCATCGCGCTTGCCAATATCGACGAAGTCATCGCGATAATCAAACGCAGTAAGGATAAGGACGAAGCGACTTCGCAGTTGAAAGCCGCCTTCCTTCTCGACGACAAGCAGTGTACGGCTATTCTCGAAATGAGGCTCCAGAGGCTCACTTCTATGGAAGTCGACAAACTGAACGAAGAACTTCGTCAACTCGACGCTACGATAGCCGACCTCGAAGATATCCTTCAGAAGCCGGAAAGAGTGAGAGCGATCGTCAGAAACGACCTCGAAGATATTAAAAACAGATATCCCACCCCGAGAAAAACGGAAATTTCCACCGATTACGCCGATATCGGCGAGGCGGACCTCATCGAGAGAGAGGACGTCGTAATTTCGATGACGCATATGGGTTACGTCAAGAGAATCGCGACGAAAGAGTGCAAGGCTCAGCGTCGCGGAGGAAAGGGCGTGACGGCTCATAAACCCAAGGAAGAAGATTTCGTGGAGAATATGTTCGTATGCTCCACGCACGACGACCTGTTGTTCTTCAGTTCGCTCGGTAAGGTGTACAGAATCAAGGCTTACGAAGTTCCCGAAGCGTCCAAGGGCGCGACGAGGGGCAGAGCGATAGTCAACCTCATTCAGGTGAGCAACGGCGAAAGAATCACCGCGGTCATCCCGAGAAAGGAAATCGCCGGCGAAGATCTCGAAACCGAAATCGACGAAAACGGCAACGAAGTCGTAACCGACGAATCGGTCACGGCAACCGCCGCGGAAGGCGTCGAAACGGGCGAAACGGGCGCGGAAACAGAAAACGAGAACTGCGCGGACGGCTACATTATGATGGCGACGAAGTTTGGTCTTATCAAGAAAACGGCTATGTCCGAGTTCGATTCGATAAGAAAGAGCGGAAAGATCGCGATAAGCCTTCTCCCCGGCGACGAACTTATTTCCGTGCAACTCACGAGCGGCGAAGACGAAGTCCTTATCGGCTCGCACGAGGGTAAGTGTATCAGGTTCAGCGAAAAAGACGTCAGAAAGATGGGCAGAGACACGCAGGGCGTGAGGTCCATCGACCTTTCGGACGGCGATTACGTCATCGATATGTCCGTCGTAAAACCCGACGACACGGTCATCACCGTTTCGTCCAACGGCTACGGAAAGAGGAGCAGCGTCGACGAATACAGACTTCAGTCCAGAGCGGGCAAGGGCATAAAAGCCGGTCAGTTCAACGAAAAAACGGGCTATCTCGTCGGAATCAAACCCGTTCGCGAGGGCGAGGACATAATGATGATTTCCGACACCGGCATCGCCATAAGGACGAGAGTGGACGAGATTTCGCTCATCGGCCGCGACACGCAGGGCGTAAAGGTTATGCGTCTCGACGGCGCGTCTATCTCCACGATTGCGATTACTCCGCACGAGGACGAAGAAGAGGTAGTCGAAGGCGAAGAACTTGCGGACGGCGAAACCGCGGAAACGGAAGAGGGCGGCGCGGAACCGACCGAAACCGTCGAAGAATAATTTTTAAACGATTGACGGGCGAGCCTCCTCGGAGGCTCGCCCTTAATTATGCCCGCATTTATGTTTTGTTTGTTTGTGATTACGCTCGCCGGCGATAATTGTTACGGTTTTATGTCTTTTGTATGAAAAATTTATACTTTGTTGCTTTTGCTTGAAAAATTGTTTCCTTTTTCTGAAAAAAAGTGTATACTGAAGATAATGGGGGAGGTTGGGGAGATTTTGAAATTTGCAGTTCAAAACCGGACGACAAGGCAAACAATAAAGAAAAACGAAAAGCGAGGTAAAAATATGAAAAAGATCGATTTAGCAAAGTACGGTATAACCGGCGTTAAAGAAATCGTGCACAATCCTTCTTACGAAGAACTTTTCAAAGAAGAAACCAATCCTGCTTTGGAGGGTTATGAAAAAGGACAGGTCAGCGAACTCGGCGCCGTCAACGTTATGACGGGTATTTACACGGGCCGTTCGCCAAAAGATAAATTTATCGTCGTGGACGATAATTCCAAAGACACCGTCTGGTGGACTTCGGACGAATATAAAAACGACAACCACCCCGCGACGATCGAAGCGTGGAACGCCGTAAAGAAAATCGCCGTGGACGAACTTTCCGGAAAAAAACTTTACGTCGTGGACGCTTTCTGCGGCGCGAACAAAGATACGCGTATGGCAATCCGCTTCATAGTGGAAGTCGCATGGCAGGCTCATTTCGTCGAGAATATGTTCATCAAACCCACCAAGGAAGAACTCGAAAATTTCGAACCCGATTTCGTCGTTTACAACGCTTCCAAGGCTAAGGTCGAAAATTATAAAGAACTCGGTCTCAACTCAGAAACCGCCGTTATGTTCAACATAACGAGCAGAGAGCAGATCATCGTCAACACATGGTACGGCGGCGAAATGAAGAAAGGTATGTTCTCGATGATGAACTATTATCTTCCCTTAAAGGGCATCGCTTCGATGCACTGTTCCGCAAACACCGATCTTGACGGCAAGAACACCGCTATTTTCTTCGGACTTTCCGGAACGGGTAAAACCACTCTTTCCACCGATCCGAAGAGGCTTCTCATCGGCGACGACGAACACGGCTGGGACGATAACGGCGTGTTCAATTTCGAAGGCGGTTGCTATGCCAAGGTTATCAACCTCGATAAGGATTCCGAACCCGACATTTACAACGCGATAAAGAGAAACGCTCTTCTGGAGAACGTAACTCTCGACAAGGACGGAAAAATCGACTTTGCCGATAAGAGCGTTACGGAAAACACCCGCGTTTCCTATCCTATCGACCATATCAAGAACATTGTTCGCCCCGTTTCCGCCGCGCCGGACGCAAAGAGCGTGATTTTCCTTTCCGCCGACGCATTCGGAGTTCTTCCTCCCGTATCCATTCTTACGCCGGAGCAGACTCAGTATTACTTCCTTTCCGGTTTCACGGCTAAACTTGCGGGAACGGAACGCGGAATAACCGAACCCACGCCCACGTTCTCGGCTTGCTTCGGTCAGGCGTTCCTCGAACTTCATCCCACAAAATATGCCGAAGAACTCGTCAGGAAGATGAAGAAGAGCGGCGCGAAGGCTTACCTCGTAAACACCGGTTGGAACGGAACGGGTAAACGTATTTCCATCAAGGATACCCGCGGAATCATCGACGCTATTTTAAGCGGCGCGATCGATAAGGCTCCCACGAAGAAGATTCCTTATTTCGATTTCGAGGTTCCCACCGAACTTCCCGGCGTTGATCCCGCGATTCTCGATCCGAGAGACACTTATGCGGACGCGAAAGTCTGGAACGAAAAAGCCGTCGACCTTGCCGGCAGATTCATCAAAAACTTCGCGAAATACGAAGGCAACGCGGCAGGCAAAGCGCTTGTTTCCGCAGGCCCGAAGATTTAATCGGCTTGAAATAAATGCGAACGCCGCGATTTCCGTCAACGGAAATCGCGGCGTGTTTTTATAAATAAGAACGTATTTTTATAAATAAGAGCGTGTTTTTAATCAGAAAATATTTTCGAATCTGATGAGATATCCTTTCGGAATGCCTTCGCATAAGTCCGCAATCACCGCGTATTTGGTGTAAGCCTCGTCGTATTTGCCGTTTTTAGTGAACGCAACCCCTTCCGAAAGCCACATGTCGAGTTCTTTTACGTCGTTATGCGAAACGAAAGCGTGAATTTTCTCTTTTTCCTTAATCCAGCGGTTTCTCACGTTTTCCGCGTCCGCGACGGTTGCCGTTTTCGCGAGTTCCTTTTCCTGCATTATCTCGGCTTGTTCGCGGAGTTCTTCGAACGCCGAGCGGACGTAAATCTGTTCGTAAACCGCCGCGCCGGAAAGCAAAAGAAGCGCGACTAGTACCGATACGAGCGATTTTACCAATTCAACCCCTCCTTGATCCTTACGTTAAAGGTTTCGTATTTTTCGTTTTCTTTCTGATAGTAAACTTTTCCGTTGCCGTCCACGGTCATCACGCCCACCTGTTTCAGGCTTTTCGCGCCGCGCTTTTTAATCGTTTCGTTAAGCGTGTCGAGATTCCATCCTACCAGTCCGAGGTTGTTGTGAATGGCTTTTCCCTCGCACACGAGCAGAACGGGCAAGGATGTTTTTCCGCTTTTTTCGCCCGTTTTTTCCATTGCGGAAAGTTTTCCGTTCGATTCGAAAATGGCGTAATCGAGGTCGTCGAGCGAAAAATATCCCGCCGAACGCATCGATTCGATGAGATCTTCCACGTCCATATTGTTTTTTCTCAGTTCGATAAAATCCACGCCGTTTTTGTTCAGAACGACCGACGGTTTGCCGCTTATCGCTCTTTTGAGAATACGCCCCGAGCGGTCGAGAAGAGACAACGTCTGATGAATGACGAACACCGCGAGAATGGCGGCTATCCCGTAAACGAGCGGAACGGATATATCGGACATTGGTATGCAGGCGAGTTCCGCTATGAGCAGGGTTATTACGAGTTCGAAAGGTTGCATTTCGCCGATCTGCCTTTTGCCCATAAGCCGCATAACGACGAGAAGAACGATAAACGTCAGCGTCGAACGAATAAAAATTATTATCATAAAAAAAGTATATCGAAACGGACGCAAATTATGTGAATTACTATTGACTTACCGTTTGCTTTATGATAGAATACCCCCGTCTGAAATGTGAGGATACTTGTTATGAAACGAAAGCGAGAAGCAAAGCCGCCCGTAGACGAAGTGAGCGCATACGAGCATATTTTCACCGAAAAGCCCGAAAGCGGGAAAAAGAACGTCGATTTTTTCGGAAAACTGATTAAAAAAGACTTCAAATATTACTTGTTGGCGACTTTGTTGTATATAAT
>CAVJNC010000137.1:0-4876 GCA_963650905.1 Subdoligranulum sp. APC924/74
CGTATATATCATAACACAGAAGCTGCCCGCAGATCTCCTCTAAGGTCATTTCATTTAAAAGTTTTTCCAAAAAGTTATTCATCTTATTTTTAATCACCGTCAGTAATTTTATTTATAATAAGTCAATCCGAAATTAGAAACACCCGTACAGAAGACAACCTTCCATACGGGTGAAATTCTTGTGTCTGCCTGCTTTTTTATCAGTCTATATTCCACGTACCCACGGCGGAAATACCGTACGACTTGAGGTCGCTTATCGTGTTGTAACGATACACCCCGCCGTCGGCAACGTCTGTACCGCCATAATAGACGGTGATACATTTTTCCCCAACAAAATCGGTTATATAGTTGACGCTGATCCATTTAAACCAATCTTTATGTTTTGTCGAGTCGGTAATCGTAATACGCGTGTAAGGAACAGAGCCTTCCGCTCCCGAGTGATTGACGGAGCCGAACAAGTTAACGTCGTTTTTCGCAAAATTAACGTACCATGAGTAGCCGCCGTATGTTTCCCAGCCATCAAAACCTTTTACCGCATTGTACGGACCGCTGGTTTCCCATGCATAACCGTTGCCGATCGGCATAACCTTGCCGCTTACAACCCGCACGTTCTGCATTTCGCCCAAATCGACTTTTTCGTTAACCATGATGTTATTCCATGTATAATCGACATTGAAGAGCGCGGCAACGTTGTTTCTTCCGTCAAAATTCGAAACCAAGGAAGCGTCCCCGAGATTTACAAACACGTCTTTAAGTTTCATTCCCATTCTTCTGATCGTGGCGATCGCGAACGTATTATCGGAAAAATTCGTCGTTTCGATATAAAGGTTTTCGAGTTGACTGTCCGCGCGGAACAATCTGCTATCATAAACTTTGCCGTTGCCCGCCAAACCGCAGGCTTTGCCCGACGATTTATCGAAAGTTATGACAAACTTGGTGTTTTTAACGACTGCGCCGAGACCAAAACCTCCGAAAATTCCGTGTTTACCCGTTTTTGCATATAACGTATGTCCTCTGCCGTCGAACGTTCCCGCGAAATTTACCGTTTCCGAAGCCTCCGTCTGACCGACGAAAGATATCGGCGCAGACGCACTGCCGACGTCTGAATTCAGGACGTAATATTTGTCGTTTTTACCGTTAAGCGTCAACTCGGACACGATATTATCCGCCGTCAATTCCGCGTCGTAACCGAAAATATTCTTGAATAAAAATCCGCCCTTGGTCGTTTGCACTTCGATAGGTTCGGTATCCTTACCCGCAAATTTCAGTTTCCCGGTGATTTTGTCCGGTTCGAATTCTATTTCTTCTCCGCCCTGTTTAACCGAGAGCAACTGCGCGTTCTCGCCGAACACGTCGGTAACGGAAAACTTATCGCCTTCCCAGACAAATTCTTCTTCGTATTCGACCGTCGGACATGAAACCGTTACGGGTATTTTTTTCGTGTAAACGTTGCCGTCCGAATCGGTATATTTTGCGTTGATATAGGACGAACTGACGAATTTTTTCCTTGCAGTAATTGTGCCGCTCGCTTCGTCGAATGTAAACAATCTTTCCTTCGGTTTACATTCGAGCGTGCCGGACTTCAATTCCCCGTCCTCGTAGACTTTAAGTTTTATAGTCGCCGAATCGGCATAACGAACGCCCTGCCATTCGTCGACGACGTATAAATCCACCGAATCGATTCTGCGTTCTTCGCCGTTCACTTCCGTAACGGCATATATTTCGACGTCTTTGATTACGTTCAACGTAAAACTTGCGCGCATCAGCGACGTGTCAAAATTTTTCCATTCGCCCTTTACGGTAACGGCGGTGGAACCAACCTTCTTCGGTACGAGTTTTCCGTCTTCGTAAGCGGCGATGTCACCGTTTTCTATTTCAACCGACAAATCCTCGCAGGGATAGTCTTTTCCGTTAAAATTCACCGCCCCTTCGAGAACGTAAGAATTTGTTTTCGTCAGGTTTAATTCGTCGCCGATATGCTTTAGGCTGAACGTCGGCTGAAGATTTCCGAAGCCTGCCGTAACTTTACAGACGGCGTTTTTGTTGTCTGCCGTAGCCGTAATATCGGCTTCGCCCGCGCCGACCGCGTTTATAACTCCGCCGTCGACGGTCGCTACGCTTTCATCGGAACTTTTCCAGATAACGGTAACGTTTTTCTCGTCGTAATTCGAGGCGACGAGAACCGCCGTATCTCCGACCGTCATAGAACAAGACGTTTTATCGAGAGAGAACTCTATTTCGCCCGTATCCGATGACGCGGAATCCGACGAAACGGATTCGCCCTTGTTCTTATCCGAACAACCGATCGTGAGCGCAAGAATCGCCAACGAAAAAACAATAGTCAATATCGTAAATATGTTACGTCTTTTCATATCGCTCCTCCTTAAAGCGCCGAAAGGAACGAATCTATACGATCCGTACTCGCTTCGCCGTATCTCGTTATTCCGAGCGAGCCGCAAAGGCTTTTGAACTTACTCTTCATTTCATCCAATCTTACTTCTTCGTAAGAGTTTTTATAAAGAGTTAGGGCAACCTTTGCAGGGAATAACCATTCTATATCGATATGGGTTTTCAATTTGTTATAAACCGCGGTATCCGCCTTATATTTCGCAATATCCGCGTATGCGTCGTCGAGTTTTGCGAACAAATCGCTTACCGTACCGAAATCAAAACTCGAACCGGACGACGTAGGTCTTTCACTTATCGCGCTCTCCGACCAACCGTGCTTACCGTATTCTCTGGCAAACCAGAGTCTGCATTCGAGGAAATACTTTTTCATCGATTCCGCCGCGTCGAGATACATGGCGTCGAAATAGTCGTCGATAAGGTCGTTCATCGTAAGCGACGAATCCCAAGCCATTTTGCTCGTAAGATAATTTGCGAGGGTAAAGAATCCCGAATCCGCGCCGCGCTGTTCGCTGTGGAATTGCGCGTAAGTGAACTGATATCCGTTCTTGTAGAGGATTTTATAGAAATCCTCATAGAAAGAATACATATCGAAGAAACAGAAGTAATCGTTAAAGAAACAACCGTAAGTCCACGCCCAACCGTCGGTCGTGAATTTCGCCCAATCGGAAACGAGCGCGAGAGGCGCCGCGTTTGCGGGATAATCGGTGGTGTGGGCGTAATCAAGCGAACTGAACGCCGTAAACGCTTTAACTTTAACGCCATCGGGAGATTTCAGATCGCCGCTCGCATTTACCGTACCGTCAGAGCCGACCGAAAACGGAGGATTAAGCGTAGACTGATACGCGAAAAACGTGAAAGTGAAATCGTCGCGTTTATAAGCCGCGTTTTCGGGCTTGTTCATCCATTCCATAACTTTTTCGCCCACGCGGTTGACAAACATAAGCACCGCCGCCGAATCCGCATTGTTATGGGCTTTCTTCACCGCAAGACACGATTCGCAACTGCAAGTCGGAATGTTATCTTCGATTCCGAGATGCGCCGTGTTCATATATGGATAATTGTCCTTTGTGTACCAACGGAGCGACTGCTCGATTTTCTGCGCGCATATGTCGATCATTTTTTCGAGTTTTTCGGATTTTCCGTGCGCGGTGTAACAAAGTTGTCCGTTGCCGGCGAAAAATTCGGGATCGTCGGGATATTCCGAGGACGGAATATAATACGAACTGTTATGAGTTTTATTGCTTGCCGAAGTGCTGTCGCCCATTTTCGAATAAATAGGCAAAAGCATTTCTTCGAGACTGTCGAGCGCTCTCATTCTGTAAGCGAACATAACGTCGTCGTTTTCCTGCGTGGAATTAAACAAGATCCCCGCGCGGGAACGATATGCTATATCCGGCACGTCCGTTACGTTGTAATTACGGAATTTTACGTTTTTAACGCCGGTATCCAGAGTGTAACAATCTTTATAATACACTTCATAACCGAAGTTGAGTTTAAGAAAATCGTAAACGCCGTATAAAACCCCTCTGTCGGAACCGCCGACGATATAAATCGAATCTCCGCGAGACACGATGCGAAGTCCGTCGCGCCCGAGGGCAGATTTGTCGATAGTTATTCCGCTTGCGGCAAACGCGTCCGTGTCGCCGAGCGAAATATATTTGCTCCCCGACTCGGCAGTCGTTACCGTTTCGAGCGTTATGCCCGTTGCCTCGGCGAAGAATTTAGTCAATTCGTCCTTGGCGTGAGTAATGAACTCGGTAAGAGTTGACGGCACGAGAATTTTATATTCCGTTTTGCCGTCCTTGACGAGGTAACCGTCGGTTTCCTCTCCCTCGTACCAATGCGTGGACGTCCATTTCGATTTGTCGTTATTGTATTTGTTGTCGACTTTAACTTCGTCCCGACTGTTATCGCTTTGGCTTTCGTCGGTTGTCTTTCCGCACGCGACAAGAGTAACGGCGGTTATCAATGCTAAAAATATCGATATTATTTTCTTCATCTTTTCTTCCCTTTACTCCGCTGTTATTTCATAAGAAACGTAAACCGAATTGCCGGTTGCGTCCGCAACGTAAATATACGCCGTGTATTTGCCTTTTGCCGTGAGCGTAAACGTGTAATCGTCTTCGTAATCGGTTTTTTCGATATAATCGATAAGTCTGCCGCGCTCGTCGTAAATTATCGCCCATACGGATATTTCGTCCGCTTCAGACTCGTTGTCTTTAACGATTACTTCGAGCGGTTTTACGGTTTCGCCTACGCCGACCTTAACCGTGCCTTTCGGAGCGTCTTTGAACGACACTTCGGGCGCAACGTTGTCGATGACCCTTATCGGAAGATCGAGATTGCACAATTCGCCTTCTCCGTCGGTATAAACGTACAGAACGTCGTAATCGCCGTAACCGCTCAACGCAATTTCGTAGATTTTATCTGCGGGAAGTTCGAACATCTCGTTTCCGTTTTTATCTAC
>CAVJNC010000138.1:0-4815 GCA_963650905.1 Subdoligranulum sp. APC924/74
ACGTAAACTGCCCGATAGATAAGGACGGTTACCTCGAATTTTATAAGCAACTTATCACCGCAAAACGCGCCGAACTGCACGATTTCGAGGACGTTAAAGTTTTCGAGGGGTGTATGCCTGTGGAAGTCATGGCGGCCCGCGGCGAAGATACGCTCAGATTCGGACCGTTGAAACCGGTGGGGCTTACCGATCCGAGAACGGGCAAACGCGCTTACGCCTGCATGCAATTGAGAAAAGAGGACGAAGAGGGCAGAAGATACAATATCGTCGGGTTTCAGACGAATCTTTTGTTTCCCGAGCAGAAACGGGTTTTCTCCCTTTTCCCCGCTCTTAAAAACGCGGAGTTTCTGCGTTACGGCGTGATGCACAAAAACACTTACATAAACTCGCCGAAAAATCTCAACGCGGATTTTTCGATGAAAGAGCATCCGAGCGTTTATTTCGCCGGGCAGATAACGGGCGTGGAGGGTTACGTCGAAAGCACGGTGAGCGGACTTATGGCGGCGATCAACCTCGACAGAAAACTGAGCGGAAAAGAACCGCTCGAACTCAATCAGAACACGGTCACGGGCGCGCTTTCGCAATACGTCGCCGCGCCGAACGCCGATTTCCAGCCGATGAATGCGAACTACGGAATACTTTCGCCGCTCGCGGTTTCTTACGGAAAAGTTAAAAAAGCAGACAAAAAACGCCTTTTAAGCGAAAGGGCGATAATCGAAATAAAGAAAATCAAGGAATTATTATGAGTATAGAATTTAAAGGAACGACAATATGCGCCGTGAGAAAAAACGGTAAAACGGCTATCGCCGGCGACGGACAAGTCACCATGGGCGAGTCGGTGGTTTTCAAAAACAGCGCGAAAAAAGTGAGAAGAATTTACAACGGAAAAGTTGTGATAGGCTTTGCCGGCGGAGTCGCGGACGCGTTTTCGCTTTGCGAAAGATTCGAGGCGATGCTCAATAAATACGCGGGCAATTTAGAACGCAGCGCGGTGGAACTCGCCGAACAGTGGCGCAGAGATCAGGCGGGGAGAAAACTCGAAGCGATGATGATCTGCGCGGATAAAAACAATCTGCTCATCGTTTCCGGTATGGGCGACGTTATGGAGCCGGACGGCGACGTGTGCGCCATCGGAAGCGGCGGAAATTACGCTCTCGCCGCGGCTAAAGCGCTCGCGGAAGAAACAAATCTCGAAGCCGACGAAGTGGCGGTCAAGGCTCTCAAAATCGCAAGCGAGATCTGCATTTTCACCAACGATAACATTCGTTGCGAAACAGTGTAAGGAGGTTTTTAAATGGATTTAACCCCGAGAGAGATAGTTAAAGAACTGGATAAATACATCATCGGTCAGGACAAGGCGAAACGCGCCGTGGCGGTGGCTCTTCGCAATCGTTACAGAAGAAGCCGCCTTTCCGACGAACTCCGCGAGGAGATCACGCCGAAGAATATCATCATGAAAGGGCCTACGGGCGTTGGTAAAACCGAGATAGCGAGAAGGCTCGCGAAACTCGTAAAAGCGCCGTTCATCAAGGTGGAAGCCACCAAGTATACGGAAGTCGGTTACGTCGGCAGGGACGTGGAATCGATGATAAGAGATCTCGTGGAAGCGAGTTACCGCATGGTAAAAGAAGAGCAGGTCGCCGTCGTTTCCAAGCGGGCGAACGCTACCGCCGAAAAGAAGATTATGAACGTTCTGCTCGACGCTTTGAAAACGGAGCGCGGCGATAAGCCCAAGGACGAATGGGAAGCCGAAGTTTTGAGAAAACTCCGCGCGGGCGATTACGATAAATTCACGATAGAAATAGACGTTGCGGAGGAATCTCAGCCGCTCGAACTCATGAACGGAATGAGCGCGGAAATTTCGCTCGGCTCTATTTTCGGCGATATGATGCCCAAAAAACGCAAACGCAGAAAGATATCCGTTAAAGAAGCGATGAACATAATCGTCGCGGAAGAGAGCGAAAAACTCATCGATAACGACGCCGTTAAAACGGAAGCCGTTCGCCGCGCCGAGGAAGAGGGCATAATCTTCATCGACGAGATAGACAAAATCGCGAGCGGAGCAAAGACGAATGGTCAGGACGTTTCGAGAGAGGGCGTGCAGAGGGATATTCTGCCGATAGTCGAGGGTTCTTCGGTCAACACAAAATACGGAATAGTCAAAACCGATTACATTCTGTTCATCGCGGCGGGCGCGTTTCACGTTTCCGCGATAGAGGACCTTATCCCCGAACTTCAGGGGCGTTTCCCGATAAAAGTCGAACTCGATTCGCTCACGAAAGAGGATTTCATCAACATTCTCACCATTCCTCGGAACGCGATCACTTCGCAATACGCCCAACTTCTCGCCGTGGATAACATCGAACTCGAATTCACGCCCGACGCAATCTCGAAAATCGCGGAAATTTCTGCGGAAATCAACGTCACGGGCGAAGATATCGGCGCGAGAAGGCTTCACACCGTTATGGAAAATCTGCTCGAGGATATTTCGTTTAACGCGGGCGGAGATATTCCGCTCACGAAAGTCGTCGTCGACGAGAATTACGTCGAAGAGCATTTGTCCGCCGTTATTGCCGGTCAGAGCGTGAAAAAATATATTCTGTAATTATCGAGAGGTTACCATATGATAAACATCCCAAAGGGTACGAAGGACGTTCTGCCTTCGGAGAGTTACAAGTGGCATTACGTTGAAAAAATCGCCAGAGAAACCGCCGACCTTTATTGCCTTAACGAGATAAGAACGCCTACTTTCGAGCATACCGAACTCTTTTTAAGGGGCGTCGGCGACACGACGGATATCGTCAACAAGGAAATGTACACTTTCCGCGACAAGGGCGACAGAAGCATTACGTTAAAGCCGGAAGGCACGGCGGGCGTTGCGAGAAGTTTCATCGAAAACGGACTTTTCAACGGCGCGATGCCGCTCAAAATGTACTATATCACGCCCGTTTTCCGTTATGAAAACCCGCAGAAGGGCAGGCTCAGAGAACATCACCAGTTCGGCGTGGAAATTTACGGCGGCGCGGGAGCGGACACGGACGCGGAAGTCATAAAACTCGCTTACACCGTTCTGAAAAAGTGCGGACTTTCGGTAAAACTTTATATCAACAGTATGGGTTGCCCCGATTGCAGAAAGAAATATAACGAGGCTTTGAAAGGCTATTTTGCCGATAAACTCGATAAACTTTGCCCCACCTGCCGCGAAAGGTACTATAAAAATCCCCTTCGTATTCTCGATTGCAAGGAAGAGAATTGCAAGGCTCTTTGCAAGGATGCGCCGAAGATCGTCGATTATCTTTGCGACGATTGTTCCGCGCACTTCAGAAAACTTCAGGAACTTCTCGCCGATTGCGGCGTGGCGTATGAAATCAATCCTTTCATCGTCCGCGGACTCGATTATTACACAAAAACGGTGTTCGAATTCGTCACTACCGCGCTCGGCTCGCAAGGTACGGTCTGCGGCGGCGGGAGATACGACAATCTCATTTCGCAACTCGGCGGAACGCCAACTTGCGGCGTAGGCTTCGGAATGGGCATCGAAAGACTTCTGATGCTTATGGAAGCGGAAAACGTGATTATCCCCGCGCATGAAAACGTTAAACTTTATATCGCGACGATGGGCGACGCGGCTTATAAAAAGGCATTCGAAATCGTCTCCGCGCTCCGCGATAACGGCGTTAAGGCGGAAGTCGACCATGCGGGCAGGGGAATCAAGGCGCAGTTTAAATACGCCGACAAAATTCACGCCGAAAACGTCGTCACGCTCGGCGAAAACGAACTCGCGTCCGGCGTGGCGCAGATAAAAAATATGGCGGACGGCAGCCTGAAAGAAGTGAAAATCGACGAAATTTCGTCATATTTCGCCAAATAACGCGCATAATAAGGGCAGGAATTGCAATGATTGAGTTTTTTTTAAAAAAAGACGAAACGAACTTTTTAAAAGGACAAAAGTCTTTTTAAAGACGAAAACACCATGGAGGAAATTATTATGGAAGAAAAGATAATAAACGTTCTGGACGACGAGTTCGAAACCGAAGTTTTAAAGTCGGACAAGCCCGTTCTCGTCGATTTCTGGGCGAGTTGGTGCATGCCTTGCAAAATGCAAAGCGAGGTTCTGCACGAAGTTTTCCCCAAACTTGCGGGGAAAGTAAAGGTCGTTAAGGTTAACGTGGACGAATGCGAAAAAACGGCTATTAAATACGGAATATCGAGCATTCCCACGCTTATGGTTTTCGTCGGCGGCGAGTTGAAACAGAAAACCGTCGGCTTGAGTTCCTCTGCCGAGATTAGCGAAATGCTTATCGAATACGTCGGCTGAATTCAGGCTTGAAACCTAAAAAACGGGGCTATAAGTCGATTAACGGCATAAAAACTTAATAATTAAATAGTAGCGCCGGGGCGGAATTTCATTCCGCCCCGGCGCAAATTTTTTATCGTGTTGTGTTTTTTTAGTGATGACAAATGGAATCCCTACCGATTATTTTTTTAAACCTAATATCTCGTCGGCAGAAATGTCGAGGACTTCGCATAAATTTGCAAAGGTGTCAATCGCGGGGAATTTGTCGAGCCTGATGTATTTGCTCACCGTCGACGGGTTTATTCCGAGTTTTTCCGCAATTTCTTTTTGCGTCAGCGGACTTGATTTTATTTCGTCGCGCAACCTTTTTTGAATATCCTTCAATTCTATCATAATAAAAGTATAGCACGTTGTGCCTTTTTTACTTGGCAAAAGGCACATTGTGCCTTTATAATATGTCGTGCCTTAATAAAATAAAGAAAAGGAGAGCGCAAAATGAAAAAAATGAAGGAAAAGAG
>CAVJNC010000139.1:0-4757 GCA_963650905.1 Subdoligranulum sp. APC924/74
ATTCCCGTATCGACCGTCAACGAAGTGTTAAACGCGGCGATTCGCGACATGAATTTGCGTTGAGGTTGCGGCATGATTATTAAAAACGCTACGTTCATAACTTCCGCGGCGTCGCCGTCGCAGTTCATAAAGCCCGACAAGCCGATAATAGCGGTGGTGGGCAAATCGAACGTGGGCAAAAGTTCGTTCATAAATATGCTCGCGAACCAAAAGAAACTTGCCAAAACGTCCGACACCCCCGGGAGAACGCGGCTCGTCAATTATTTCGATTTCGGCGAATTCGTTCTCGCAGACCTGCCCGGGTACGGCTACGCGAAGGTTTCCAAAGCGGAAAAAGAGAAGTGGGGCGTTACGATGCAGAAGTTTTTCGCGGACAAATCGAACGCGGATTACGTTTTTTCGCTCGTGGATATTCGTCACAAGCCCACGGCGGACGACGTAACGATGGTGAATTTTCTTCATTCGTGCGCGTTTTCGTTCGGTTTCATCGCCACGAAGGCGGATAAACTTTCGAGAATGCAGGTTAAAAAGAACGTGGAGGATATCGCCCGCTTTTTCGCCGTGACAAAGCAGAACGTGATTGCCGTTTCGTCGGAAACCCGTCAGGGTAAGGACGAGGTGCTTGCAAAACTCGACGAAATTCTCAATAATTTCGCCCTTTACGGCTCCGGAGCCGGTCGGAACGAAGACGACGAAGAGGACGAGGAGGAAGAAAATGCAGAATAAATCGACCTTGTTCAAGGTTGTTTCGATAGTTTTTTACGTCATAGCCGCTCTTTTGTTTATTATGCGGACCGAAGAGAACGGTTATATGACGTTCGCCGTGATTTCGCTTGTCGTCGGAGCGGTTTTCAGTTCGGTTTCCGCCGCGATAACGTTAAATAATAAGGATAGAGGCGAGACGGACGAAAAGTCCGCGGGAAACGCGGACGGACAAACGGACGAACGGGCGGACGATGATTCCGCCAAAAAATAAAGTCGGAAAACGGCGTTAAAACGCTTGCGTTTTTCGGGATAAAGTATTACAATCAAGACAACTTAACAGTAGAGATAGAGGCGCAGGGCTTAAAAGTAACCTCGTTCATAACCCGTCGAAGGGGAACGATGCGAAAGGAAGTCTTGCCGAAACCGTTGCGCGTTCGCACCGCGCGGCAGGTTGGGCGTCGGTAAAATATATCGACGACTGTCGCTTTTTTGCGGAGGGCTATCGTGATATCAGCGGTTTTTTCCCGTGAGTATTGCTATGCGGCTCTACTCACGGGTTTTTATTTTCTTTTCGGAGGAGCATAAATGAAAAACAGACGCTCGATATTTTTGTTGCTGATAAGCGTTTTTCTTATTTTTTCCTGCAGCGGTTGCGGCGGAAGAAACAACGTAAAACTCACTTACGTCGACCTCGTGAACAACGACACGGGTTTCGCCGCCACCGACGCGGACATAGCGATAGCCATAGGCCTTGCCAAGGGCAACGCGTATAAAGACAAAATGAATCAGTTTCTCGATAAACTCACCGCCGGGGAGCAGGAAGAGATCATGGGCGGGATTATCGGGATTTTAAACGACGAAAACGCGACTTTCACGCCGCGTTACGATTTTTCGTCCGCTACGGGCGGAGTCCTGAAAGTCGGAATGGAGTGCGCTTACGAGCCTTATAACTGGACTCAGGACGACGACAGGAACGGCGCGCTTCCGATAAAGAACCTAAACGGAAAATACGCCAACGGTTACGACGTGCAGATAGCCGCGATGGTTGCCGCTTCGATGGGTATGACCGTCGAAATTTATCAATACGAATGGGAGAGCCTTATTCCGGCGGTTCAGAGCGGAAATCTCGACGCGATCGTCGCCGGTATGAGCCCTACGGAAGAGAGAAAAAAGGAAATCGACTTCACCACGCCTTATTATCGTTCCACGCTCGTCGTGGTGACGAGAGAAGGTTCGGTCATCGCCGACGCGAAAACTCTCAAGGAAATCGACAGAGAGGGAGTAAAGGTTGCGGGGCAACCGGGGACTTTCCACCTTTCCGCGCTTAAATCGCAGACGAACAACCTCACCGTCATCGATAGTCTTGCCGATTTCGTCGATATGAGAATCGCGCTCGAAGCGGGAACGATAGACGGTTACGTCGCCGAACGCCCCACCGCCAACGCCGTATGCAACGCTAAAAACGGCGAGGAAGAAGGGTTTTTCGTGTCGGTGGGAAACATTCTGAAAACGTATTGGAAGGACTTTCTGAAAGGTATCGGTTACACCCTTTCGATAGCGTTGATATCCACCGTCGCGGGGCTTCTGATAGGCTTGATAATAGGCATCGTAAGGACGATTCCCCGCTCGAAGAAGAAATGGATCGCGGTTATTCAGAAGATCGTGGACGTGATTTTATCCGTTTATATCGAAGTTTTCAGAGGCACGCCGATGATGGTTCAGTCGATGGTTATTTATTGGGGGTACGCCTTCGCGACGGGCGGCAACACGCTCAATCTGTTCTTCTCCGCGCTCGTCATAGTTTCGATTAACACGGGCGCGTATATCGCGGAAATCGTGAGGGGCGGAATAATTTCGATAGACAAAGGTCAGTTCGAGGGCGCGCGGGCGCTCGGAATGGGGCATGTTCAGACGATGATTCACGTAATTCTGCCGCAGGTTATAAGGAACATTCTCCCCGCGGTTTCTAACGAATTCGTCATCAATATCAAAGACACTTCCGTCCTTAACGTGATAGGCGTAACCGAACTTTATTTCTTCACGAACGTGATAGTGAAGCAGACCTATAAAAACTTCCCGATTTACTTCATATGCTGCGTGATTTATTTCGTAATGACGTTCACGATCACGAGAATTTTAAGGCTCGTTGAAAAACTTCTTGCGGGGAAGGATAATTACACGATCTGCGGTTCGCAGACGGACGCCGCCGCAATGATAAAAGTAACCAAGGAGGGAATCCCCAATGACTGAGAGCATAATAAGCATTAAAAATCTTAAAAAATCGTTCGGCGATCACGTGGTTTTGAAAGGCGTGGATCTCGAAATCAAAAAAGGCGAAGTAGTTTCCGTCATAGGCGCGTCCGGTTCGGGCAAAAGCACGATGCTTCGTTGCATAAACCTGCTCGAAACGCCGTCGGGCGGGGAGATACTTTATAACGGGCGGAATATTTTAGCCGCCGATTTCGATATCGCCGGATACAGGGCGAAAGTCGGAATGGTCTTTCAGCAGTTCAATCTGTTCAACAATATGAACGTTCTTAAAAACTGCGTCATAGGGCAGATGAAAGTCTTGAAGAGAAGCAGGGAAGAAGCGGAAAAAATCGCGCTCGAATATCTCGGAAAAGTAGGAATGAGCGCGTTCGTCAACGCTCGCCCCGCTCAACTTTCGGGCGGACAGAAACAAAGAGTCGCCATAGCCCGCGCGCTTGCGATGAATCCGGACGCTCTTTTGTTCGACGAGCCGACTTCCGCGCTCGATCCCGAAATGGTCGGCGAAGTTCTCTCCGTCATGAAGGACCTTGCGAAAACGGGGCTTACGATGATCGTCGTAACGCACGAAATGCAGTTCGCCAAGGACGTTTCGTCGAGAGTGGTGTTTATGGACGGCGGATTTATCGCCGAGGACGATACGCCCGAAGTGATTTTCGGCGAACCGAAGAATCCGAGAACGAAAGAATTTTTGTTCAGGGTTTTGAACAAGGATATTTAGTCGTCGGGTTTGTAACGATTAACGCGGCTCGCTCTTTGCGGAAAACAAAGAGCGAGCCGCGCAGCGTTTCAGCGATATTTTTTCTCGCGGAATTCCTCGGGTTTTATAACTATTCCCTTTATGTTCTTAAAGGCGAGGTCGGTTTTCCGCTTTGCTTTTTTCCTTGGTTTTTTACGGACGGCGGGCTTGCAGTCGGCGTTGCGTATATAATAAATCTTAGAATCGGGTTCGCGGGTTCGGGCGGGAGAGTCGTCATCTTTCGGCTTCGCTTCGCAGAGTTTTTCTTTAACGAAATTCCCGCCGGATTTTATAAGACAGGCGAGTCCGAACGCCGCGCCGAACGTCGCGACGAAAAGCAATATTATCTGATACGCTTCCGGCATAAATTTATTCCTCTTTTTGTTTTACTTTCGGTAGGATTTGTGGTAAAATACAATCGGATCCCGACCGAATACAGTATAACGCGCGGCGATCCGGGTAAAAAGACAATTGTTGTCGGAAATCGTCGGAATTCGTCGCAACGGGTTCGCGGGCGTATAAAACGGACGACAAAAGAAGATAATCATTATAAATTAAAAGCGAGGTTGTGATTATGGAAGATACAGAATTGAAAACACGCGAAGAAACCGCGGAAACCGGAACTTCCGGAAACGCGGTTCTTTCAGGAAACATAGTTCCGGACGATGGAATTTCTCCGGTTATAGCGGTCGAAAAAGAAAATCATGACGAAACGGTTTACGCCGACGCGGCGCAGACTTTCGATAGCGCGTCTGCGAATAAAGATAGCGTCCGTTCCGACGACTTTTCTCATTCGTCGGGAAACAACGCCGACGCGTATACGGAGTTTAAAAATTCCGCTTCCGGCGATAAAAACGGAGGCGAAACGTTTTCGCAGGATCCGCTTTTCGGCAAGGACGTAACCGATAAGGCGTCGGTGATTTTCGGGCAGAGCGAAGACGAAATGCGTCGGGAATTCAAGGCTTTCAAAGCCGCGAAACTCTTTAAAAAATTCGATTGCGATCTCACCGACGTAGTCAGTCCCGAAGTTCTCGAGCAGAAACTC
>CAVJNC010000140.1:0-4739 GCA_963650905.1 Subdoligranulum sp. APC924/74
AACTCCCGCCCGCCGAATTCGGTTCGTTTGGTCTGAAAAACGGGCGGAGGAATTCGCTATCAAAGCAAATTCCTCCGCCATTGCCGTTTGAATTGCCGTTTAAAAAGTTATTCCGATTTCAGAAGATAACGCTTTTCGAAGTAATAAGTCGTTACGAAGAGCGACAGCGCGAGTATTATCACCGCCGCCGCTTTCACCGCGTTTCTCCTGCTGTTTTTGACGATGAGATCGCTTTTTACGTATCCGATTTTCCCGTCGTAAACAATCTTCGCGTAGTCGTCGGAAACGGAGAGCAGAATAACCTGCTTATAAGAGGTGATTTCGTCGGTTACGGTGGTGAGGTCGTCGGCGTAAACCGTCGCGCCGTTTTTCGCGTAAACGTAAGCGTTTTCGAGCGCGGCGTATTCGGCTTCCGACAGATAATTTTCCGCAACGAACGTCTTGGGGATAAACCCTTCCGCGTCGCCGATTTTCACCGCGTAATAGTCGTCGCCGTTGAAACTCAGTTCGCCCGTTATCGCGATTTTATCGTATTTTTTCGCCGTCGCGGCGGTCGCGTAGACTTTTCTCAAAGCGGGCAAACCGTAAGTTTTGAAATCGGTCATCGCGTAAGCCGTTTTTTCGAGCGAAGTAACGCCGAACGCGCTTGTTTCGATGAAATCTGTTTTGCGGGCTATCGCGGCGCGGTCGTCGTTGATGACGAGATAATATTTCCCGCCGAGGTCTTTCACCGCGTAGTCGCCCTCGCCGTTTTCGATCGCGAATTTTTCAAACGCGAAGAATTTGCTCGAAAGTTCCGCGGCTTTTATCTCGAAGAGTTTCGCGCCCGCTCTCATCTTTCCGTAAGTCTCGTTCTTTGAAAAATCAAAGGAGAAATCGGACGGAATATCGATAGTGTAAGGCGTCGCTATTCCGAGATCGGCGTTTGCGGAAGAGCGGAGAATAAGCCCTTCGAAAATGAAATAAGCGTATTCCGAATCGCAACCCGCGCACATCGCCGTGGCGGGTTTTATCGTTCCGAGGTTGCCCGAGGTTTCGATGGTTCTCGAGAAAACTTTTTCCGCGCCGTTATAACATTCCGTGAGATTGTTTTCGTAAAGCAGATAAATTTTTCCGTCCAGATCGGTCTGCATCGAGAGAAGATTTTTCGAAGTCGGAATTCTCGCCGCGCGCGATTCGACGCCGTTTTCGTATTTATAGACGTCGTAGCCGACCGCGGGAATTTTAACAGAGAAGTAAAGCGAATTAAACGGATCAACGGCGAGATTGGTCGCCGCGCCGTCGATATCGTCGAAACTCGCGACCGATTTTAGTCCGGACGAAGAATCCGCCGCGTCGAACGAGAACAGAACGGGGTGGTTGAGTTGTACGCCGACGAAGTAAAACACGTCGTCCATGCATGCGACGTCATTGATCTGTATGCTCGAAAGTTTTTCGGAAGAATCGTATATTTTCTCCAGCCCGAGAATGGGGTTCGCTTCGTCCTCGCGGGTGATTTTCGCCACCGTGATCTTCGACGTGTGATCGGTCGAATTGAACGCGGAATAAGCGACGTAATCGCCGTAAACCGCGAATTCGTCCACTTTCGATTCGAGATCTATTCTGTGGTAAGTTCTGTTTTCCGGCACGTCGTCCGCGTTGCCGACGACGACTATTCTGTCTTCGTCGAGCGCGTAAATATTGTCGCCGTACATCGTGATATCCTGGGCCTTGTCGGTCAGTCTGTTGACGGCTTTGGAGTTCGTCGTTATAGCGAAATTCGTGAATTCGCCTTTTTCGAGGTCGAATTCCTGAACGGCGTTTATCGAGTTTTTCGGATCGGAATTATCGGAATCGACGATCCAGAGTTTTCCGTCCACAACGCATAAGCCCTGCGGATTCCAGAGCGTTCCGAGGTCTCTTTCGCCCTCTTTCGAAACTCTGCAGATTTCGGTCGGTTCGGGATTCGCGTCGGTCGGATTGACGGAGAACAAGCCTTCGCTCGCGGAATAAAACAACACGTCGCCCGTTTCTTCGCTCCGGGCGAGCGATTTAACGTTTTCAACGTCCGTCACGATTTTCTTTGCGGAAGAATCGGCGGGGGAATATTCGAAAATCGCTTTCGCGTCGTTGGAGTGGAAGAAGGTCTTTTCGTCATCGGCAAGGTATACCGCGGTGAGATTGGTTATTTCGTAGCGGTATTTATTTTCGGTTTTCTGCGTGAATACGAGCGAGTCGTCCGCGACGGAAAGGTCGTAATAAATCACCGCGCTGTTTGTCGTTACGGCTATCATATCTCCGTAAACGGAAAATCCGTTGCTGCAGGCAAGATCCGTCTTCACCTGCGGACTGCTTCCCGCCGAATCGAAATCGGACACGTCGACGTAATAGATGTTCGACCACTGAGTGAAAATGAGGAAATTTTTATATTTCGCTATCGACGGGACGCCTATCGACGACGCGCCGTCGATTTTTATCGAACGGAACTGTTCGCTGCCCGTTTCTCCCGAGTATTTGTAAATCACTATCGCGCCGGCGTGCGAAATAGCCACGAACGTATCTCCGTCGTCCTCGTAGCGGCAGATCGCGTAAGGATTATCGAGTTTATAATACTGAAGATAACTCGTCGGCAAAAATATGTCGGTGGAAATCGAATCGCCCGAATCGCCGGAATCGTTTTCCGCCGCAAGGGCTTTACCTGCGTAAGATCCGTTTCCGCCCGTTAAACCCGCGGAAAGCGGCGGGAGCGATAACGCCGAGAATAAAAATATTAAGATTAAAAGAGCGGTTGTTAATTTTTTCATTCGTATTTCCGTTAGCCGCAAAGGTTTTCCTTTCGGCGTTATAATCACTTGTTTTGAGCGTATAATTATACTTCTGACTAAATTATAGCACACATTTCGGAAAAAGGAAAGGTTTTCACGATTTTTTCCGAGTTTTTTTATTCGACGGATTCCGACGCGATCCCGCAAATTTTTGAATTAAATTACGACAAGCATATGTCACATTTTATATCGTACCATAAAAAGCGAACAAATGTTCGTGTTTTGAAAATATTTTTAAGAAACAAGGTACAGAAAAGTCTTGAAAAACGAAAGAGCGCGGATATAATTCGGGTTATAAAAAATCAAAGGGAGGAGTTGCGAATGTTTATAGAACAAAAAGCGTTGCTCAGAAGCCTCGATCAGATAAGCGGAATAATCGAGAGTATGGACAGGAGGTTTATGTTGAAAGCCGTGGGGAGTTTTTCGTGCAGACTTCCCGCGGAGGCGCAGGCGAACAGACTTATCGAACTCACCGAACGCAAAAAAACTCTTTTGATCCTGCGGCTCGATATTTATGAGGCTCTCCGCGCTTTAAAACCCGAATACAGGCGGATTCTTGCGGAAAAATACGGATTCGACGAAGAAAAAAGGGGCGTGACCGACGAAAAGAACAGAAGTTATTATAAAAAACTCGCCCTGGCGACGGGAAAATTCGCAAAGGCGCTCGAAAGCGAAGGGCTTACCGCCGAAAAAATACAGGCGCTCGCGAACATGTTTCATTTTTTGAAAGAGGCGATCGCCGTGGAAAAATCTCACTCGATAAGCGCGGCAAACTTCGGAACGCTTAAAAACACTTCGGGCAGAAGTTTAAAACCCGCCGCCGCGAGATTTAACAAAACGGAATCGCCCGAAACGGAACAGACCGAAGCAAAATCGCCCGAAACGGAAACGCCCGCGACCACGCGGGAGGAGAATGAAAGCGATGCTTAATAATCGTCGTCGAATTCGTTACCGGTTATGGCTTCGTCTTTCGCGTTCCCCTTTCCGGAGGGGCGGAAAAGCAGATAAACGATAGAAATGGCTACGGCGGAAACGGCTATTATAACGGCGAGTTGAACGCCGTTGCCGAACGAGGAAGAAGCAGTCGTGCTTTGCTCCGAAGTCGGTTCCGTCGCGCTCTCGTCAACGCTTTCATCTTCGGGTTCCAATCTCGGTATTGCGAACGAAAAAACTGAGTTAATCGATATATAGCCGAGGTATTTATCTCCCGAAGTTGTGGAAACAAGCCCGTAGACGTACTTTTCTCCGTTGGGTTTCGTGAGTATTCCGTAATAGTCCACGGTGCTGTTCTGCGTTATCGTTTCGGTTATCGTGAAGTCGGTGTCCTTATACAACATGCAGGTCTGATTGACCGTAAGGGTGAGCGCGGGATAAACGATCGGCGGGGTTTCCTCGGCGACGTTGAGTTCCTCCGTTTTTACGTAACCTTTAGCCGAAGGCTTCGAGGGGTTGTCGCCGCGATATTCCACTTTCGCGTTCACGCCGTTTATCGAAAGAACTTTAACGTAATACCCGTAAGGCAGAACGAACCACGGAACGGTCAGAGAAGAATCCATATATAGTATAACGTTTTCGGAGAGTATGCGCGAGTATCTCGTTTCGCCCGCCTCGGCGTAATATCGGGCGGAAAACAAGCCCGAAAGCGGGAAGAGAGATATCACGAACAGCGCGATCGGCGCGATAAGACATTTTTTCATGGTAAAAAGATTATAACTTATCGCCGAGCGGGAAAAAAGGAATAAGAGAAAGAAAAAAAGGAGTTCTTGTCGTTTATGCCAGCCGAGAATAAAACGAACCGTGGTCTGACGGCGATTTTTTGACTGATACGTCGTTACGCTCGCGGCTTATACGTCAAGTATTAACCCGCTCGCGTGCCTTGTTTTAGCCTAAAAACTCGCCGTCAGACTTGCCCGCAACCAAAACGCCGATATTTTC
>CAVJNC010000141.1:0-2052 GCA_963650905.1 Subdoligranulum sp. APC924/74
CGGCGCTAAGGATATTTTCGAAACGACTAAAAAAATGAAATGGGCTTGATCGGCTTGACGGTCGGCAAACCAAAAGAGTGAATATATGAAAAGTCAAATCGCGGCGAACGTCGAATCGTCGGTAAAATCAAAACCGAAGGTTAAAAAAGCGTTGTTTTACACCGCTTTTATAGCCTTCCCGGTTCTGCATTACCTTGTGTTCTACGTTTTTATAAATTTCAATTCTTTTCTGATGGCTTTCAGAACTTATACTCTCGATCCGTTAAAGGGTATGATGCACGAGTTCGCCGGATGGGAGAATTTCAAAGACGCGTGGCAACTGCTCGTAAAAAGCGGCGACAGAATATGGATATCGGTATTGTTTTTAGCGATATCGTTATTCTTTTCCACGCCGCTCGCGCTGTTGTTTTCTTATTATATCTATAAGAAAAGATTTATGTCGGGTTTGTTCAGGGTAATGTTATTCTTGCCGCAAATCCTTTCGGGCGTAATCCTCGGTCTGTTGTTCAGATATATGTGCAATCAGGTCGCGGGGTGGTTTGCCGATAAATGGTTCCACACTCCCGCAAAGGATTTGCTCACAGACCCTTCGTCTCAGGTATGGACGGTGATTTTCTTCAACATACTCATGAGTTTCGGCGTAAACGTGCTGACGTATTCGGGAACGATGAGCGGAATAAATCAATCGCTCATAGAATCCGCGCAACTCGACGGATGCAATCCTTTGCAGGAATTCTGGCACATAGTAATACCGATGATATGGCCTACGATAGCCACGCTCGCCGTGGTAGGGTTTTCGCGTATATTCACCGAACAATGGCAAGTGCTTACGCTTTTGTCTATGTATCCGGGGAAAGTGGATAATATGGGTTATTATCTTTACGTCGAAGCGATGAACGGGGATTTTATTTCTTCGCAAACAACTCTGGCTTACGGAACGTTATCCGCGCTCGGGCTTATTCTGACCGCGTTCGTTCTGCCGGCTACGATGGCGCTTCGCTGGGCGCTCGATAAATACGGACCTAAGGCGGACTGAGGAGGAGCTATGATTAAAAAGAAAACACAACGCGCTCCTTTCACGGTTGCCAACGTTATATTTATCGTTCTTTTTGCAATTCTGGCGGCGTATTCGTTGTATCTTATATTTATGCTGCTGTGGGGGCTGAACACCTCTTTGAAAAGTTCCGACGATTTTTCGTTTATGAAAAACTACATGGGCTTGCCGAATATCGACGACGACGTTTTCGGGAGCAGAGAAGAGTTTTTGCACCTTGCAAATTATAAAAAAGTTTTCAAAACGTTCAGAATAACTCAGTCCGAAACCTATTACAGGGGTTCGACGAAGATATTCACCACAACGAAAACCGATTTCGGAGCCTGGGTCGGCGCGGAAAGCGAATCCGATTTAACGTATGCGTATTTCCCGGATATGCTCGTAAATACGCTTATTTATGTATTCGGCTGCGCGCTCGTCTCGTCGTTTATTCCCGCGCTCACGGCATATCTGACGGCGAAATACAATTACAAGTTAAGCGGCGTCATTTTCGTGGCGTATACGCTTATGATGTGCATGCCCGTGGTAGGCGACCAGCCGACAAGGCTTGCGTTTTTCAAAGCGATCGGATTATACGATACCATGGCGGGCGTTATTCTGCAATGGGCAAGCGGCGCGGGGTTATATTTCTTCGTGTTTTACGCTTATTTCAAGGGCGTACCCGAAACTTATCGCGAAGCCGCTTCGATAGACGGCGCGGGAGACACCACGGTGATGTTCCGCATTTATTTTCCGCTTGCCATCAAGATGATAATGACGGTTTTTCTTCTTCAGTTCGTCACTTTGTGGAACGATTATCAGACTCCGTTGTTATTGCTTCCCACCAAACCGACGCTTGCTTACGGCGTGTATTTCTTCTCGAGTTTGTCGCTCGATCACGCGTCGTATAACGAACCGTTAAGAATAGCGGCGAGCATGATGCTTGCGTTGCCTATACTTATCATATTCATAATATTCAAAAACAAACTTATGGGCGATATTTCGCTCGGCGGAATTAA
>CAVJNC010000141.1:2094-4643 GCA_963650905.1 Subdoligranulum sp. APC924/74
GTAAAACTGAGGGTACATGAATGAAAAAAAGAAAAAATAAAATTATTTTTTATCTTACTCTCGTCGTATGTTGCCTGGTTGTCGCGGTTGTGACGGCTGCTATTCGTCCGAACGATCATGCAAAGGCGGCTACCGTTTCGGCGACGATAGAGGAAAGATACGATAAGGACGCGGAATTCGTCGTACCGGAAGGTTCGGGCATTTCGTATAACGGACAAACCTATCAGGCGGAACAAAGTTATCTCGTTTACCCGAGCGGAAAAGCGTTTTCGGGTAAAAGATTTACTCTCGGCGAAGTAGGAAAATACGCGCTTCGTCTCGAAACCACGGCAGGCGGCAGAATTATATCCGCCGAACAGTCTTTTACGGTTGACGAGAACGTGTATAAAGTCAGCACGCCCGAATCATACGTCACTTACGGGGAGTTAAACGCTCAATTCGTTCAAAGCGGAATGAAAAACGGTATTATCGCAAAACTTACCGACGGAGCGAGCGTGACTTACGCGCGCCCCGTGAACGTTTACGATAGCGCTATAACCGACGTGTTGTCGTTCAACATAAAACGTCTCGACAATAACGTGGAATATCTGACGGTCAGCCTTGTGGATTGCTATGATCCGACTATCGGAATAGATATAGTTTGTCAGATGACGGCTCCCGACAACGGCAGAATCGGAAAATATATGCGTGCGGGGCAAAAAGGTTCGTCGCTTCTCGGGCTTAACTGTTTTGAAAACCCGAGCCAACTCGTCATCGACGGAAAACTTTACGATATAGGTATTTTCGGCACGCCCGTTCACGGCAATCTGATTTCCCAAAACGCGTATAACAACATTACCATCACTCTCGATACGACCGACAAAAAAGGTATTAAGATATACGAATCGACGTCCTATTGGACGGACGGAAACCCGAATCTTATTGCCGTGTTTAACGATTCGAGATTATATGCCGACGAATTCCCCGGGTTTACCAACGGCGACGTGTTCGTGTCGGTTTCCGCGAGCGTGTTCAAAAACGTTAAACATGCCGACGTCGAAATCGGTATGATAGACGGGAAAACGAACGCGGAACTCAACGAAATCGGCAAATACGTTGACAGCGACGCCCCCGAAATCATTCTTTCCGTAGCGGATACGGGTAAAATAGCGGTAAACGCCGCGGCAAAAATCCCCGCCGCTTACGCGCTCGACCCGAGCGGAATATCGAAAGATGTCGATTATTCGGTCTGGTACAATTACGATACGGAAGCGAGATACGCTATCCCCGTAATCGACGGCAGATTTACGCCGACAAAGGAAGGCGTTTATACGGTCGTATATACGGCGACGGATAATTACGGCAATAAGGCGGAAAAACTGCTTTCGCTGAAGGCGATAGAAAACGGCGGAAAAGGGCTTGAAATCTCGACCGATATAGTGAAAAACATTTATGCGGGAACTCCGGTCGATTTCGGAAATTATTCCGTGACGTCGCTTTGCGACGCATATGATATTAAAATAGAGGTTACTTTGCCCGACGGGACCGTAACGGACATAACGAAGACGGCTTCCGATTATCTCCCGACGAGAACGGGGGCTTACAAAGTGAAGTATGTCGTGTCCGACGATTATTACGACTATGAATACGAACACGAATTCATTGCGGCCGCGTCCGATAAACCGTCGTTTGAAAAAGCGACGCTTTCGGCTCCGAAGTATTTCATCAAAGGAGCGACTTATTCTCTCGATGACGTAAAGGCGGCGTTTTACGGCGCGAGCGGTAAAACTTATGCCGAAACGACAGGTTATATTTCTTATGACGGGAAAGATTACGTCGAAACAGACGCTTCCGGATTTACGGTCCGGGACGGAACTAAGGCAAAGGTTAAACTTGTCGCAAAGGACAACAGTTCGATTTTCGTCGAGAGCGACGAGATAGAAATAATCGACGTCGGTTACGGTACCGATTCTTACGATATAACAAAATATTTTGTCGGAGATTTCACCGCTTCAGCAAATCTTATAAACACGAAGTTTACGGCGAAAAAAAGCGGAGACGTATCTTTCGATTTCATCAATTCGCTGATTGCTTCGCAATTTGCTTTCGACTTCGAAATCCCGGGCGGAACGACCGTAGACGAAACGGAAATACTTTTAACCGACCGCTTCGACCGTTCTGTTTCCGCGAGCATAAAACTTCTCGGAGACAAGAAATACTCGATAAACGGAAATATCGGTACGTTGCGTTCCGACTGGATAGGAAACCGCACGAGTATATCGGTTTCGGGTAGTCAGATAAAAATAGGAGACACCTCCGTCGTCGCATCTCTCGGACTCAATTCCGACGCCGTCGAATTGACCGTTCGCTTCAAAAACGTCGGAAACGGATTTTCTTTCAATCTGTATTCGGTTGCAAATCAACCGTTCAGAAGCGATTCCGATAACGCCGAGCCGATGTTGTCGGCAGGCGGAATTTCAAAAATTAAACAACTCGGCGACGTGATTTATACGTCCGTTCCGACGGTTGCCGACGTGCTTTGTCCTTCGCCTTTTAAAAACTGTAAAGTT
>CAVJNC010000142.1:0-4590 GCA_963650905.1 Subdoligranulum sp. APC924/74
AAAAGTTTTCGGGAATTTTCATAACGTATTCGTCGATTCCGTCCGAGACGGAAAAGTCCTTTTCGAACACGATCGACAAAGGCTTCCCCGCGGGGAAATCCGGAAGTTTGTCGCCGTTTTTAAGATAAATTATCTTACCTTCGTTTATGATCTTCTTGACGTCTTCGGCCGACGTTTTATCGGTAACGAACAAAGAATCTTTTTTTATGAGATTCCTGAAATCGAGTTCGGAAAAAATCTCCCTGACGTTCCGTGAAAAAGGAAAATCGAATTTAAGATCCTCGAGCGTCAGAGGAATTTCGACCGAGGTATCTATCGTCGCGAGCGTTTTCGAAAGAAACGCGACGTCCTTCGAGGCTTCGATTCTCTCTTTAAGTTTTCCCGTAAGACTGTCGACGTTGGCGTAAAGATTTTCGAGCGAACCGTAAGTTTTAACGAGATTCAAAGCGGTTTTCTCCCCGACTCCGCTTACCCCCGGGATATTGTCCGAACTGTCTCCCATAAGGCTCTTCAAATCGATTATCTGCTTCGGAATCAAGCCCGTTTTATCCGTAAAATTATCGTTATCGTAAATTTCGACGTCCGAAATTCCTCTTTTCGTAAAATATACGCTCGTGTTTTCGTTTACGAGTTGGAAACTGTCCTTATCGCCGGTGACGATCAGGGAATCGACGGGAAATTTTCTCGAAGACGCGCCGAGAATGTCGTCCGCCTCGATTCCCGAGCATTCGTAACGGGATATATTCATCTCGTCGAGCACGGTTTTCAGAAGTTCGACCTGCGGGCGAAGATCTTCGGGCATCGGTTTTCTCGTTCCTTTATAATCGGCGTACATTTTATGTCTGAAAGTCGGCTCTTTTCTGTCGAACGCGACCAGAATGTATTCGGGTTTTACGTCGGAAATGAGTTTTACGAGCATATTGACGAAAGCGTACACGGCATTGGTCGGTCTTCCGTCCTTGGAGGATAACGGCGGCGTTGCGTAATACGCTCTGTTTATAAGACTGTTTCCGTCGATGAGAATGAGATTATTCATAAAAAATTCCTTTTGAGGCGTTTAAATCGTTGATTTATTTTGCAAAATATGCTATGATACATAAGCGTTGTATCCGTAAACATATTATCGCACAAACCGTTTGAAAAATCAAGCGGAATGCAAAACTTGCGGATAAATGCAAAAATAATGCAAGCGGGAATACGATTCCGGACGTTCGGAATCCGAACGCTTGAAAACAGACGCCGTTGTGGTGGAATTGGCAGACGCGCGGGACTCAAAATCCCGTGGTAGCGATACCGTGTCGGTTCGACCCCGACCAGCGGCACCATATGAAAAGAACGGGATTTATTCTCGTTCTTTTCATATATTGACGTTACGAAGGGGGCGTACGCGGCGATTTATCGCCGTCGTTCGTCAATTTGCCGTTAAGGCAAATTTCTGCCGAGGGTATCCCGCTTTTTGCTGGATACGGCAGGCCCTGAAAGGTACCGACCAGCGGCACCAGTAAAACAGGAAGTATTTCGGTACTTTCTGTTTTATATTTTTACTAAAAAATACTTATCAATGCTATTTTCTTCTATTCGTTTCATTCACGCATGTTTTTTCCCAATTTTTCCCAATCTATTTGATTGCTAAAAATTGCAAATAAAAAACTTACTGCAATTAGACGTGCATTTAATCTTGACAAGCGGGCGGCGCGCTCTCGCGCGCCGCCCGTCTTAAATGCACGCACGCATTTTTTACAGGAATTTTTATAAAAAGGCGGTGGCGGCAAGCCGCTACACCGCTCTTCCTTGCCCGGCACTTCGCGCTTTTTTTTATAAAAGATTACTCTTGTAACGTCAAATACCCCCAGCGTTCCGCTGTGGGCATTTTTTGTTTTATATCATTGTTCTTTTTCACGGGAGCGACCCCGCTAACCTCTTCGAGGTGTCGCCACCCCAAAGGGGTTCATCTGCCATTAAGGGAAACTGTACGTGACACGTCCAAGGAGAGTGAAAACTCAAGCATCTGACACGAACCTGCCGACCATTATTTGAAATCGGGAACAGTTCAGGCAGTACGACAAAACCGCGCCTCCGCCTCGTCCGCACTCCGTTTCGCGGCGAGGCTCTTAACCCTACGGGCTACCCGTTTTTTCTTTCGGTCTGCCGTTATTTTACCCGCTACGATACTTCGTATTGCCGCCGGCAATCGAGTATCGTTCCGTACATTACGCAGTCATACACGAGAAACTTTTCGCCATACGGCACCTTGTAGCCGCACACGATATCCTCGTCGCAGAGTTCGAGCGTTATGCTTCCGTCGATTCCGCGACTGTAATATACTTTTTCGTCCGACTTTAATATGTACTTTACTATGTAATTCGAAATACCTTCTATTCCGTTTTGTTTCGTTATATCCTGAAAATCGTTTCTCCCGAATCGAACCGCGAAAAGTGAATTTATAGTGCTTTTCTCGACTTTGTGACTTATTTCGTTATAGTATTTTGTCGGTTTCATAAAACCTTTCATTCTCCCCGCAGGGATATAAGCCACGCCGTGAAAATGTAATCTGTTAGACTTTTTACCGCGTTCGAACACACCCATAACACGCCAACCGTGGTCGGTACATAAATGGCTTAAACACGTCAGATACGCTTCCTTGAATTCGTCCTCGGAAGCGTATTTCGCGCTGTCATACGTTTGCGTTATAAAATAGTTCCAGCAATGCAGGCGAGCCTTTTCTTTGAATCGGCTCACCCTCATAAGTTTTGCGACGAGCATTTTTTTGAAACGTTCCTGAATGTATTTCGTGAAATCTTTATCGAAAGAGGCAATCCCGATAAGGTCGGCGAACAGAAAACGCTCTTTATATAATTCTCTCATTCTATCGTTTATATACGCTATCTGCTCGCCGTTTTTCAGTCCTTTTTCTTCGCTCTCTGCATAAGCAGTCTGAAAAATCTCGCTCAGTTCGTCTTTTTTCCTTTTCGACGAACGTTTCGTAAAATGCTTCGGCACGTACCCGATAAGGCTATCGCCCGACATACGACATACATACTCTGCCTTTTTGCGAATTTTTACGTTAAAATCTCTCGTCAGTTCCATTTTCTTCATCTCCCGATATTGCCGTTAAATCTCTCACGAAATAACTGTTTTGTTTTTCAAGTTCCGCCTCAGTGGCGTGTATATCCGCGTAACACGGCATATCTCCGATACCGTATCCGCTCTTTATGGTTTTGTTATAATAAAACCCGCTGAAGCCGTCCGTCGCAAAACGCGAACTGTATACCTTTTTGTTTAAATAGTAATATACGTGTTCGTCGCGAACGCCGTCGAGCGTTCCTTTTTCCGTCTGAATCTTAACGGGCGAATAGCCGAACGTGTTATAATTCCGCAGATGCGTTTTATAAACCGCCGCGAAAAAGTTCGAATACAGATAAAAAAGTAAAGATATATCTCCGCGGGCGAATCTGTAATCGAGATAAAAGTTTTTAAATTTGTCGCTTAAAAACGAATACAATAAATCGCGGACTTCATAAAACGGCATTGCGATACATTGCTCGCCGCGCTCTTCGATTCTGACTATACTCGCCAACTCCCGGGCGTTCGCTCCCCAACTCTCGGGCGTTGTTCATCGCACACAAACCGCACGAAACATTTATTACGCACGTTTGCCGCATGTCCCATCATCTTCAGTTCCGCGTCGAAAAGGTCGTTTTTCTGATTCGCCGAATAACAAACCTTTTTAACCTCTTTCAATTCGAGATTGTTCCCTCTTTCCTTGCCTATTTCCATTAAAAGAACTACGCCGAAATCAAACGAATCTTTCATAGCGTTATCTGCAACAACCTTCATGCCGAGCCGCAGGCAATCATAATCGACGATATGACTGTAACGGGATATCTGCGGCAATTCGTCGCTTTTTCTCCTGAAAAAGTCGTCGTCCCATAACGGAAAATTACCGAAAGAATTCAGAACGCAATCTTCTCTCACGCCGTAATTGGTTATAAGAAGACTGCACTCGACAACATAAATAAAGTACGCCTTGACGTAATCGCCGATATCGCCCCAGACGTCCGTTACGGACAAACCGTCGTCGTAAACTACTCCGTATCGCCTGAAATCGTAACCGAACAGGTTTTTCGGACAAGGATCTTTTTCGTAAACCGTTCTTTTTGAATCGGTGAAATGTTTGCACGTCGCAAGATTGTAAAGACTATGATTTTCCATTGCTTTCAGAATCTGCCGTTCGAGTACGATCCAAGGGAAATTCGGATATTTCAAAAATATTTCGATCAGAATTTCCATTGCCTAACGGCGGAACATTGTCGTGAGCGATAAACCCATATCCGTCACGCAAGTGGTTTTCCCCGTTCTCATTCCGCCGACGACTAAAACGACGATCGGCTGACTGTTTATAAAACCCTTGTTTTTTCGCTCCATATGGTTCAATCTCTGATATCCGACTTTCTTTCTTATTACGCATAGCAATACATACCCCGCGAGAATCCACGCCGGCGCGGGTACGAATTTGAACATAACGCTCAGGTCTATAAACAATTTATAAATCTGCCGATAAAAATGAATCATATCGAACGAAAAAATAAA
>CAVJNC010000143.1:0-4544 GCA_963650905.1 Subdoligranulum sp. APC924/74
ATATTATGCAGGCTGAGAAGCATTCCGCCCATCATCTCGTTGACGTTTACCATATGACGAAGGTACGCCTTTGTGTAATTTTTACAACAATAGCAATCGCATTCCGGGTCGAGCGGGGTGAAATCGTCTTTATATTTACCGTTTCTCACGACGATTTTGCCGTGAGAAGTCATCGCCGTGCCGTTCCTCGCGATACGCGTGGCAAGCACGCAATCGAACATATCGATACCCCTCATTACGCCCTCGACGAGGCAATCGGGACTGCCTACGCCCATAAGATATCTCGGAACATGCGTGGGGTAATCCGGAAGCATGGAATCCATCACGTCGTACATCATGTCTTTCGGCTCGCCGACGGAAAGCCCGCCTATCGCTATGCCGTATTTTACGTAAGGAATGGTTTCTTTAAGCGAAGTCGCCCTCAGATCCTTGAAAACGTTGCCCTGAACTATCGGGAACAACGCCTGATTTTCGTTTTTGTGGTGATTATAACATCTGTCCAGCCAGGAAAGCGTGCGTTTCATCGCCTTTAAACTCGACTTATAGTCCGCGCCGTATTCGCTGCACTGATCGAACGCCATGATTATATCCGCGCCGAGATTGTTTTCGATATCGATCGCTTTTTCGGGCGTGATGAAGTGTTTGCTTCCGTCCACGTTGGAACTGAAAGTAACGCCGTCGTCCTTGATATTGTTGAGTTTTGCAAGCGAAAAGACCTGAAACCCGCCGCTGTCGGTGAGAATAGGTCTGTCCCAGTTCATAAACTTATGAAGTCCGCCGGCGGCTTTTACGATTTCGTCGCCGGGGCGCATATATAAATGATAAGTGTTGGCGAGGATAATCTGCGAGCCGGCTTCCTTTAAATCGCGCGGGTAAACGCCTTTAACCGTCGCCTGAGTGCCGACCGGCATATATACCGGCGTTTCGATATCGCCGTGCGGAGTGTGAAAAATACCCGCTCTCGCGCCCGTTTCGCTATCCTGTTTTATCGTTTCGAAGTAAAATTTTTCCATATAAACCGTGCCGAAAGGCGTTCCGAAAGTGTTTTTTTAATCAATCGCCGGATTGCAACCGTCGGCCGATAAGCATAGCCGTCAGCGGAAACGGATTTTTCGCCTTGCGACCGTTTTCGTCAATAGCGGTTCCCGTCAATATCGGTTCCCGCGAGGCTTATCCGACGACAATCGGTATTGTACCACGTTTTTCGCAAAAACGCAAGCCGTTTTTATGCCTTTTACGTTTCGCTTTGTTTACGTCCGGTCGCAACGGTTAATTCCGATTCCGATATTTTCCGCGACGTTGCTTATTCGCGTTTTGTTATGCAGCCCCGATATTATATAGCCCCGATATTAAAGCCTCGATATTAAAGCCTCGATATTATGGCGGCCGCCCGAAAGCATCGCTTTCGGGCGGCCGCATATAAAACTCGTTTTACGTTTTTTAATTGTCCTTTTTCGCTTCTTTCGCGGTTTCGTAAGGAAAGTAACTTTCCCAATCGGAAGTCGTTTCGATTTTTACGGAAAATTCGTAGTCGGCAGGCTTCGCCTGCGTAAAATCTCTCGATAACGGATAGGATACCTCCACGCTGCCCTCAGACGAGATTTCTATCGATTTCAGGGCGTCGTTTTCAAACGAGACCTCGAAAACGGTTTCGCCGACGTTCAGCGAGTTTTCGTTCATGCTGCCGAACGCGAAAATTTCGGCCGTCGCCCTGCCGAGCGGATCGAGAATCAGATTCCCGTTGAGCCACTCGAGCAAATTCATCGTTCCCCGATCCGTAATTCCGACGCGATAAGTCATTACGTTTTTTTCGGTTGTTTTCTGAATGAACGACGGCGCGCCGATATTATCTACCGCGTTAAGCAAATAGTATAAATCCCTGTCGTTATCGCTGTAATTTTCCGCTTCGAACTCGTCCGTTCCGAACGTTTTCTTCTCGAAGTCGTAAACGTCTCCGTTCGCCAGTTTGCTTCTGATCGTTTTTATATCTTTCAAACCCTTGTCTTTATATAAATCGGCGTTTTTAAGATCGGAAGACACGTCGACGATATTATGAAAGAAAACTTCTCCGTTTAAAATTCTGCGTTTCGCGCTTCCCTTTACGGCGACGTTGATCGCGTTCGTCGTTTCGTAGTCCACGCCGGTTTTCACGTTGAAATCGTAACTCGAAGCCGTCTGATTTTTATAAGCGTTTATTTTTTGCGTCAACTCTTTTTTTGCGGCGTCGATCTGCGAATCGGTTATCGAAACGCCTTCAAAGGTTCTCGTGACTATATCGGAAAGTTTATTCACGTTTTTGAACGTTAAATAATATTTCAGACTGAAAGAAATACCCGAAACGCTTATCGTCATATCATACTCGTAAGTTCCGATTTCCCCGTTTGAAAAGGAAACGAACATTCCCGATTCCACGTTGTTTTCGGGAACGTTTTTCAAAAGAGACGTTACGATTTTATTATTCAATACCGTGCTTAACAATTCGAGCGCGCTCGAAAAGTTCATAGAGGTTTTTAATTCATACACGCCCGCGACGTTCGTTTTCTCCACGGATTTCAGATCGGAATCTTCATATTGAAACAACGCTTTAGCGAACGTCGTAAACACCGAACTCTTGTTTTCGTCGACGACGCTTTTTTCCACCTTTCTCAGTTTTTCCTTTTCATTGAAAGAAACCGCCGTTAAATCCGTCTTTTTTCTGATATTGTATTGCGAACCGTCGTAAAAAAGAAGTCCCGAATTCGTATGGGTATCGTAAAAATTCACGTCGGATTTTTTGTTCACCTTAGCGTTGCCGACGGTTTTCCCCGTTATCGGTATGCCGCTCACCGTCGCGACGGCGTCTATCGTATAATCGTATTCGTAACTCGACGAATCGCCGACGGTGTTTTTCCGCGCTTCCGCGAAAGCGCTTTTATTGTCCTGAAACTTTGCGTAAAGAGCGACGTCTTCGTTTACGGTTATCGGAAACTCCGTTTTGCGATCGAAAGCCGGATCGGAATACCATCCTAAAAATATGTAATTGTCTTTGACGGGATCTGCCGGAGCGGACAAAGAATAACCTTCTTCATACTCTTCCGGCTCCATGCTCGTACCGTTGTAAGTGACGGTATACTTCGTCGTATCGTTGTTCTCGTCGCTTCCGCCGCACGCAAACAGACACAAACAGGCGACGATGCTTAAAACCGCGCACAAAATAAATTTAATCTTTTTCATTTCAGTTCTCCCTTTTATATTTTTGATATTTTATCCCGGTATGCTTAATTCCGGATTTTTAAAGTTCTTTTTCAACGCGTACGGATAAACGAAAACGCTCGCGATAAGACCTGCCCCTATCGCCAGAAAAAGGCACGCCGCGGAAAAAGCGACCTCCAAAATCCAGAAGATAAGTTTAACCGTAATCAGCCAGATTATTCCGTCCAGATCAAGAGTGAATATCAGCCCCGGCAACTTGATAAAGCCAAAGCCGGCGATACCGCAGACCATATCCGTTATAAAGTTGTTTTCCAGAAACAGACAGGATAAAAACGGAAACGCGAGCAGCGAGGCGACGGCGAACCCGATCACCGTTCCCGCGCCCGAGCCGTTCGTTATCGTTACCGCAAGCGATATGATCAACGCTATTCCCGTAATCACGCCGCTCCACCAAAACGACCTTTTTCTTTGCAGAAGATCGTGTTCGTAATTTTTCTTATATTTTTCTTCTTGTCTCTTTTTTTCGCAATCGGCGCACCAAACGCTCTTGGTTCTCCTGCCGTTATGCCTTACTATATCTTTCCCGTCGTATATAGGTCTGTTGCATATTTCGCACACGGCAAGCACAGGTCTCGGTTCTTTTTCGACGTACTGCGTGACGACCTGCGTCGCGACCTCTTTTTCTGCCGGCTTTTCGTTTCCGAAAAGCGAATCGACGGAAACGTTGAATAGCGAGGACAGTTCCTGAATTGTGGATATGCTCGGTTCCACCTCGCCGTTTTCCCATCTCGACACCGCCTGCGCGGTAACGCACAGTTTGTTTGCGAGTTCTTTCTGAGTCAAGTTGTTTTTTGTTCTTAACTCTTTGATTTTTTCTCCTATCATCTCAATCTCCTTTTTTTCTTGATTATATCAAAAAGATAAACGACTTGTTTACCGTTTTTGCTAAACAGTATGTTGAATCGCTACACATTTTGTTGAACAGGCTCCTTTATCGCCTTTTTTTGTTGTGTTCGGATGAAAAAAACTGTATTATAAAAAACGGGTAGCCTCTTGCGAAACTACCCACCGTAAAAGTGTTGACGTTCCGCTTGTTGCCACACAATTTATAAAGACTTCCGAAAAGTTTTTACAATGCGAAACCGATACACTTTTACACAAAAGTATATCCTTTTCGAAAGATTAAATTGTATGGCGATATAAGTTTATCACATTAACGGAATTTTTTCAAGAGAAAAAGGCAAAAAAAGAAAAAATACGAGCAAAAAGTTGTTTTATGTTTCAAGTTTTAAGTTTTATAGTCACTGCATTTTCCTGTTCCATATTGAAACCTCCTATTTTCTAAACGATAA
>CAVJNC010000144.1:0-4463 GCA_963650905.1 Subdoligranulum sp. APC924/74
GATCACGACGTTCTCTACCTCGTAGACGGCGACGTTAAAGACGACGTGTCCTGCTCGATAATACTCGAAAAACGCCCCGACGCCGAAATAATTTCAGGAATCTCGAAGGCCGACAGTTATCTCGACAAAGCGGGCGTTTTCGGAAAATACTGCGCCGTTTCCGCATACGATATCGAAGCGGCGGATCTCTCCTTGCCGCTCGTCGTTTACGACGTGGATTCGGAACTTTCCGCAAGCCGCGTAAAACTCGTCCTCGCGGACGCCTTCGGTGACGAAATACCCTGCTATAAGTTCTTTAACGGCAATTTTCGGGAAGTATCGCTTTACGAATCCGATTACGGAAACGAGTTCGACGACACCGCCGCGATCGTTATAAAAGACCTGCCGCTCGTCGAAAAGAAAAGGTTCGGATTTTCCGACCTTCACGAAATTCTGCGCATATTGCGTTCCGAAAACGGCTGCCCGTGGGACAGAGCGCAAACGCCCGAATCGATAAGAAAAAACACGCTCGAAGAAACTTACGAACTGCTCGACGCAATCGAAAAGAAAGACGACGAAGCGACGATCGAAGAACTCGGCGATTTCTTTTTGCAGGCGTTTTTCTACGTATGTTTCGGCGAAGAAAGCCGTTCTTTCACCCTTCACGACGTTATGAGCGGAGTCTGCTCCAAACTCATTTCCAGACACACGCATATTTTCGGCAACGATACGGCTAAAAATTCTTCTCAGGCTCTCGACGTGTGGGAGAAAAACAAACAAAAAGAAAAGGGGTTCACCTGCGGCGCGGAATATCTCGAATCCGTTCCGAAGAGTTTCCCCGCCGCGCTCCGCGCTCACAAGGTCGGCTCGAGGTCGGGCAAATACAATATGGATTTCTCGTCCGTTGAACAAGTAGCCGACAAGGTAAAAGAAGAATTTCGGGAAGTGTTCGCCGAGGTTGAAAAAGGCAACGAAAAGGGGGTTTACGAAGAATGCGGCGACCTCTTGTTCGCCGTGGTAAGTCTCGTGCGGTTGCTCGGCGTGAATTCCGAACTCGCGCTCAACGCAGCCACCGATAAGTTTCTGAAAAGGTTCGGAAAAACCGAAGAGTTGGTTCTGAAAGACGGCAAAAACATGAAGGAACTTTCCGAAAAAGAACTCGACGAATATTACAATGAAGCAAAAAAGTTATTACAATGAAGCCGAAAAGTATTAAAATAGGTAAGTTTACGACCGAAAATAACGTCTTTTTCGCTCCGCTCGCCGGTTTTTCGGATTTTGCCATGCGTTCGATCTGCATTTCTTACGGCGCGGGGCTTACGTTCACGGAAATGGTGAGTTGCAAAGGCTTGCTTTTCGATAACGAAAACACGAAATCGCTTTTGCATATATCGCCGGAAGAAAAGATAAAATGCGTTCAGATTTTCGGGAACGATCCCGAAATCATGCGCCGCGCGCTCGAATCCGAGCAACTCGCCCCGTTCGACGTTGCGGATATCAATTTCGGTTGCCCTATGCCGAAAATTTTCAACAACGGCGAAGGCAGCGCGCTTATGGAAAAGCCCGCGCTCGCCGAAAAAATCGTTTCGGAATGTAAAAAAAGCGGCAAAGCGATCACATGCAAAATAAGGACGGGGATTAAAGACGCTAACCCGCTTGCGGTCGACTTCGCCAAAGCGACGGAACAAGGCGGCGCGGACATGATTACCGTGCACGGCAGATCGCGCGAACGAATTTACGCCGGCGAAGTGAATTTCGACGTAATAAACAAAGTAAAACAATCGGTTAGCGTTCCCGTTATCGCCAACGGCGGAATTTTCACCCCTGCCGACGCCGACGAACTCTTGAACAAAACGGGCGCGGACGGAGTTATGATTGCGAGGGGCGCGCTCGAAAAACCGTGGATTTTTTCAGAGATTCTTCACCGCCCTTTTTCTTCCGACAAAGCGGAACTCATATGCAGACATATCGATATGCTCCTGCAAGAATACGACGACAAACGCGTCGCCGTTTCGTTCAGAAAGCAATTATGCCTTTACTTAAAAGGCGAAAAAAACTCCACGGAATTCAAACAACGCGCGTTGAAAATGACCTCGACCGACGAACTTAAAGATTCCGTCCGCGAGTTTTTCGCCGCAAAACAAACCGACGAGCGAATCTGAATCACGACCGGAAATAACACTTTCTCCCCTCCTCGAATAAACTGAAAAAGAGGGTGAACATGAAAGCGAGAGTTATAAATTTCAATTCGGGAACGATCGGAAAAACCTGCGGTAATCGTGATTACGACCTCGTCGTTATGGGTTTTAACGGCGCGGAAAAGGTTAAATACGGCAAAGAACTGAGCGGCGAAACGACTAAACTCAAAAGCCTCGCCGACTACTCCGAAACGTCCGGTAAAACGCTCGTTTCCGCTTTCGACACGGATAATTACGGGATAATAAAACACTCCGCGGGCGTTTTCGACGGCGGCAAACTGCTCGGGATAAGCGATATGACCGTCGCCTATTCCGACAGCCCCTATATGCCCGGGGCGCACGGAAAACTTTACGACACGACGTGCGGAAAAATCGCCGTCGCGATAGGCGACGACCTGTTGCGTTTCGAACTGTTCAAATCGTTCGCCGTGTGCGGCGCGGAAGCCGTGATCGCCGTGAGAAAAGGCGAATCGAGCGAAATAAACACCATTCTTCTGCGCGCTTATTCTTATCTGCTCGGCTTTCCGATTCTGCTCGCATGCAAGGACAAAGCCTTCGCATCGAACGTGAAAGGCGAACTCTCAGAGCCGAAAGACGACGTTTTCGAACTCGTTCCCATATACGATTTTTCGATAAAAACCACAAAAATTAAACTTAACAAATAATTTTTAACGCGGCAAGTAATTTCTTAACGAAACGACGAGTTTTCTCGCGTTCGACCGCGGCGCAAAGGATAAAAATGTTCAATATAGTACTCGTAGAACCGGAAATCCCCCAGAATACCGGAAATATTTCCCGCACCTGCGCGGCGACGCACAGCGTTTTGCACCTCGTAAAGCCGCTCGGCTTTGAAATTTCAGACAGAACGCTTAAACGCGCGGGGCTCGATTATTGGCAGTACCTCGACGTGAGATATTATGAAAACTTCGGCGAATTATACGAAAAATACGCCTCGGCGGCAAATTTTTACTTTCTCTCCACCAAGGGCGCGAAAGTTTATTCGGACGTGAAATTCAAAGACGGAGATTTTCTCGTTTTCGGCAAGGAATCGCACGGTCTGCCCGAACCGCTTCTGAAAGAACATTACGAAAATACGCTGAGAATCCCTATGTGGCAGAACCTGAGAAGCCTTAATCTTTCGAACTCGGTCGCGCTGACGCTCTACGAGGCGTTAAGGCAAACGGGATTCGACGGACTTAACCCCGAAGGGCATCTTACCGGCAGACCGGACTAAGGAGGAATTATGGGCTATCACATAGGCACGATGCTTATTTACGAACATTTCGACGATGGAAAAATCTGTCCTCTTTGCAGGATAAAAAGCGTTATCGACCAAAGGCTCACCGAGCAATATCTCGGCGAGGGCGTTATGGAAGATTCGACGAGAAAGGAAGTGAACGAACTCGGCTTTTGCGCCGGACACTTCGACAAACTCTACTCTCTCCCCTCGAAACTCGGCCTGGCGTTGCAGATTTCAACGAGACTTAAGAAAAAGACGGACAAACTCGTTTATAAACCGCAACCGAAAAACGCGAAAAAACAAGCCGAAAAAATTCTCGAAGCGGGCAAAACGTGCGTCGTATGCAAATATCTCGACGACACTATGGAAAGGTATTATAAAACCATTTCTCACGTTTACAAGGACGACCCGGGTTTTAAGGCGCGGATAGAAAACGGAAACGGCTTTTGTCTCGGGCATTACGCCGACCTTATCCGTTGTTCCGCCGAAGCGGGAAACAAGCAGAGCGAATATCTCGAGGCTCTGTATAACGCGATGAGAAAGAAACTCGATTCGCTCGAAAGCGCGATAGACGAATTCTGTCTTCACCACGATTACAGGAAGATTTCGGGGCAGATGTCGCCCGAGGCGGAAAACTCTTTAAAGGAAGCGAAAAGAACGATTTACGGTGTAAAATAAGCGGATATTCATATTAATTCAAACGGATATCCATATTAATTCAAGCGGATATTCACGCGAGTTTTCACAATAAAACGTTGCAAAAACCCTTTTTGAAAACTCACAAAAAAATCTCGTGATTTTTTTTGAAAAACCGCTTAAAAACGTTTGACAATATTCTAAAAAAATAGTATTATAACTGAGCAATATCGGTTGAGTTGCAAGGCTTTGCGGCTTGATTGGTATTTATGCGGTCGTGGCGGAATTGGCAGACGCATAAGACTAAGGATCTTATGAGGCTTTCTCGTGCAGGTTCAAGTCCTGTCGACCGCACCATCAAGACACACGCAAAAGGAGCGTATAAAACTCCATCGCGTGTGTCTTTTTCT
>CAVJNC010000145.1:0-4329 GCA_963650905.1 Subdoligranulum sp. APC924/74
GAATAAAACAAATAATGAGCAACTTATTTCCGTTTGTAATTACGGGTAAATCATTTCTGCTTGTAAACGGTAAGTTCTTCGCCGTCGTAATCGACGATCGCCGTGTCGCGCGGTTCGAAGAATCCCGCGATAATCTTTTTCGCGATGAGCGTTTCCACCGTGTGCGAAATAAATCTCTTCAGAGGTCTCGCGCCGTAAACGGGATCGTAACCGTTCTTCACGATATAGTCCTTCGCCGCTTCGGTAACGATGAGCGAAATATTCTTTTCCGCAAGTCTGTCCGAAAGCCCTTTGAGGAACAAATCGATGATTTTGCCTATTTCTTCTCTCGTAAGCGGCTTATAGAACACTATCTCGTCGAGCCTGTTCAGAAACTCGGGGCGGAACGACTTTTTCAGAAGCGCGTTCACCTCGTTTTTCGCCTCTTCAGTTATCTCGCCTTTGTCGTTTATACCGTCGAGGATAATCGACGAGCCGAGGTTGGACGTGAGGATGATGACGGTGTTTTTGAAATCCACCGTTCTGCCTTGCGAATCGGTGATTCTGCCGTCGTCAAGCACCTGCAGCAGGATGTTGAAAACGTCCGGATGAGCCTTTTCGATTTCGTCGAACAAAACCACGGAGTAAGGTTTTCTTCTCACCGCCTCGGTAAGTTGCCCGCCGTCCTCGAATCCGACGTATCCCGGGGGAGCGCCGATAAGCCTTGAAACCGAAAACTTTTCCATATATTCGCTCATATCGATTCTGATCATGTTCTTCTCGTCGTCGAAGAGAGCCTTAGCAAGAGTTTTTGCGAGTTCCGTCTTGCCCACGCCCGTAGGACCGAGGAACAAAAACGAGCCTATAGGTCGATTAACGTCGGAAATTCCCGCTCTCGAACGAAGAATCGCTTCCGCCACGCTTCTCACCGCTTCGTCCTGCCCGATAACCCTTTCGTGAAGAATATCCTCGAGCCTTAAAAGTTTTTCGCGCTCGCCTTCCATAAGTTTCGCGACGGGTATGCCCGTCCATCTGCATATGATTTTCGCGACGTCCTCTTCGGTGACTTTGTCGTGCAGAAGGTCGTTTTCGTCGCCGCGGGTTTTGCTTTCCGCTTCGGCGAGTTCCTTTTTAAGTTCGGGAAGTTTGCCGTAACGAAGTTCCGCCGCTTTGTTAAGGTCGTATGACCTTTCGGCTCTGTCTATCTCCGCGCCGAGCGATTCTATCTCCTCTCTGAGTTTCTGCACCTTGTTGATGTTCGCCTTTTCGTTGATAAGTTTGGCGTTCATCGCGGAATATTTTTCTCTGAGCGCCGCCAATTCCTCTCTTATGTCCGAAAGACGCTTCTTAGAGAGTTCGTCCGTTTCCTTTTTGAGCGAAGTCTCCTCGATTTCGAGTTTCATTATCTTTCTCGAAACGTCCTCCATTTCGGACGGCATCGAATTCATTTCGGTTTTTATCATCGCGCACGCCTCGTCGATGAGGTCGATCGCCTTATCGGGCAAAAATCTGTCCGTGATGTATCTGTTGGACAAAACCGCCGCCGAAACGAGCGCGTTGTCCTGAATTTTAACGCCGTGGAAAACTTCGTATCTTTCCTTAAGACCTCTCAGTATGGCGATCGTATCTTCGACCGTCGGCTCGTTGACCATAACCGGCTGGAAACGACGCTCCAACGCAGGATCTTTTTCGATGTATTTTCTGTATTCGTCGAGCGTGGTCGCGCCGATGCAATGCAGTTCGCCCCTCGCGAGCATAGGCTTTAAGAGGTTGCCCGCGTCCATCGCGCCGTCGGTTTTACCCGCGCCGACTATCGTGTGAAGTTCGTCGATGAACAAGATGATTTTGCCTTCGCTCTTCCTCACTTCGTTGAGAACGGCTTTGAGCCTTTCCTCGAACTCGCCGCGGAATTTCGCGCCGGCGATAAGCGCGCCGATATCCAGCGAGAACAGTTTCCTGTCCTTAAGATTTTCCGGCACGTCGCCTTTCATTATTCTTATCGCAAGCCCCTCGGCGATCGCCGTTTTGCCGACGCCCGCCTCGCCGATAAGCACGGGGTTGTTCTTCGTTTTTCTCGAAAGAATACGGATTACGTTTCTTATTTCGTCGTCCCTGCCGATAACGGGATCGAGTTTTCCGCTGCGCGCTTTTTCCACGAGTTCGGAGCCGTATTTGTTAAGCACGTCGTAAGTTTCCTCGGGGTTGTCGCTCGTCACCCTCGAACTGCCTCTCACTTCCGCGAGAACTTTAAGATAATCGTTCGCGGCTATCCCGTAACTGCGGAAAAGAGATTTAAGTCCGTCGGACGGCTTTTCTATAATACCGTAAAGAATATGTTCGACCGAAACGAAATCGTCGCGCATTTCTTTCGCCTTTCTCTCGGCGACGGCAAACGCGTCCGAAAGGTTCGCCGAAAGGGTTTCGCCCGCGTTGGATGACCTGTTAAGCCCGCCTATAAGTTGATTAACGTCGTTTTTCAATCCCTCAACGGAAATATTCATCCGCTTGAAAATCTGAGGAATCAATCCGTCGGCGTCGTTCAAAAGAGCCGAAAGAACATGCTCTTCGGAAACCTCCGCCGAGCCGTATTCCTTGGCGATATTCACCGCCTCGTTGATCGCTTCGGCAGATTTTTGAGTTAAGTTCTGCATATTCATAATATCACCTTCTTTGTTTTTAATTTTTTGACAAACGCATTTTCCACGGCAGCCGCGGCTTCCGTTTCGTCATAAGAAAGATAAAGGTTGAGATATTCGTCGAATTCTTCCACGAATTCGCCTATAGCCTCGCCGAGTTCTTCCGCGCCCGCGTTCTCGGGACGGACGAACACTCTCACGAATCTTCCGTCCTGATAAAAATACGCGCGCTCGCCGATATATTTCTTTTCGAGAGAAATAAACAACGCGTAAAACCCTTCCATCGCGCGGAAAAGTTCTTTGCTTTGCGAACGGAGCGAAATTTTAAGTTGCCCGAGGTCGCCCGCGGGAAACAACTCCACCTGATAACGAAGCGTGGGATTATATCTGTAATGCAGCGCGCTTTGCACCTGCGCCATCGCAAGCGACGCGTTGTTGACGAACCTCAGACCGCTCACCGCGCCGATAAACTGCTCCATTTTAAGAAGCATTCTCTCAATCTGCGCTTCCGGCGTTTCCACGTCGAGATACTCCGAAAGAATTTTGTTGAGCATCACCGAGCGGCTCACTCCGTTTTTGAAAGCGAGTCTGTCGAGTTCTTCGACAAGGTCGTCTCTTAAAATCACGCTGTACATCGATTTTTCCATCCGTATTCGTCCTTTGCGTTTATTTTCGACAATATTGTAACTCTTGTTTTGTAATTTGTCAAGCGTTTTATATAACTTTGTTTGCAAAATATTTTTCTCGTTCGTTTTACTTTTCTTTCGCGATGTGCTAAAATATAATTATGGACAATATAGACTACGTTGAAAACAAACTGAAAAAATACGGCGCGGGAATTTACGAATACCGCGGCGTGAAATTCATAGGAATAAAAAACCCTTATTCGGATAACAATATGGCAATAACCTTCGGAAGCGAAGAAAACGTTATGGAATTCACATATCAGACGGCGAGATTCGCCGCTTCCGACCTCGACGGACTTATCGCCCACGCGGAGAAATTTTTGAAAAACGAACTTTGCGCGGCGGAATTTTTCCTCGGCGGGAAAAGGTTGTTCGGCGGCTCGAGAACGGTTGCCGGCTCGGATTTTTCGTCTTTAAACGAACTGCTCGCGTGGTACTGCGGCGGAAACGAAAAAATCTCGGAAAACCTGCGCGGATTTTTCAAAAACGACGGAATAACGCTCGCCGTACTCTGTTGGAACGGAAAAACCGACCGACACGTTAAGATTCGCCACGACGGCGAAATCGAAAACGTTTAAAACCGGCGGAGTTTAAATATATAAGAGGATAATAAAATGAAAAAAGTTATAGTAATCACGGGCGCAAGCAGCGGCATCGGCAAAGAATTCGCCGAACTTATCGACAAAAAAATAAGCGCGGACGAAATGTGGGTTATCGCGCGCAGAAAAGAACGGCTCGAAGAACTCGGCAATATTTTGAAAACTCCCGTAAAGCCGATCGCTCTCGACCTATCCGACGTTTCGAACGTCAAGATATATAAAGGAATGCTCGAGGCGGAAGAAGCGAACGTTAAAATGCTCGTGAACTGTTCGGGCTACGGAAAATTCAATCATTACGAAAACATTCCGCCCGAAGTAAATCAGAATATGATCGACCTCAACGTGAAAGCCGTCGTCGCGATGACGGACGCAACTCTTCCGCATATGAAAAGCGGCGGAAAAATAATAAACGTCGCAAGTTGCGCGGCG
>CAVJNC010000146.1:0-4308 GCA_963650905.1 Subdoligranulum sp. APC924/74
CAATATGCCTTTTCTCTTTTACTTTGAAACGAAACAAAAATTTTTTATGAACACCATCGAATACCTGCTAAAAAGGCTTGCCAAACGTAAAATTTCGAGTATAATAGTTTTATGTCAAACAGTTTGACGGCGAATTTATTAAGAGGTGCGATATGAAAAGACTTATTGGAGCAGAAATACGCGGTTTGCAGAATTTAATATCAAGACAACTCGACGGGTTTACCTCTACTTTGGGAGAAGATTTGGTATCGGGACCGAATTTATTTATTCTGAAATATCTTATGGAAAACGAAGAGAAAGACGTTTTTCAATGCGATTTGGAAAAGGTTTTATCCGTGACGAAATCTACTTGTTCTAAAGTTCTGACTACAATGCAACAAAAAGGGCTGATTGAACGTAGCGGCGTGTCGGACGCAAGGTATAAAAAAATCACCTTTACCGAAAAAGGAAAAAATCTGGTCGAAAAGTTTGACAAATTCATTTACGCTCACGACGAATCGCTTGTAAAAGGGCTTACCGACGAACAAATTCAGACTTTTCTCTACTGTATCGACACCATAAAATCAAATATTCAAAACAAGTAATCCATCGTCGTTTCTTCGGGGACGACGAAAAAATTCAGTAAATAGTTCGATGTCAAACTTTGTTTCTTTGAGAAACTATTGCAATTTTCATTGTGGAGGTTAAAATGAAAACGATTAAACTTCTTATGAAATCACTTCGGGAAAACAAGAAAAATACTTTTTTAAGTATTTTATTTGTTGCTTTGGAAGTGGTTTGCGAATGTTCGTTGCCGTTTATAATGGCAAAACTTATCGACAACACCGGCGTCGATTGGAATAGTCTTTTAATTTACGGTGGAATTTTAGTTATACTCGCGTCTTGCGCACTTGTGTTTGGTATTATTTCGGGAAAGTGTGCCGCAAGAGCGGGTGCGGGTTTTGCCGCAAATTTGCGCGAGGATATGTTTGTTAAAGTGCAAGGATATTCTTTTGCAAATATAGATAAATTTTCCGCGTCTTCACTGGTTACTCGTATGACTACGGATATAACGAACATTCAGAACGCTTTCAGTATGATAATTCGTATTGCCGTGCGAGTGCCGCTTATGATGATATTTTCTATCATTATGGCTTTCATTATCAGTCCTTCTCTTGCGTGGATTTTTCTTGTGTGCGTGCCGATTTTAGGCGGTATTATCGTTCTTATTATCAGCAAAGCAACGCCTACGTTTTCCCGCGTGTTCAAACGCTATGACGCGCTTAACAATTCCGTACACGAAAACGTAAAAGGTATTCGCGTTGTAAAGACTTACGTCAGAGAAGATTATGAAAACAAAAAATTTGAAAAAGCCGCAGATGATGTAACGAATGATTTCGTTCACGCCGAAAAAATAGTTGCATGGCTTACGCCGTCGATGAACTTTTTTATGTATGCCTGCTATGTTATTATTTCTGTACTCGGCGCATACGTCATCACAGGTAAACTCGGATGGGGAACGCTTACGACCGGTGATCTTTCTTCGCTTATAACTTACGGAATCAATATCCTTTCTTCTCTTATGATGTTTGCAATGATATTGATTATGATAACAATGTCCGTTGCGTCCGCAAAACGTATCGCAGAAGTTATGGAGGAAAAAAGCACGCTTACAAATCCCGATAACGCTTTGACTACGGTTGCGGACGGTTCTGTCGATTTCGATAACGTAACCTTCAAATATTCCGATAAAGCCGAAAAAGCCGTTTTGAGTAATATTGATTTTCACATTAAATCGGGCGAAACGGTCGGCATTTTGGGAGGAACGGGTTCAAGCAAAACTTCGCTTATCAATCTGATTTCACGGCTTTACGACGTTACGGAAGGCGAAGTAAAAGTCGGTGGCGTAAACGTAAAAAAATACAATCTTGACTCGCTCAGACAAAACGTTGCGGTCGTTCTGCAAAAAAACGTATTGTTTTCGGGAACGATAGAAGAAAACCTTAAATGGGGCGACGAAAACGCGACGGAAGAAGAAATGAAAAAGGCGTGCGAGATTTCGCAGGCGGACGAATATATCCGCTCTTTTCCCGAAGGATATAAAACTTATCTTGAAGAAGGCGGAACAAATCTCTCGGGCGGACAAAAACAGCGTCTTTGCATCGCCCGCGCTCTTCTTCGCAAGCCGAAGATTTTAATACTCGACGACTCCACGAGTGCAGTCGATACCAAAACCGACGCGCTTATTCGTAAGGGATTAAAAGAAACAATGCCCGAAACTACTAAAATAATAATCGCGCAACGCATTTCGTCCATTCGGGACGCCGATAAAATAGTCGTTTTGGATAACGGAAGGATTAACGGCATAGGCTCGCACGAAGAACTTTTGAAATCAAACGCAATTTATAAAGATATTTATGAAACTCAGAATAAAACGGGAGGTAACGATAATGAATAATGCGGCAATAAACAATAAAAAATCGTCAAGCATGAAACGGCTTCTTAAATACGTTTTTTCGCACAACAAAGCGGCAATGATAATCGTAACGATATGTCTTTTATTATCCGCGATAGCGTCTTCGGCGTCCGGCGTGTTTCTGTTCTTTCTCATAAACAATGTTATAACGCCCGCCCTTTCAAACGGGTTTGCAAGCGTATCGGGAACGTTTGCCGCGCTTGTCGTTTCAATGGTCGTCGTATACGGGCTCGGCGTTCTTGCCGCGACATGCTATTCGTTTATAGTAGCAAAAACGGGGCAAACAACGCTTAATCGGCTTCGCAAAGACATGTTTGCGAAAATGGAGCAACTTCCCGTTAAATATTTTGACAGTCACAAGCACGGCAATATTATGTCTTATTACACTAACGACATAGACGCAATAAGGCAATTTATTTCGCAAAGCATGATTCAGATTATAAATACCGTATTTACGCTCGTTATATTAACCGTGGCTATGCTGTATTTCTCGGTATGGCTTACGATTATCGTTTACGCGTGCGCTGCCGTTATGCTTACGGTTATAAAGAACGTCGGCGGAAAATCGGCAAAAAACTTCGTGGCGCAACAGCATTCCACGGCAAAAATCGAAGGATTTATAGAGGAAATTATCGGCGGAGAAAAAGTTGTAAAAGTTTTTACCCACGAACAACGTTCCATTGAAGATTTCAGAAAAATTAACGACATCGTGAAAAATGATTCTGCAAAAGCCAACGAATATGGCAATATCATTATGCCGTGTCTTGGCAGTATAGGCAATTATATGTACGTTCTTCTCGCTTTTATCGGTGGAATTTTTTGCCTTGTCGCAGGGTTCAAAAACGTATCGCTGACAGGTGTTTCCGCAATGAGTGCGGCTGTTATCGTTTCGTTTTTGCAAATGTCGCGGCAGTTCGGACAATCCATTGCTCAGGTATCGCAACAAACGTCTATGTGCGCTATGGCTTTTGCGGGAGCAGACAGAGTTTTTGCTTTGATAGACGAAAAACCGGAAGACGACGACGGATACGTTACGCTTGTAAATGCAAAATATAACGAAAACGGCGAACTTTGCGAATGCAAAGAAAAAACAAATCTTTGGGCGTGGAAACACCCGCACCACGACGGAACTACGACTCTTACGGAACTGAAAGGCAATATAGTGCTCGATCACGTCGATTTCGGTTACGAAGAAAATCATATCGTCCTTCACGATATTTCAATAAATGCCGCGGCGGGGCAAAAAATGGCGTTTGTCGGTGCAACAGGCGCAGGAAAAACCACCATAACAAACCTTATCAATCGCTTTTACGATATAGCGGACGGAAAAATCCGTTACGACGGAATCAATATCAACAAAATCAAAAAAGCCGACCTTCGTAATTCTCTCACCGTCGTATTGCAGGAAACCAATTTGTTTACGGGAACTGTTGCCGATAATATCCGTTACGGGAAACTTGACGCGACCGAAGAAGAAATCGTCGCCGCCGCAAAAACGGCAAACGCTTATGATTTTATTATGAAATTACCCGACGGATTCAACACGATGCTGACAAGCGACGGCGCAAATCTTTCGCAGGGGCAACGCCAACTTCTTTCCATTGCTCGTGCCGCTATTGCCGATACTCCGTTACTTATTCTGGACGAAGCAACTTCGTCAATCGACACAAGAACGGAAAAACTAGTGCAGAAAGGCACGGACGAAATAATGAAAGTCAGAACGGTTTTTGTTATAGCCCACCGTCTTTCCACCGTACAGAATGCGGATAAAATTCTTGTTCTTGATCACGGTAGAATTATTGAAGAAGGCAATCACGAACAACTTATCGCAAAGCGCGGCACATATTATCAAT
>CAVJNC010000147.1:0-4264 GCA_963650905.1 Subdoligranulum sp. APC924/74
GACCGAAACCGTCGAAGCGGAAGGTTAGAATTAATAAAAACATTTTCGGGCGGAATTTTTCCGCCCGTTTTTGCATTTGAAGCAACGATAAATCCGAAGGAATGATAAAAATAAAAACACCGCCGCAAGGCTCGGAAAACTTAATAAGAGAAATATCGGGGCGATGCGGCGTTTCGACGGCTTTTGCCAAACTTCTGGCAACGCGCGGAATAAAATCCGCCGAAGAAGCCGAAAAATTTATCAGGCCGGATAAAAAATATCTTCACGATCCCTTTCTGTTCGGCGCGATGGAAGCCGTTACGGAACGCATAAAAGCCGCAAAGGAAAATGACGAAACCGTCGTTATTTACGGAGATTACGACGCCGACGGAATAACGGCTACGGCGATTATGTACAGAGGTCTGAAACTTTTCGGGATAAACGCTTATGCGGTCGTGCCGGAAAGAGAAAACGGCTACGGACTTACGGAGGGTGTGCTTGAAAGGGTACTCGAAGAATATTGCCCCGACCTTATCATAACGGTCGACTGCGGAATTTCCGCCTGCGCGGAAGTGGAGGAGTTGAAAGATCTCGGCGTGGACGTAATCGTTACCGACCACCACGAAATTCCCGATAAAATTCCCGATTGTAACGTTATAAATTGCAAACTCGGCGACGGATATCCTTTCGACGGACTATGCGGCGCGGGAGTTGCGTATAAGGTAATCCGCGCGCTCGTCGGCGAAGAGGCGGATAAGTTCCTCGACCTCGTCGCCGTCGCAACGATTGCGGACAGTATGCCGCTCGCGGACGAGAACAGAATTCTCGTGAGCGAAGGTCTGAAACTGATAAAAAGCGGCAGATGCTCGAAGATTATCAGGGCGATAACCGAATCGGGCGGAGCGAAAGATCTCGGCGCGTCTTCGTTGGCTTACGCGGTCGCTCCGAGGGTGAACGCCGCCGGCAGAATGGGCGACGCTTATTCCGCGCTCGTCGCGTTCACTTCGGACGATAATTTCGAGATTAAAATACTCGCCGAAAAACTCAATTCCTACAACGCGGCGCGGCAGACCGAATGCGACGTTCTTTATAAATCCGCGAAGGAGAAATTAAAATCCAAATCGCCTTTGTCGCGCGTTATCGTTCTTTACGACGAGAATTGGAAATCGGGAATCATAGGCATCGTTGCGGCAAAACTGATGGAGGAATACTCGAAGCCCGTCATACTTTTCACCGAAAAAGACGGCGTTTTGCACGGCAGCGCGCGTTCGCTCGGCGATATTAATATTTTCAGGTCGCTCACGGCCGTTCAGGACGTTTTAGAATCGTTCGGCGGACACGCTCAGGCGGCAGGCGTTACGATAAAAAAGGAAAATATCGACGTTTTCGAGAAGAAAATCAACGAATACGTCGCGGAAAATTACGACGAAACCGCTTTCGTCAAGGATATCGAGGCGGACGGATTCGTCACGGGGAAGTTCAGCGTGAGCCTCGCCCGCGAACTCGAACTTTTAGAGCCTTGCGGGGTGGATAACAGGAGGCCCGTTTTCGCCCTGAACGTTGCGGAAGCGAACGCCGCGCCGCTAAAATACGGCTCGCCGCACGTTTCGTTTTCCACGCCATTTATCGACCTTTTATATTTCAACGGTTACGATTCGCTCGCGCTTTTGAATTCCGCAAGCGAAAAAACGGTCGTTTTCGAACCGCGGTTATCTACATTTAACGACAGGGAAACGCTCAAAGGAATAGTCAAGTCCGTAACGACGGTCATCGACGACGAGGACGTTAAACTGCCTCTTTACCGGAACCAACTGACGGACGCCGAGGAGCGCGACGATTATGAAAAAATCGATACGGCTAAGGCGCAGGAATTCATAGACGAAGCGACGAAAGAAATTTACGGAACGATTTTCGTCGTCAACAATCCGGATTCGCTTAAAAAATATAAGCGGCTCGAATCGTTCGAACGCGATTTTCTGAAAAAGACCTGCAAGGGGAATTTAAACGTCCTTTGTTACGGGATTTCGACAGTCGATTTCAACGAGTACGAACGCGTCGTATTTCTCGATAAACCCCTCTATATGCCGATTATCGGCATAAAAGCATACGTCAACACCGAACTGAACGGGTTCGACGCGGAAGGGGTGAAAACGGACAGGGACGCCCTTCTCGGCTCTTATCTCGAAATCAAAAAAATCGCGGGCGGATTTGCGGACGAAGAGGAAGCCTGCGAAAAATGCGGCGAAAAGAACATAAAGCAACTCGCGCTCGCGGTGAGCGTTTTCGAAGAGTTGGGGTTGCTTGTCCGTAAAAACGGGAAATATATTATTGCCGGCGGAAAAAAATGCGACATAAATTCGTCGGTGATACTGAAAAGGGTTAAAAACTATCTGAAATAATAAAAAAATCGTCGTTACGCCGCAAAAGGTTGCAATCGCCCGCGGCTAAGGAAAACGGCGATACACACGTCGGAACTATGTACGAAGAAATTATTGAAAGCATTGAAAAAGGCGGTTATTCCGCAAACGAACGCGAAGTTCTGAAAAAGGCGTTTCTGTTCGCGCAGAAAGCCCACGAAGGACAAAAGCGCGCTTCGGGCGAAGAGTATTTCACTCACCCCGTGGCGGTCGCGCAGATCCTTGTCGACCTCGGAATGGATTATTATACCGTTGCCGCGGCTTTTTTGCATGACGTGATCGAAGATACGCCCGTTTCGGAAGGCGACATAAAGGAAGAGTTCGGCGACGAAATTCTCGAACTCGTCGAGGGCGTTACCAAACTCGACAAAATCGAATTCAAATCGCACGAGGAAGAGCAGGCGGAAAACTTCAAAAAGATTTTCGTTTCGATGGCGAAGGACATAAGAGTCATCATCATAAAACTCGCGGACAGATTGCATAATATGCGTTCGCTCAATTTCCTTTCCAAAGAACGTCAACTGAGAATGGCGCGCGAAACGCTGGATATTTACGCGCCCATCGCCGGCAGGCTCGGTATTTCGCAAATCAAATGCGAACTCGAGGATCTCTGCCTTAAATATCTCGATCCCGAAGCCTACGAATATCTCGCGGTCAACATCAACAGTCAGATAAGCGAGAGAAAAGAATTCGTCAATTTCGTCGTGAACGAGATTAAGAAAATACTGAAAGAATCGAATATCGAGGGCGAAGTGTTCGGCAGAACGAAGCACTTTTACAGTATCTATAAAAAGATGAAACGCCAGAACAAAACCCTCGATCAGATTTACGACCTCACGGCGGTGAGGATAATCGTCGACACGGTCGATCAGTGCTACGAACTCTTCGGGAAAATTCATCAGGAGTGGAAGCCGATCCCCGGCAGAATAAAGGATTATATCGCCACGCCGAAAGAAAATATGTACCAAAGTTTGCACACCACGGTCGTGACGAACATAGGTAAAATTTTCGAAATTCAGATCCGAACCAAAGAGATGAACCGCACGGCGGAATTCGGTATCGCCGCGCACTGGAAGTATAAGGAAAACAAGGAAAATACGGACGCGTTCGATAAACGTCTCAGTTGGATAAGGGAAGTCATGGAGTGGCAGGGCGGTCTGAACAACTCCACGGAATTTCTCGAAAGCATCAAGGGCGACCTTTATAACAACGAAGTTCTCGTGTTCACGCCGAAGGGCGAGGTTATCAGTCTTGTCAGGGACGCCACGCCGATCGATTACGCTTATAAAATCCATACGGAAGTAGGAAACAAGTGCGTCGGGGCTAAGGTCAACGGCAAAATGGTACCCTTAAACACCACACTTCAGGTCGGCGACGTCGTCGAAATAATCACTTCGAAACTCTCCAAAGGTCCGTCGTGGGACTGGCTCAGAATAGCCAAATCGTCGGGCGCGAAAGCGAAAATAAAAGCCTTTTATAAAAAGGCGATGCAGGTCGACAACGAAAGGCTCGGCAAAACGATGCTCGAAAACGAGGCGAAAAACCGCGGCTATAATTTCGGCGATCTTTTAAATCCCGTCAGTTTCGAAAGGCTCAGTCAGAAACTTTCCGTTTCTACGCCCGAGGAAATGTACGCGGCGGTCGGTTGCAACGCGATAACCGTGAACAGCGTTCTTCTGAAACTGATCGACTTCCACAAGAAGGAAACTCCCGTTCCGGATAAGATCGCGGACAGTAAGGTTAAACGCAGTTCCGAGAACGTCGGCGGCGTTAAAATCAAAGGAATGAGCGGACTTCTCGTCCGTTTTGCGGGGTGTTGCAATCCCGTCCCCGGCGACGATATCGTCGGATTCGTTTCGCGCGGAAGG
>CAVJNC010000148.1:0-4236 GCA_963650905.1 Subdoligranulum sp. APC924/74
CGAAACTTACGATCTCGAATGTTCGTCGCTCACGAAAGCGTAAAAAAACAAACAAATTTATCGGCGGCTTGTTGCCGTTCGGCGGCAGGCCTCCGAAAATTGAATATTATGCACTTAAAAATGAATAATTATAAATCAAAACAGGCATTATAAGTCATGATTATGGTTTTTATAGGAAAAATATATAGAAAATCATAGTGATTTCGTGTAAAATGTTTGACGATTATGCGTTTCAAGTTGTATAATATGTAAGAATTAAGGTAAAAACTCCGCGCTTCACGGTGCGGAGTTAAAAAATTTTTATAGAGGAGAAACATTATGGCAAAGAAAAAATCGATTTTATTGATTTTGATCGTTGTGCTTTCGTTTTTCGCGTTCACGGGGCTTGCGTCTTGCGGCGTTCCGGCGGACACGTCCGAAAGCATAAGCGCGTCTGTCGATGAAACCGTAAGCGAATCTACGAGCGCGAGCGAGGACTCGGCGAGCGTAAGCGAATCTACAAGCGCGAGCGAGGACTCGGCAAGCGATTCCGTCGCTCCCGCGGTTAATTACACCGTCGTGTTCAAAAACGGCGAAACCGAAGTTGCGAGCGTGGAAGTTAAAGAGGGCGAAACAGTCGCCGCGGCGGATATTCCCGCCGATCCCGTATCGGATTATGAGTTTTACGGTTGGTTCAACGGCGAAACGAAATTCGACGCAGCCGCTGCCGTAACCGCAGGCGTAACTTACGTTGCAAAATTCAGCACGATAAAAAGCGAGCATATCGGCGAATGGAGAGGCGAGGATACGGACGCGTCGTACAACTCCGTTGCTTACGTCGTCACCGTAACGGGCGAAACCGTATCGCTTAAAGTCGGCGCGGCGGACGCCGTGGCGGCAACGAATATCGCTTACGACGAAGACGATGGCCTGACGTTCGAGATCGAAGACGAAGTATACACTTTGGGTTACTGGCTTAATTACTACTATATTTGCAACGCGGATGAGTCCGTAATAGTTTATATTTCGCTTGTTTACGATAAACCCGTCGAGTTTGACGAAGACGCTCTTGTCGGCGCGTTTGAAACCGAAGCGGGCGTTAAAATAGTAATCAACAGCACGTTCGTTCTTATCGACGGCGTTCAGGGTACGGAATTCGAGTCTTCTGATGGTTCTTATTCTTTCTATATCGGCGGAAAAGAAGCAGAAATTGCTTATGATTTGAATGGTGAAGCATGGGTTTATTCGGTTAAGGGAGAAGACGACGATATAATCGAAACTCCTGCTGTAACTCCTGTCGAAATTCCCGAGGCTCTTATAGGTAACTGGTCTGCTGTCGATAATTATTACGGAGAATCCTATTACTTCTTAACAGTGGGCGCAGACGGCGTTTATATGTGTTATTCTTCCGATCCGAGCGCTTATGCTAAAATCGGAAAGGTTATTTCCGCAGAGGGTAATTCAATCGTTGTTAAGTGTCCTTACGAAAAAATTACGATAAGCCTTAACGAGGACGATACGTTGAATTATCTCAGCGATAGTTCGTGGGGATTGAATATAGACTTTGGTAAAGAGCATTACGTTGTTTTCTGCTATCAGGCAGCGGATGCCTATTATGCCGATCTCCATTATGCAGCCGAACTTGGCGCGGACGGTAAAGTTAAAGATGATTTTGCCCTTCAGGTTCCCGAAATAACGGACGGTCGCTATGAATTCAGCGGTTGGATGAGCGTTGAGGATAACGTTGAATTTAACAAAGAAGCAACGTTCGATAAGAGCATTATATTTGTCGGTAAAGCCGTTAAGACCAAAAATGCCGTAACCTTTAAGGCGGACGGCGAGAACGATATCGTTAAGTATATCCCCATTGAAGACGGCGTTGCCAAACTGACCGTAGACCTTATCCCTGCCGCTCCCGCTCTGGAAGACGGCGAAAACTTCATAGGTTGGTATAACGGGGACGTTAAGGCGGCAGATAAAGTTGCCGTTAAGGACGGCGACGAATTCGTTGCTCTTATTGCCACCGAAGCCGATTATGCCGGTTATTGGGTTAATAATGAAAAAGAAGTAATGCTTTATGTCGACGTGGAAAACGACAAACTTTCGTTTGGCTGGGTGAATGATGCTTCGTTTACATTCGAAAACGGCGTTTTAACGGCTCACGCTGATTACACCTCGCGTGAAAAGCACATTTTTACCGTGACCAAGAAGATTGACGGCGGAGTTTCCGTATTGGATTATTATTGGGATCCTAATTATGAGGAAGACGTTTATGAACCTTACGATCTTGTTCAGCCCGAACTTGTAAGCGGCGTTAAAGCCGGAACTTACATACTTAGCGAAAAAGATTACCTTGTGATTAGCAAGCAAGGTGTCGTACAACATAATGAAGAAAAAATCGTCTTCGGCTACGTAAGCGGCACGGCGAGCGAACTTGTAATTAAATATAAAACGTCCGCGTCAGGAAAAGCAACAAAACTTACCGGTATCTACTGTCTCGGAAACATTAAGGTTGGCACAGACGGAAAGGACGCGAAGATTTACGTCGGCGGTTCCGATATCGACAAGTTTACGCATTACGATTGTTCTGCGGAGAGCGCCTACGTTTATATTCATAAAGTCGGCGACGAAAACGTATACGTTTATTCAAAAAGCGGCAATTGCATTATCGCGACCGTGGAAGGCGAGATTGCTATCGGCAAAATTATCACGGTAAAATATGACGTTAATCACTGCGCGTTGCAATCTGTTCAGTATAAGATTACTGCCGCAGGCACAATGATCGGAGTGGATAACGTAAAAGGCGAGTATACGAGCGAAACTCTCGGAACTTTGAAACTCGACGGTTTCGGTACGGCAACCCTTACGAGCGGCGAAGACGTTAAAACTTATGCTTACGTTATCAACGGCGCGGGCGTAGTTCTTCTTAAAAATGATAACGGCGAAATCGTAGACGGCGTAACGCTCGGCGAAGGAAACACGTTTGCGAAAGCGGAAGCCGTCGGCGAATACGGATATTTCTTAACCGCCAATAAGTATTATAAACTTACTATAGACGGCTTTGGCGGCGCAACTGTTCTTTATTCTTCGAACGAAAATGTAGGAACTTATTCTATAGGTGACGGAGTTATTGTGATCAATGGTATAAGTCCTTACGTCGGTGGCGGTACGTTTACTTTGGAAGATGGCGGAAAGGTTCTTGTTGGTGAGAGAAATACTTATATTGCCGACGGGTATACCCTTGAGAGCCATATCGATGAATTTGTCGGATATTACGTAAACGGCGACGACGTTGTTAAAATAATCGTTGCGGACGGCAAAGCAACCGTACTTGTAAACGGTACCGACGTAAAAGCAACCGCCAACTACAACGGTTCTCAGTTGACGTATACTGCTAAGGATACTGACTCTGAGGCTACACAAGGAAATGCAGATGCAACTTATATCGTTATCAAGGACGGCTCTGCCCTTATTGTAAAACATAAGTGTGCCATATACGATGATGACCACTATATTGATTATAAAACAGAATATACTGATGTGACCTACACCGCCGCAGAAGAACCTAGTGACGGTCTTGAAGGAACTTATAAGTATACCGATAAAGATACTATTATCGTTATAACGCTCGACGGAAAAGGTAGCGGAACTTATAAAAAAACAATAAAAACAAAAGAATATTCGTGCTCGTTTACTTACAGTAAAAATGAAACAACATATAGCGTAAGTGATTTCTCGTCTTATAACGACGGTGAAAATACCTTTACAGTCACTGAAAAGGGAATTCAGGTTGATTTCTCCGGTGACTGTGGGCAATATCAAGACAATAACGAGTATATTAAAGAGACTGCCGCAGAACTCGACGGACTTCAGGGAACTTACAAAGCAGGTTCTAATGTTATAGTTCTTAAAGGTGACGGAACGGGTACGTATAACAACGGAACAGAGTATTCGTTTACTTATACGTTAAAATCGGATGGTGTATATTCCGTATCTACAATTGGCGCTTTTGATTCGGATGGAAATACATTCACCGTCACGGCAAGCGGTATCGATGTTCATTTAGACGATTCATATGGAGAAAACCCATACAATGCAACATTCACAAAACAAGCGTAAACTATAAAAGTTTGCAAACTAAAACATTATTCGGGCGGGACGCAAATCTTGCGTCCCGCCCGAATTTTAATTATGAAGTATTTTATTTGATTTTTTGAGCAAAAAGCGGTATAATCGAAGAAGCGGCGGCTTATAAAC
>CAVJNC010000149.1:0-4155 GCA_963650905.1 Subdoligranulum sp. APC924/74
ACGGAACTGTGTTCCTGAAGGTTGTGACCTTCGCCGGGAATGTAAACCGTTCCTTCCTGCTTATTCGTAAGACGTACTCTTGCGATCTTACGAAGCGCCGAGTTAGGCTTTTTGGGAGAAGTGGTGGTTACCGAAAGGCAAACGCCTCTTTTCTGCGGGCAATGACTCATGATAGGAGTCTTGCACTTGTCCTTTGCCGTTACTCTGCCTTGCTTGATGAGTTGGTTGATAGTTGGCATTTTTTACCTCCTTATAGATTTGGATATTCTGAAAACGGACCCTAACCCGTTTAAAGAAAGCATTTTAAACGAATATCCGTACCGATTCGCATACCTTTACGGATAATCACTTAGCGATTATATCATCTTTTATTCTCTCCGTCAACTTTTTTTATGCGTTTTAAGAGATGATTTTATAATATTTCGCAAATTCGCGGCTTTTCAGCCCTCGTTTTTCCCTTTGTTTCCGCCGAACCCGAGAATCGACCTCGCGACCGATTCCGCAAGACGGGCGTTGCCCTTTTCGTTGTAATGCGTTCCGTCCTCACACCTGTATTCGTCGGGGATATTCGCGCTCACGGCGTAAAGGTCGTCCGTGGCGTAACCGTTTCTCGCGGCGATTTCTTCCGTCACCCGATTTCTGCGGAGAACTATTCCCGTCTGACGGTAATCTATCCTCGCGTTGCTCTTTTCCTTGACGAGCGTGGACGTCGCTAAGATAACTTTTTTGCCTTTGCCGATATCGGCGAGCAATTTTTCTACGCCCTCGCCGTAAACCTTGTCCGTCATATGCAATCCGTGCAGACCGTGATTGAAATGAATCAGAGCGTAATCCGAATCCTTGGCGAAAGACGTTACGAGATCGACGTAAATCGGCCGATCGACCGCGTAAGAAGTCGCGATATAATCCACGTAATATTTTCCGCGGAGCAATTCTCTGACTTTTTCCTGATAAGCGCGAGCGATACTGTCGCCGACGAGCAGGACTCTCGGCAAATCGTTTTTATCCGCGTAGTCGCACCAGGACTGTATCCATTCGAAAGTTTCTTTCATGTTCACCCTCTGCCGAGCGGGATCGCGTTAAAAAAATCCGCCCGCCGCCCCTTTTAACATTTAAATTATTTCCATTCCTTTGAGAAGAACTTTGTAAGGTCCGCCGTAATAACCGCGAACTTTCGTCTTGTCGGAAAGCCTTATTCCCGCAAGGACTTCGGAGAGTTTTCCGCTCATCGAAATGCCGGTGACCGGTTCGGTTATTCCGTCGTGACGATAATAAGCGAGCCTTATTTCGCCGCCGATATAGTCGTTATAAAGGTCGAGTTGCAAGCCGGAGAGCGAAACGCATTCGAGATACGGCTTTTCGGCAAGTTCTTTATCCGTAAGGCTGCCCTTTCCCACGCTTACGCACCGAAGGTTGCCGGTGGGCTTTTCGCCGAGATATGAAGCGAATCTGTTCGCGCCGAAATATCCCGTAACCTTTCCGTTTTCGATTATCGTTTTGTCGGCGAGCGTAACGCCGTCCGCGTCGAACGCCGCGGAATATTCGCTGCCTTTCATCGCGCCTTTCATTTCGAGCGTGATCTTATCGCCGTCGCCGTTTTGCAGATCGTCGCCGGTTTTATGGAGATTATAATGCGAATAAACGGAGGCGTAAGTCAGATCGCCGGCGAGTTCGGAGAAAAGTTCGCCCGCCTCTTTCACGTTCAGAACGACGTCCGCTTCGATTTTTTCCGCGGGTTTCACGGCGTGCTTTCTGTCGCGTACTTCTTTCATCTTCTCGTCTGTTTCCTCGGTTATTTCGTCCGCGTCGAATTCCGTGAAGCGATAAGCCTCGTAAAGTTCGACGGATTCGCCGTTTTCGTTCCAGGTGGGGATAGCCTCGACCATAGCGGAATATTTAACTTCCGTAACGTCGGTTCCCTTGCTGTTTATAACCGTCGTTTCGTATTTATCGACGAAGATTTCGAGCGCGTTTATCGAGCCGTTTTCGTAACGATCGGCTTTGAAAACGGCTTCGGCTATCTTCGCGGCGAGTTCTTTAGGCTCGTAATCGCGGAAATTCGAAGGGACTTCCCTTTCCGTTTTTTCGCCGCAAGGAATTTCGTAAGGCTCGTTGAAAACGAGTTTGGCGCGTTCCGCCGCCTCGGCGATTTTGAGTTTAAGGTCGGTTTCCGTCATCGACTCGTAAACGGCGAAAGACGATTCGCCTTTCTTTCCGTCGTGGTCGACGTAAACGGTCACGTTCGTGTCGCAAACGTCCGTAGCGCGCGAAGTTTCGAGGTTTCCGTGAACGAAAAACAATTCGCTCGACGTTTTTCCCGTCCGATTGATTTTGTAATCGGACGCGTCTTTGTTTTCTTCAAGAAGTTTTTTAAGCAATTCGATTCGATTATTCATGCAAGTTTAGCCCTCACTTTGAGCGCGGGACCGCCGTCGGTAACCCTCACCCATTCTTTATAACCTTTTCCGCACATTCCCGCTCCGATTATCTCCTTTCCGTCCGACACCATCGTTATAGACTTCAGAAGTTCGGGAACGCTTCCGCTGATGACTACGGGCGAAACGTAATTGTCGGTGAGTTTGCCGTCGATTATTTCGATTCCGTATTCCGCGGTGCATTGTATCTGCCAGTTTTTCGGATCTTCCATTCCGTTGTTCGTTTCGAAAAGCATATATCCGCGCTTGACCGAAGCGATCATGTCTTCGAGTTTATCCTTCCCGGGTTCGAAGAACGTGTTGGTCATTCTCGTGTAAGCCTTTCTCTTGTAACTCTCCCTTCTGCCGTTGCCCGTGGGGATAACGCCGAGTTGGCTTGCCGAAACGTTGTCGCACATTCCGGCGACGAGTATTCCGTCTTTTATGATCTGCGTGTCGCCCGCGAGAACGCCTTCGTCGTCGAAGAAGAAAGAAGCCGCCGAAACGACCGCCGCCGCTCCGTCGCGCATGCCGGTTATCGGCGAAGCGACGTATTTGCCTACGTATTCCTTGGCGAGCGCTCTGTCTTTCACGAACTGATCCATTTCCACGCCGTGACCGAACGCTTCGTGAGCGATGAGTCCGCTTATGGAACTGTCGGTTATCACGTCGTAAACCCCGGGTTTTATCGGTTTCGCTTTGGCGAGTTTTTCCGCTTTTCCTATAAGCGCGTCGATTTTGGTCGGCAATTCCGCCATTACGTCGGTTATTTTCGTCGAATAAGCGTCCTCTCTCGCGCGGACGATTTTTCCGTCGTTATAAATCGCGATTATCATCGCGTTCACCCAACCGTAATACTGATCGAGTTCCCTGTTTTTCGAAACGAAGAGTTTGGAAACGGTGAACGGTTGAAGATATCCGGTTGCGTTGACGACTTTGTCGCTCTTCGCTTTTGACATATCTCTCACTTTTTTGCAGAAATCGAGGCGTTCTTCGTCGGAATAATCGTCGAAATCGTTTTCTCTGCAGAAAGATTCGACGAGAGGTTCGTCGAGCGGTTCGCTCGGCTTAATCTCTTTATCCGCAAGGGTTTCAGAAGGAAGCGCCTCTTTAACGATTTTTTCTGCCAATTCGCGGATATCGCCCGAGATATCGTCGAGCGAATACTCGAAATAGGCTCTGCCGTTCCACATTCTCACCGCGAAACCGCATTCGCCCGCGCCGTCGCGCGCGTTGGACGATTTGAAGTCGGCGGTATACAGCGAGGCTCTCACGTCCGTGCCTAAAACGCTTACGTAAGAGAAACTGTTGCCGAGTTCTTTAACGAGTTCCTTTGCGGCGTCGCGTCTGCCGTCAAGAAATTCAGAAAATGCCATATGATTTTTCTCCTGTTATGCATTAATGATTTTTATGTTTCAATTATATAATAGGTTTTGGGAAAAGTCAAACGGATTATCCGCAAAAATGCCGACGAATTGTGTTATTTGGCAGGAATTTGCCTTGCGGCGGATGGGTAGACGACGGCAACGAGCGGCAACAACCAACGGCGGCAACGAGTTTGTCGTGCGGGTTTCAAACGTTTTATTTGTTTTTACACCGCGTATTCATACCGTAGCCCCATGCGGAATTTATCTGCGGCAAATTGACGAATGGTGTCAACGAGTTGCAACGAGTAACGGCGCGAAATTGCCGCGTAGATTCCAAAGGCTTTTTGTTTGTAATCATATGCGGAATTTGCCGT
>CAVJNC010000150.1:0-4052 GCA_963650905.1 Subdoligranulum sp. APC924/74
GAACCCGACTGCACGAATCTGAGTTGCGTGCCGAATATCGTAGCCGTGCCGTCGCCGTCCTTTTTCGCCGTTATGCTCACGACGAGCGCGAAAACCGCTATCATAACGACGAAACCGAGCAGGACGTTGCCGACAATGCTCAGAACCTTTTTCAATATCGATTTCGTTTTCGTGTTTTTTGTTTCCTTTCCCGCGTTATTCCCCATAATCTCATTCCGCCGTTCGTTTTGCCGTAAGGTCGATATAAAATTCTATATCCGCGCCCTGCGTTTCATTGCCCGCGCTTTCGCTCATCGCGTAAGTTATCTTTATGTTCGTCGAATTCTGCCCGAGCGACAACTCTTCTTTTCCGTCCAGAAGTTCTTTCAGCGATTTTTCTATCGTAACGTTATCCGTTTCGATTTTCACGTCGATATACTCTTTCAGTTTGCCGTCGGATTTTCCCCCGAAGGCGAGGGTTATGTAAAATTCCTCGGGACGGTCGCCGCTTAGCGTGATTTCGTATTCGCTCGCGCCGCACGGGTGTAAGTCGGTTATTTCCACGGCGAGAGTTTTCGTCGTTTCGCCCCTTAACGTAATCGTCGTATGTTCGAGAAGTTTGTTTCCGTCGGACAGAACGAGAAACACGATTACACCGATAAAAGCCATTGCGACGCACGCAAGAGTCAATATAATTTTCACTTTTCTGCTCATACGCATTTTTTGCCCCTTTGAACGGTTTTTGCGTTTTCAGAATAAAAACGCAATATAAAAACCATATAAAAAGCCCGTTCGCGCTTTGTTCAAGCCAAACGGGCGTTGCGTTATATGACGAAAAAACACTTTTCGCGCGTTCTTCGTCAGACATCAAAAAGAAGCAGATTTCGTTAAATCTCTTTGAAGGCAACCGGCTGACATAACCTTTCGGCGTTAGTCCCATATGGCTTTGCGTCCCCGTCTTTCGGCGGGTTTACCGATATTGAATTGGTTTTCGGGCGGACATTCCGCCTGCGATATTGTTCGACTAATACACTATTAGTGGAACAAAATACGGTTTTCCGCCCGCCCGACAAGACGAAAAAGAACGCGTTTTAGCAAATTTTAAGGAAAAATATATAAAAAACGGGCGTTCGGCATTGACAAGCCGAAATATTTCTGCTATACTTATCCCGTAAGCGTGCGACTAATAGTGTATTAGTTGTACGAATTTCAAAAGTAAAAATTTCGGAAATCGTCGGTTTTGCAAGGCTTTTCGGCCTTGTTTTTTATTTTTTGCCTTCAAATAATTTGCCTAATCTGTTCATCATATTTTGCTTATGCTCGGTGAGCGAATGCGCGTATCGGTTAAGCGTTACCGTCGCGCTTTTATGCCCGAGTAATTCGGACAATGTTTTTACGTCCATTCCGCACTCCAACGCCCTTGTCGCAAACGTGTGACGCAACGAATGAAAATTTTTATGCCCGATTCCTATCTTGTCAAGCATTAAAGCAAAACTTCTCTGGTAAGACCTTACGGTCAGCGGATGCCCTTCAAAAGACACCACGTATTCGGTTTTTTCGGCTTTTTTGAGTTTTCTCATCGCGGGCAGAAGTTGCCTCGGAACGGGAATGACGCGCTTTGAAGCCTGCGTTTTCGGCTCGTCCGAAATTCGCCCGTAACCGTGTTCCGTCATCCCGTCGTGACAGGTTTTGTTTACGGTTATTATTCCTTTTTGCAGGTCAACGTCCGCCCATGTAAGCGCGAGCAATTCGCCTATGCGCAGCCCCGTGTAAAGGCACAAAACGACGCCGAACATTTTTCTTCGCTTATCCGAAAGCGCGGCCTCTTCAATTTTCTTTTGTTCGGCTACGGTAAAACATGTAATTTCTCTACTCTTTATCTTCGGGCGTTTTATGCCTTCCGCAACGTTTTTGGGTACGTAACCGAGCGTTACCGCGGTTTTAAGCGAACTTTGTATCACGGTGATAACGGTGTTCACCGAACTTGCCGCCAAACCTTTTTTCGTGGCGCGGTTACCGCTTTTAAGCAACCCCGTCACGAACAACTGAATATCCATTGCGGTAATGCCGGACAGATCTTTTTCGCCCAAAGCACCGCTTATTTGCTTCTGAATAATGCGTTCGTAAATCTCGATCGTTCTTACTTTCGCGCTCGGCTTAACGTAATTTTCAAGCCAGATATTTAGCCATTCTTTGTACTTCATGTTTTTTCGCTCCTTTTTTTATACAATTTTACTTGATCAGCCGCAAAATGCAATACCGCGGAAGGCCGAAAGCGATTTTATCGGTACTCATAGCAAAAACAGTCGGCGACAAAGAACGGCATCGATATTGCCTATTATCCGAAAAAACGCAATAAAAAAAACACCTCCTCCGATGATTGAACCTCATCAGAGAAGGCAGCGCTTTACAATAAAAAATTCGTTTTTATTAAAATGTAATTATGCCGATAATCGGCTTATAGAGGGGTTTTTAACGGATGATTATAAAATTTAAACAAAATTAAATCTCCACGCCGACCGCTTTGCAAATCGTATCATATTTCTATGTCGACCGCTTTGCAAATCGTATCAAATTTCTATGTCGACCGCTTCGCGAGCCGTTCTTATCGACTTGCATAACGCCGAAACTTTTTTGTGTTCCGGATGATTTTTATAAGTTTCGAGATCTTCAAAGGACTTGAATTTCATCACGAGAACGGCGTCGAAATCGTTATTCGGATTGATATTTTTACCGAGTTCCATCTCGACGATCTGCGGTATTATTCCCCGCAAATTTTCAAGCCCCGCCAAAAATTTGTCGACGTTCGCTTCCTCGCCTTCTTTGAATTTCCACATTACCGTGTGTAAAATCATAATATTAAATCTCCTGCAAATTTTTATTTTTTATAAAAGCAACGAAAAAAGCAACGAAAAATTGCTTTAATGCGACGAAAAAAATTTTTTTAATACAACGAAAAACATTGCTTTCGCGCACCGATTGTGATATATTAAAAGCGGAATCCGCAAACGATAAAAGAATTCCGGAAAGGACTTTTTAAACTTATGTTGTGGTTAATTCTCGCTCTGATCGGCGCGCTGGCAACGTCGCTCACCACTATCTTTGCAAAAATCGGCATCAAAAACGCAAATTCCGATTTCGCGACGTTTTTCCGGACGGGCATAGTTATCGTCTGCGCGATGATTTTATGCTTTATTACGGGCAGTATATATCAAATCGGGACTCTTACCGCGTCGAATTGGCTGTTTTTGCTCCTTTCGGGGCTTTGCACGGGGTGTTCATGGCTTTGCTATTACAAAGCGTTGAAACTCGGCAACATCAACAAAGTTGCGCCTATCGATAAATCGAGTTTCGTTCTGACAAGCATTCTGTTCGTAATTTTCTTCTTCGACGACTCGACGAACAACGGCGACGCTCTGACGATCTGCATGCTCGCTTTGTCCGTCGCTTTAATGCTTAGCGGCACGATTATGATGATCGACAGGAAAAGCGACGCCGACGAAACTTCGTCCGGATGGTTGATATACGCGTTTTTTTCCGCCGTGTTCGCAAGTCTTGTGTCGTTCTTCTGCAAACTCGGCTTGTCGGGCATCGCGTCCGACCTCGGCACTCTCATAAGAACGGTCATCGTGTTCGTTTTTGCGGGCGCGATAGTCCTTGCGAGAAAGGAATATAAAGACCTTGATTCGTCCTCGTGGAAGGATTGGCTCTTCCTCACGTTGTCGGGTGCGGCGACAGGCGTTGCGTGGCTTTCCGAATATTATGCTTTGAATATGGACGGCGTTAACCCTATCGCGGTGAATTCCGCGGGTAAACTTTCGATACTTCTGACTATGGCGTTCTCGTTTCTCGTTCTCAAAGAGAAATTCAGTAAAAAGTCCTTGTTCGGTCTTTCTCTTCTCGTTGCGGGAACGGTCGTGATAATCGTATTCAGTTTATAAGTCGCCGCTTCTTCGATTATACCGCTTTTTGCTCAAAAAATCAACATAAAAAACTTCGCAAGGTGTGTCCTTTTGCGTTTATTACAGAAAATCAAGGAAACTAAACGGTACTTCTCTGTATTTATGCAAATT
>CAVJNC010000151.1:0-4033 GCA_963650905.1 Subdoligranulum sp. APC924/74
AGCATTAAACGGCGCGCGGCGCGGCGAAAATTTCTTTTCGCCGCGCCGCGCCCGCAATATCGATTAAATTTTGTTATTCGGTTATTATCCCGTACATATACTGAGCGATTTCGAATTCCGCCGTCGCTTTTTCATAGCCGAGCGTGGACTTCTTGAATCTCATATAATCGACGGTCACTTTGTCGCCTATGTTGTAAGTTCCGGCCGACAGGAAGGATTCGAGTTCCGTAAGCGTGTCGTTGTCGTATTTGCTTACGTCGATCGATTTGTCGCCTATCGTTACGGAGAGAATAACGTCGCCTTCTTCCATTCCGCCCTTACAGAACGTGCCGTAAATATCGACGCTGTCTATCACGACGTAGGTTTGCTTAGACCACCTTTCGGTATAGAATATTTCCGCCGTGAACGTAACGCCGAAATCGTAATTACCTTCCACGTAACCCTTTTCGAGAAGTTGATCCATTATCGGTTTGACCGTTCCGCAGGGAATGGCGAACGAAAGCCCCTGCGCCGCGGACGACTTGTAACCGGCGTTGACTATGCCGATGAGCGCGCCCGTGTTTTTATCGAAAAGTCCGCCGCCGGAGTTGCCGCTGTTTATCGCCGCGTCCGTCTGAATGAGCGTCATTTTTCTGTTTTCGACGGTAACGTCGCGGTTAAGCGCGCTTACGATACCCGTCGTAACCGTTCCGCCGAGATATCCGAGCGGGTTGCCTATCGCGAACACATCCTCTCCGACGAGAAGTTTATCGCTGTCGCACATCATTTCCGCGGCGGAAAGCCCCTCAAAATCGTTATCCTCGCTCGATTCCATCCACAACAACGCGATATCCGAAACGGGATCCGCGCCGATAAGTTCGGCGGTGTATTCCTTTCCGTAAATAGATTTCGCGGTTATCTTCGACGCGCTTTCGATAACGTGATGACAAGTTAAAATCAAAGCCTTGTCGTCCTTTTCGTCGGCGTCGGTGTCGGTGAAGGAAACGATGACGCCGCTGCCGCTGCTCATAGACGAGCCGACTATACAATAGAGTTCGAGAACGGACGGCCTTATTTTTGCGAGAACTTCCGTTGCGGAAGTCGCCTCGATAGCGGTCGATTCGACGTATTTTATGGTAAAGTTAACGTCGCTCGGCAAGCCCTTGATACTCGTGTCGGTAATCGACGAACTCACCGATTCGGATTCCGACGATCCCGCGGTTTCTCCGCCGGCATAGAAGTTGGCCGAACAGGAAGCGAACGCGAAAAGCGTTGCCACCGCGACAAGACAAACGATTATTTTTTTGAAAACGTTTATATTCTTTTTCATTTTTCGTTTACTCCCGAAAACATTAAACGAAACTATCGTTCCGTTTTACGATTTGTATTTTACTACGGTTTTATTATTCCGATATGTTAAGTATGTTCGCGAAATAATAAAAAAGTGAAATATTTTTAAAAAGAAACCGCCGGAAAACACGGCGGCTTCGCGCTCCGCCACATGGCGGAGCGTTTCGTTTCAGTCAGCCGAAAATGTCCGCCGCGTATTCTTTTGTCTTAAATTATCGGGCAAAGCGTATATAAAGCAACAAAACTTTCTTTATGAAACGCAACCCGATGACTTCCGCCAAATATCGCGTTCCGCGTTTTGTTGACTATATTACTATGCCACCGTTTGCGAATTTTATACGGTATGTCTGCAAGTATTGCGGGCGGCGGCGGAAAAATTTTTCCGCCGCCGCCCGCAATATAATATTGAAAACGTTATTCCGATAAAATCAGTTTGTCGCTCGCCATCTCCTCGCCGGTTATCGTTTCGACTTTTTCGAGAAGGTCGCCTATGGTGAGTTTTTTCTTTTCTTCGCCGTCAACGTCGAAAATAATTCTGCCCGCGTTCATCATGACGAGCCTGTTGCCGTGAGTTATTGCGTCGTTCATGTTGTGCGTTATCATTATCGCCGTGAGTTTGCTCTTCCCGATAATCTCGTCCGTGAGGGCGAGAACTTTTTTCGCCGTTTTCGGATCGAGCGCGGCGGTATGCTCGTCTAAAAGAAGCAATCTTGGATTCGACAAGGACGCCATGAGAAGGGTTAACGCCTGCCTTTGTCCGCCCGAAAGCGTGCCGACTTTCTGCCCCGTTCTGTTTTCCAGACCGAGTTCAAGCCCCTTGAGAAGTTCTTTATATTCCTCTGCTTCGCCCTTTTTCATTCCCCACTTCAAACCGCGGCTTTTGCCTCTTCGCGCGGCGAGAGCGAGATTTTCTTCTATGTTCATATTCGCGGCCGTTCCGAGAAGCGGATCCTGAAAAACTCTGCCGATATAAGCGGAACGCTTGTATTCCCTGAGCCGCGTTATATCCTGCCCGTCGAGAACGATTTCGCCCTCGTCGGCGGGATAAACGCCGGAAATAACGTTGAGCAACGTCGATTTGCCCGCTCCGTTTCCGCCGATTACGGTGACGAAATCGCCGTCTTTGAGCGTTAAGTCCACGCCCTGCAAAGCCTTTTTCTCGTTTACCGTGCCTTTATTGAAAGTGAGATGAATGTTTTTAAGTCCGAGCATTTTTCTTTCTCCCCGCGATTTTTTCTTTTATCGCCGGAACGCAGAGCGTTATGACGATTATTATCGAAGCGATGAGTTTGAGGTCGTTCGTGTTCATTCCGAGCCCCACCGCGATTGTGAAAATCAACCTGTAAATCACGCTCCCGAGCACCACGCCTAGGAGTTTAACCCAGAAAGAGAATCTGTTGCCGACGATAAGTTCGCCGATAACGACCGAAGCGAGCCCGATTACGATCGTTCCCGTCGCCATGTTCACGTCGGCGGAAAAATTGTATTGCGATATGAGCGCGCCCGAAAGCGCCGCTAAGCCGTTGCTCGTCATGAGCGCGATATATTTCGTCATATCGGTGTTTATGCCCTGCGCCTTAGCCATTTTTTCGTTGCAACCTGTCGCTCTGACCGCCGAGCCGATCTCCGTGCCGAAAAACCAGTACATAATCGCGATTATCGCCGCTATCGCTATAATGCACGAGATGATCGTAAGCACGTTTTTATCGTCGATTACGCTGAGCGAAAACAGTTTCGCGAACATTCCGTTATACGTCGAAGCGGACGAGGGAACGGAAACGTTCGGTTTTTCGCGCAAGATATGCATATTTATCGAATAGAGAGCCGACATCGTGAGAATTCCCGACAAAATCGGCGGTATTTTAAGTTTTGTGTTGAGCGTTGCGGTGAGCGCGCCCGCCAAAGCCCCCGCGAGAAACGCGAAAAGCATCGCGAGAAGCGCGGGCAAGCCCGCTTCGATCGAAATTATGGCGACGGCGCCGCCCGTTGCGAGAGATCCGTCGACCGAAAGGTCGGCGAAATCGAGTATTTTATACGACACGTAAACGCCTAACGCAAGCACCGCCCACATAAGCCCTTGCGCAAGTCCGCCGGGCAGAGTGCGCGCGATATCCATTATATCCATTGACTTTTCTCCGTTAAATTATTCGGAATATTCCGCTTTGAGAGCCGCTATGTCCGCGTCCGTGATCTTCAGCGCGGGGTTTCTGGCAAGAAGTTCTACGGCGTTCTTTTCGTTTATGACGAACGTCGCCGACTGATTGTAATATTCAAAAGGAATATCCGCGGGTTTCTTCTCTCCGGAAAGGATTTTTATAGCGATTTCCGCAGTCTGAACGCCGAGTTTTTTATAGTCTATGCTGAGCGTGGCAAGAGCCTCGTTATCCTCGCACATTCCCTCTTCTCCGGCGATGACGGGAATCCCCTTTGGGGTGAGAATGTTGCACGCGAGCGTCATATTCGCCGCAAGAAGGTTATCGGTGGGGATATAAACGACGTCTATATCGTTGCCGATCGTTTCGACAACCGTCTGAATGTCGCTGGTTGCCGTAACGGTAAATTCTTTGGTTTCCAAGCCCATTTCATCGCATTTCGCCTTTGCTATTTCGATTTGCTTCTGCGAATTTTCTTCGCCGCCGCAGTACAAGAAGCCGATCTTTTTGCAATCGGGAACGATTTTTTTAACGAGGGCGATCTGTTGATC
>CAVJNC010000152.1:0-4029 GCA_963650905.1 Subdoligranulum sp. APC924/74
GTATAAAACCGGGCGGAATTTTCGTGTCGAACATGTCGGCGGAGAAGATAAAACTTTACACCGATATGGTTAACAAGTATACTAAAGTTCCCGTGATCGTTTCCGCAGACGTGGAAAACGGACCGGAAAACGGCGTTAAGGGCGGCGGATTTTTGCCGTATCCTATGGCGTGGGGCGCGTGCAATGACGAAAAAATTATATACGAAGCGGGTAAGATAACCGCGAGAATATGTCGTAAAAACGGCATACATTGGACTTTTGCTCCCGTTGTAGACCTGAATCTTAATTTTCGTTCGCCCGAAACAAATATAAGAGCGGTTTCCGACGACCCCGATGCCGTTATAAGGATCGCGGGCGCGTATGCGGACGGAATCCGCTCGGAAGGGTTTATGACGACCGGCACCAAGCATTTCCCGGGAGCCGGAACGGACGAAAGAAACAGCCATTTTTGCACGACAGTGAATCCGTTGTCGAAAGAGGAGTGGTTCGATACTTACGGAAAAGTTTACCGCGCTATGATAGAAAAGGGCGCGGAGTCGATTATGGTCGGGCATTACACGGTACCCGCGCTTCAACCGAAGGAAGAAAACAACTGTCCGTGCATACTCAGCAAAACGCTTATGACGGATATTTTAAAGAATGAGTTCGGGTTTGAAGGCTGCATAGTTTCGGACGCAATGTGTATGATAGGCGCGTGCGCTTCAACCGCTCCCGAAAGGCTTTCCGTTGAGTTTTTAAAAGCCGGCGGAGATATGATTTTATTTCCCGAACCAACCGATATCAATAATGTCATTAACGCCGTAAAAAACGGAGAAATACCCAATAATCGACTTATAGACGCATTTTCACGCGTTATTGAGTTAAAGAGAAAGGCGAAATTATTCGATGGCGAACTTGCGGTTCCGGGCGCTTCGTGCGAAGATCTTGCGAAAATATCTCAACTGATAGCGGACAAAAGCGTAACCGTCGTAAGAGATTATAAAAACGTCATACCGAAAGGTCTGAAAAAGGGCGATAAGGTTCTGGGCGTAATAGTCGCCGAGCCTTATTGGCATGCGGAAGTAAGCGAAAGTTCTTACGCACCGTTTAAGGAACAACTTGCAAAAGTCGGCGTATATGTCGATTATCTCATAAATCCGAAGCATAAAAAGGTACAGGAAATCATGGGTGATTACGATATGGTCGTCGTGCTTTGCGATATGAGTTCCAAAAACTATCACGGCGGAACGATGCGCCTCGGCTGGTATAACATAATGACTTTCTGGCGCGCGTATATTATCCGTCACCCGAGAATGATTTTTGCGTCGTTAGGCGATCCGTATAAGTTGTTCGACTTTCCTTATCTCGAAGAGTATATCAACGTGTATTCGGATACGGCGGAATCGCAAAAGGCGCTTGCGAAAGTTCTTTCGGGCGAGATAAAACCGACGGGAAAAAATCCCGTGAATTTCGACGGCTATTTCAAAAGAGAAATCTGAAAAAAGAGGAAATAAAATGCTTGAATTGTTTCCGAGAGTTATTCTCGCAGATAAAAAGACAAAACTCGTTCTCAGCGGCGACGAACTGAAAAACGGTCAACTTGTCAATATTGCCGTTCAGTCCATGGAAAAATATAACGTACCGCATTCGGACAAATATTTTATCGACGAAGATAAAAGATACGCGGGCGAAAACGTGGAAGTGAAGGGCGGTAAGGCGACGTTTTGCTTTACGCCTTGCGGCGAGCAACGGCACAGAGTTTATGTCGATACGGGCGTAAAAAAGGTCGTTTTCGAGATTTTCTCGCTCAAAAAGGACCTTTACGAACTTCAGCCGTTCAAGGGCGACACGCATTTGCATACAACCGAATCCGACGGGCTTTTCACTCCTATTGAAACCGTTTCGGCATACTATGAAGAGGGGTTCGATTATATGGCTATAACCGACCACCATAAATACGAAGGTTCGGCAAAAATGGCGAAAACGACGGACAAAATCGCGAAGTATTTTAAGGTTTACCCTGGCGAAGAGGTCCATAACAGAGGCATGGGTTATTTTCATATAATAAATATGGGAGCCGCAAGCAGCGTAAACGAGATAATAAACGCCGATCCCGACAGAGTTTTCGAAAGAGTTACCGAAAACGCCGCCGAGCTTAAAAAACAGTTTAAATTGCCCGACGAAATCGACGAAAAAGAGTTCGCTTTCCGTTATTGGGTTTCGGAAAATATCCGCAAAAACGGCGGAGTGAGCGTACTTTGCCACCCTTATTGGGACGCTTACGGCGAATACAATATGCAGACTCCGATGCTTGAATTTTTGCTTAAAAACGGAGTTTTCGACGCGTTCGAGGTTGTCGATGACGACGATAGAACGGGCAACGGCGTCAATCTGCAGGTCGCGATGTATAACGATATGCGCGCTATGGGGCTTAAAATTCCGATAGTCGGCGCGTCCGATTGTCATAGCGTGGTTTCCGATCTATTCGGCAAGTTTTATACTTACGCGTTCTGTAAAAACGTCGGCGACATTAAAGAAGCGATCAGAAATCTTAAAACGGTCGCCGTGGAAAGAATAGGAAACGAGTACAGAATTTACGGCGAGTTCAGGCTTGTCCGCTATGCGAGATTCCTGACGGATAATTTCTATCCAGAAATCAAAGAGATCAGAAAAGGCACGGCGGCGAAGGTCGCCGAGGCGATAGAGAAAGAAAACGCGGAAATTATGTCCGCGATAGAACGCGTTACGGAAGGATACAGGAAGGCGTTTTTCGGCGGAAAACAGGGAATATGAAAGAAAAGAATACGGCAAAACTGGATAATACGAGACAAATGCTGCTTATTGTGGGATGTTGGCTCGTATACACCGCGAGTTACTTAGGCAAATATTGTTACAGTTGCAACCTGAACGGCATAATGGGACACTACGGAGTAAGCCACGCGGACGCGGGGCTTGTTTCCACTATGTTCTTTTTTGCCTACGGCGCGGGGCAGATAATAAACGGAATGCTTTGCAGAAAGTATAATGCGAGGTTTATCGTAACCTTTTCGCTTGCGTTTTCCGCGGGGATCAACTTGTCCGTGTTCTTTCTGCCGCCGTTTTTCGCGCTTAAATATTTATGGCTGTTGAACGGCTTTTCGCTGTCTTTTTTATGGTCGGTGCTTTCCACCGTCTTAAGCAGATGTTTAAGCGACGATAACCTTAAAAGAGCGGTGGTTATCATGAGTATAAGTACGCCTGCGGGAACTTTTCTGGCGTATCTGCTCGGCGCGCTTTTCACGAAGGTCGATTTCTTCAATTTGTCCTTTCTCGTCGGAGCGATCGCGCTTTTTACGATAGGCGTTATGTGGTTTTTCTCTTACGGAAAACTTACGAACGGAGAAACTTACGGCAAAAGCGGCGAAATTCCCGAAAATAACGGTAAAATATCGACAAATGCCGAGGTCTTGCATACCGACGAAAATTATTCCGCCGAAAGAAAAAACGCGATGATAACGCTTGTGTTTTTAGGGATATTCGCCGTGATAAACAACCTCGTTAAGGACGGACTTTCCACCTGGATGCCGTCTGTTTTAAAGGAAAAATACGAACTAAGCGAAAGCGGCTCGATAGCCCTTTCTCTCGCGCTGCCGTTTCTGTCGGTTTTCGGGGCGTTCGTCGCAACTAAAATTAACGATAAGGTTAAAAATTTTGTTTTCACGTCGGTGATATTTTTCGCCGTTTCGGCTTTGCTTATGCCTCTGATTATATGGGGCGATTTCGGCGGATTTGTGCTTCCGTTGTGCGTTTTCGCGCTTATAGCCTTACTTATGACGGCTGTGAACAGCGTGGTAACGACAATGGCGCCTATGTATATGCGGAACTTTTTCTTCTCGGGAACGCTTGCGGGGATCTTAAACGGGTGCTGTTATTTAGGCAGCACGATAAGTTCTTACGGGCTCGGAAAAGTTGCCGATGAATTCGGTTGGAACGCGGTATTTATAATAATTTTCGCATTTTGTATTGCCGCGATTCTCCTCGGCGGAGTGTATTTTATTCGGAAAAAAGCAA
>CAVJNC010000153.1:0-3990 GCA_963650905.1 Subdoligranulum sp. APC924/74
GCGATATGATCATCGGCGAGAACGTATCGGCGGAAGTTCACGGGGTTGTCGCCACGGGAATCGAATACGCCGATTACGGTTTCGATTTCATGCTCGGAACGAACAAGCATAAAGCGGTATTTATCGACGGCGTGGCGGTTCTCGTTCCTTATAACGAACTCAGAATGACTTACACCGACGCGAAAAGGCCGCTCGTCTACTTCAAAAAAGGCGTGTGGAGCGTGACCGATTTCATAGAGGCTCATTCTTCGTCGGAAGGCAAATCCGTTTATACCTGCGAATATTCCGGATTAACTTCGATATATCTTTATAAGGCCAAAAATGCGGAAAGCGGCGAATCGAAGTGGTTTGCGATAAAAATCAAACTCGACGCTTACGTGAATAACGACTATTATTATTCCGTCGAATACGGTTTCACGGAAATCCCCGCGGACATATCGGCGAAATCGATCGGCAGTACGTTGAACGTGTCGATCGGCGACGCCGGTTATTCCGTTCTTATAATCGCGAGGGGCGTCGGCAGAATCGACAAAAACGCCTCCGAATCTCCGTTTGCGAACACCATTTTCAGCGGCAGCGTGGACGGTTATTCCGCAACCCTTACCATAGGAAGCGGAAACGTGTCTTCTCTCTCGTCCTCAAACGGAACGTTGTTCTCGTTCAACCCGTCGAACGCTTCAGGAATGAAGTATTCTTCCTCGTCCGTAAAAGACAATACGTATACGATATACGGAATCAAGGTCGAGACTCTCGACAAAAAGAGCAACGCGAAAAATATCGAGTATAAGACGTCGTTCGACGTAAAAGAAAAGGACGACGAAGAAGAGAAAATCACGGTCACGCCGTTCTCTTACAAGTTAAAACTCGATCTCGATAACGCTACTTTCTCCGTCGCGGAAAAAGACGATTATTTCGGTATGTATAAGCGCGCGGATGGCGGGTTTATCTTCCTCGACGGATTCGGCAGGGGAGTAATCGGCGTTACGGACAAACTCAACGATCAATACGGATTCGCCTACGCGGTTTCCGGAAGCAAAATAACGCTCGATTATTACGACGTCGGGAAAAAACTCTCGAAAACGCAGGGCGTCGTTTCCGTCGACGGTTTCGGCAACGTACTCACCGCGGAAGATCTCGGCGACGAGTTCGAAAAAGGGACTTTGTTCGAAAACGCCGGAATAACTAAAGGCGCGATCGTTACGATGAGCAGAACGGTTTTCCGCAAGGGCGAGAGTAAAGACGAAATTGTTAACGCCGTGAGAATCGTCACCAAGGACGGCGAATATACTTACGATCAGAAGAAGGCCAATGTCGGTTCGACGCGCGTCGTCGATACTGGTAAGGTGGCAAACAATCTCGGAAAAGCGGGATTCTATTACGTGGCGGTCAACCTTAAAAACGAAAGCGGAAAAATCGTGACGAAACTCTTCGCTATTCAGATTCTCGACGAGATTTTCGAAAGCGGCAAGGGTTTTGCGAGAAATTACGGCGATTCGCTCAGCGGTTTAAGTTCGTTCTCGATGAATTCATTCGGCGAAGCGACGTTCGTTTACGGCGGAGTTGCCTATACGGGGCTTGGCTATACGGACGCCGACGGCTCGGAACTCTACGTAACCGTGACCGCCGAGGGGTATAACGACATCGTCCTCACCGGCGAGATCGATTCCGACGGAATTCTCTCGCTTTACGGCGTGAACGGCGGGCTTATAATAACCGAAAATTATTGCGCGGGTACGGTTAAGTACGCCGGCGACGGAACGACGATAATCCGTTCGCTTTCCACGTCTAAGGGCAACGTGTTCTACGTTTCGTCCGCGCTTTCCCTTCTCGGGAGCAAGGTCGGGATAACGACCATAAGCGGCGAAGCGGTCAAGGAACTTTCCGTCGGCGCGCTTCTGAAATTCACTCTCGACGGAAAAGAATATATCTTCAAAATATCCGCGCTCGGCGACGAGAAGAGCGGTCTTACCGTTTCCGATATGCTCGACGGAACTTATGCGGATATCGGCGGCGGAACGCAGACTCTCGTTCTCGACGGTTTCGGCGGCGCGACGCTCGGTTCGTCCGATTGGACTTACGAAATTTATGACGAAAGCAGTGAGACCGCAAGGCTTATCCTTACCGACGCGGCGGGTTCGTTCAGAAGAGTCCGCATACGTCTTAGCGGCGAAAACGCAGGCAAATTCGAGGATTTATGCGGTATCGGCGCAAGCGATTTCGTCGATAAAACCTACGTCGCGGAAGTTTACACGTCTATGGGCGACGACGGCGGAACTTTCCGTTACACCCTCGTTTTCGGCGATAACGGAACGGCTTCGATCTCTTACGTCGCTTACGGCGAAGATTTTGCGGACGAACCACCTTATATCGGCAGCGGAACGTATTCCGTTTCTGGCAAAACGGTCGTCGTCGTCATAAACGGATGCACGATAACCACGGAATGTACCGACTTGTGGAGGCTGGCGGAACTGCGTATCAAATCCATTTCGTCGAGCGAATCTACGGAAGAACTCGGCAACCTCAGGAGCGGAACCGACTTCGATCTTAATTAACTCGGCATTTTCGGGAGCGGAACCGATTTCGATTGTAATTAACTCAAAACTCCGATCCGGAATTATTTATACCCGAAAAAGACTTGATTTTTTGTCTTCGGAACGGTATAATAGAATAGAAAATCGGCGCAAGCGCCACAAATCTATTATAGAAAAGCACCGCAAATCTATTATAGAAAGGGGTTAAACAATGGAAATCAAACGTGATTTATATCTGAAGCGACTGATAGAAAGGAAGCGGAACGGACTTATAAAAGTAATAACTGGCATTCGCAGGTGCGGAAAATCCTATCTCCTCAACACGCTTTTCTGCGATTATCTGAAGAGCGAAGGCGTGGACGAAAGCCATATTATAAAATTTGCGTTCGACTCCAATGCGGACTTAAATAAGATAGGCGAAAATATCGTCGCTCTCGAAAAGGAAAAACGTAAAGTCGATCCGAACAAGTTTACGGAATACGTTCAAAGCAAAATGACGGATAACGAAACGTATTATCTGCTGCTCGACGAAGTTCAACTTCTGGATTGTTTCGAATCGGTGTTGAACGGCTATCTGCATATGGATAACGCGGACGTGTACGTAACCGGCAGTAACGCGAAGTTTTTATCGAAAGACGTTATAACCGAGTTCGCGGGGCGCGGCGACGAAGTGCATATGCAGCCGCTCAGTTTTGCCGAGTTTATGTCCGTTTATAAAGGCGATAAATACGACGGGCTTACGGAATATATGCTTTACGGCGGCATTCCTATGGTCGTTCTGCGTGAGGGCGACGAAAACAAAGCGTTGACGCTTAAACGCCTTTTCGACGAGATTTATATAAAGGATATAGTGGTGCGCCATAAGGTCAGAAACAAAGCCGATTTAGAAGATTTATTAAATATTCTGTCTTCGTCTATAGGCTCGCTTACCAATCCCGAAAAACTCAGGAACACCTTTCATACTATCAAAAAGTCGAATATAACTTCGATAACTGTAAAAAAATATCTCGAATACTTTTCCGATTGTTTTTTGGTGGAGGCTGCCACGAGATACGATATAAAAGGGAAAGCGTATATCGACACGCCTCTCAAATACTATTTTTCCGACCTCGGGCTTCGCAACGCAAGGATAAATTTCAGGCAGTTCGAGCAGCCTCATTCGATGGAAAACGTGATTTATAACGAGTTGAGGCTCCGCGGTTTTTCCGTGGACGTAGGCGTTGTCAACACAAGGGAAAACGGCGTCCGCAAGCAACTCGAAGTCGATTTCGTGTGCAATCTCGGTTCTAAGCGTTATTATATTCAGTCGGCTTATTCTATGCCGAGCGAGGAAAAGCGGGCGCAGGAGATAAGACCGTTTACGAAAATAGACGATTCGTTCAAGAAAATAGTGATCACGGGCGATATGTCGCCCACGTATTATAACGACGACGGCGTTTTGTTTATGAATATCTTCGAT
>CAVJNC010000154.1:0-3916 GCA_963650905.1 Subdoligranulum sp. APC924/74
AGCCACAGGCGATTGCGTTAGAACCCGCCAAAACGCCGCAATTTCCGCGCCTTTTGGCAAATTCTCGCTTGAAGTACGTATAGTACGTCTGCGTTCGCCTTTGCCAAAAATCATCAAAAATATCGGCGTTTTGGTTGTCGACAAGTCTTGCCTTGCGTTTTTAGGCTAAGACAAGGCGCGCGAGCGCGTTAATACTGTATGTATAACACGCGAACGCAACGAAGTATTAGTCAAAAACACAACGCAAGACCGAGTTCTATCGCAATCACCTGTGGCTAGCCGAGTGAAATTCGAACCCCGTCGGCCGAACGCATTATTTTTTTCAACGATTTATCGGCGGCGATTAAATATAAACCGATATTTTTACGTATAGTTTTCCTTTTCTGGAAAGCCCGCCCTCGCCGACGAACGCAAACTTGCCGAAGCCCCTCGCCGTAACGACGTCGCCCGGTTTCAGCGTTTTTTCGCCTTTTTCGGCGATTTTGCCGTTTATCGCGACAAGTCCCTTGCCGAAAAGCGACGAACTTTCGTCGCGGGAGAGATTGTAAGCCCTCGAAATTATCGCGTCCGCGCGGTTCGAAGGAACGCTTATTTCCCGCTCTTCCGTCGTCGGGCGGAAATCGTCGGGAAGACCGTCCGCAAAACCGACCTCGACGGGATTTCTCGACACGTTTTTCAATTCCGCCGCGATAACCCCCGCTACCGATTCCGAAGCGAAAACGTAAGCCTCGTTGCCCTTGACGAACACGTCGCCGAGTTTATCCCTTTCGATGCCGAGATTAAGCGTCGCGCCCAACACGTCCCTGTGGGTTATCGGCGCGGAAAATTTCCCCGAAGAAAAGGTTATCTTTATGAGTTTTATCGGAAATTCTTCCTCGTAACCGAGTTCTTCCGCGTCGCCGAAACGGGCGATGACTCTTTCCGCGAAATCGCACCCGCCGAAAAAAGCAACCGCCCCGCCGACAGCCGCGCCGCCGGTCATTCTGCCGGTCGCCCCGCTTCCGACGAGCCTTCTGACCTCTTCCGCTTTGGACGGACTCAAAAAATCGGTGAAAACGAAAATTCCGCGATTTAAACTTCTGCCGTATAATTCGTTTATTCTGTTCTCAAAATCGCTCATGACAAAATCGAATCCCCGAAATAATTTAATCTAGTAAAATTAACTGCATACGTTCTTCCGGCGCGCGATTAGGTTGATGAAAGGTAAGATTGCGTTTTCCGTTCAAATCCGAAAAACACATACTGTGCCCTCCGTCGCTGTCGACAAGCAGTTTTTCGAACTCGTAATCCCCCGTAACGCCGTTTTTACAGACGCTCTTTACGACCGCGTAACCGTTTTTCGTAAAAGTAGACCAAAGCAGCACGATTTCGCCGTTTTCTTCGTATAAAAACGGGCCTTCGGCGACGTAACCTTCTTTATCTCCCGCCCGTACTTTCACCGAAAAACCGCAATACTTTCCGCTGACGATTTTTTTCGGTTTTCCCGCAAGCGCGGTCAGGTCGGGATTCAATTCGCATATATACAAACTGCCGTCGCCGTCGTTCGTGATCGGCGCCACCCACTCGTTTGAAAAACAAAGATACGGTTTGTTTTCGTATACGAACAACGTCGCGTCCAGACATTCCCACCCGACGGGCGTAACGTATTCTCCTGTCAATGCGGTAAAACTTTTTTCCGGACCGTCCGACCGATAAATCAGACATCCGCGGCCTTTGTCTTTCCGGAAAACGGAAAGTATCAGATAATAACCGCCGTTATATTTATGTAACTCCGGCGCCCAGATATTTGTATACGTATCAAGCGAACCGTCTGTGACCATTATGCTTTTCTTCTCGAAATTTTCCGGATCCGACGAAATAAACAACGTTAAATCGCTGCCTTTTCCCCACGGATCGTCGCCCGTGGTACCGAGCAGGTAATATTTTCCGTTTTCCGTAAAAACAAACGGATCGCGTATACGAATGTCTTTTCTTTTCATTGATTTTCTCCGATTGACTCGCTATACGGTTTGATTGCAGACAGATTCCGACTTGAAAATCGCGGAATAAATCCGACGCGCGTCGCAATTACGCCGCAAAATCCCGAGAACAGATTAAGTTTACGACGCAATTATACCGCCCTTTTTATTTTTTGTCAAACGAAGCCGCCTTTATGCCGGAATAAGAGTTCCTGTTCCGTTTTTTCGGGTACCGCCCGCCGCGCCTGCTTTTTTAAGCCGACGTAAATTTCGTTAACCCGTCACAACAAATTTCGTTAACCCGTCACAATAAATCTCTTCACTTTTCGGGGCGGATGTGCTATAATATGTCGTAAAAACTTTTTTCAGGGAGGCACATATATGAACACCGACGTTCTGATAATCGGCGCGGGCCCCGCGGGAATTTTCACCGCGATGGAACTCGTCCGCAATAATTACAAAGGGAAAATAACAATCGTCGAAAAAGGCTCGGCGATTGAAAAAAGAGTTTGCCCCAAAAAGAAAACGGGGCATTGCATGAACTGCAAAAACTGCGCAATAACCACGGGGTTTTCGGGCGCGGGCGCGTTTTCTGACGGAAAACTTTCGCTTTCGAGTTACGTCGGAGGCTCTCTGCCCGACCAGATCGGCCACGACGCCGTTCAGGAAATGATTTCTTACGTGGACGGAATCTATCTCGAATTCGGCGCGGATAAGAAAATCGAGGGCATCGACCACCCCGAAGAAATAAAACAGATAAGAAGAAAGGCGATAAGCGCGGGGCTTAAACTCGTCGATTGCCCGATCCGCCACCTCGGCACCGAAAAGGCGCAGGATATTTATTACGGAATCGAGCAGTATCTCCTTAAAAACGGCGTGGAGATGCTTTTCAACACCGACTGCAAAAACGTCGTCATCGAAGGCAACGTCTGCAAAGGCGCGATTATCGACGTCAAGGGCAAAGAAGAAACGATCTCCGCGAAAAAAGTTATCGTCGCCACGGGCAGGCGCGGCGCGGAATGGCTCGAAAGCATGTGCTCCGCTCACGGAATCGAACATCAACCCTCCACGGTCGATATCGGCGTGAGAGTCGAAGTCCGCAACGAAGTAATGGAAGAAGTCAACAGAGTTTTATACGAATCGAAACTCATCGGCTACCCCGCTCCGTTCAAAAACAAGGTGAGAACGTTCTGTCAGAACCCCGGGGGATATGTGGCGCAGGAAAATTACGACGACAATCTCGCCGTCGTCAATGGTCACTCGTTCAAGGATAAAAAATCCGACAACACAAACCTTTCCATTCTCTGCTCGCACAACTTCACTTATCCGTTCAATCAACCCATAGAATACGCGAAGAAAATAGGCGAACTGACGAACATGCTCGCCAACGGACATATTCTCGTTCAGCGTTACGGAGATATTCTCGAGGGAAAACGCACTTGGGAGAAAGAACTTTCTCAATCGAACGTGAAACCCACTCTGCCAGACGCGGTAGCCGGCGACATAACCGCCGCGATGCCCTACAGAACGCTTACGAACATTCTTCGCTTCATCGAACAACTCGACGTGGTGGTCCCGGGGTTCGCCAGTCCCGAAACGCTTCTATATTCGCCGGAACTTAAATTCTACTCCAACAAGATAAAGATGGACGACGATTTCAACACGAACATCGAAAATCTTCACTGTCTCGGCGATTCGTCCGGATGGACGAGGGGGCTTATGATGGCTTCCGTTATGGGCGTTATGATGGCGCGTAAACTTAAGTTTTAAATTATTTTTATAATGAAGCGGCGGCGTTTCGGTTTCACCGAAACGCCGCCTTTATTTTCCCATATTAGCCCGCCTATAAACCGATTAACGAAACATTCCGGCTTTAAACGGCACGTAAAAAGGGGCTGTAAAAAAACAGCCGAAGAAAAAGTGAGATATTGACAAATTGTCGGGATCTCACTTTTTTT
>CAVJNC010000155.1:0-3870 GCA_963650905.1 Subdoligranulum sp. APC924/74
ATAGAATCGTCTTTACCTCCGCTCGCTTCTTTATACATTTTCCAATCGGCGGTATTAAGATGTTTCCGCGTTTTCCCTTTCGTCTGATTCGGCGTTCTTTCCGCCTCCGCTTGATTATTCTCAGGCCATGCCATAAATGTTTCTCCTTCGTCTTTATCGTCGTCTATAATGACTTCTCCTCTCCTGTTTAAATCTAATTCCGCATTAAGTTCGGTCTGTTCTTTCAGTAGGTCTGCCAATCGCTCTGCATGTTCAAAAGGTTTCTTTACCTCTTCCTCGGCTACCGCTTTATCCGTCTTCAATTGTTCGAGTTTAGTAACCAAACGCTTTTCCCTGTTCGATAATTCTTCGATAAAGTTTTCGATTCTCGTTATGTTTCCGGATGAACTTTGACCTATATCTATGTTGTATTGTCCGTTTCCGGAAAGACAGATGCTACGCTCCGCCGTTAAAAGCACAAGCGGATTTATACTTATCTTGAACCCTGCAAACTCCGCGACTACCGTCTCAGGTTTACTTGCATACAGTGCGTCGGTCAAAGCTCGGCCGCCTTCTTTCTTATCCGTATATACAATTCCGCCTACGTTTATCGAAAAATTTTCAGGATCGTATTTTTCTTTTGCCATTGAAATATCCGCTCTCGTCCTCTCAATAAATAATTCTTGTCTGCGGATATCGTCGGGAAAAGTTTTTCGGATTTTATCTTGCAAGGCATATAACTGTTTCTTGTATTGACCTTCCAGTACGCGCAATCTCGTAACTTCGGTATCGACTTCCATCTTGCGTTTTATTTTCGGATTTGCGGCGGTAATCGCCTTAATCTCCGCATAAGTAAGCATGGTGTCGTCAATATCCTCCGCTTCTCTGACCGTTAAATCTCCCCTGTCTATCTGAGCAATAAAACGTTGCTTGTTTTCAAGGATCTGATAAGAATAACTGTCAAAGGTTCGCTCGGTTACGTAAGTAAAAATCTTTACCCTTTCGTTTATGTTGCCTTGTCTCACAATACGCCCTTCGCGCTGTTGCATATCGCTCGGGCGATACGGCGTATCTAAGTGATGCAAAGCGATCAGCCTTGTCTGAATGTTTGTTCCTGCTCCGCACTTCTCAGTGCTACCCATTAAGATTCTGACCGTTCCGGCATTTACGTTATCGAACAGCGTTTGCTTTTGTATATCGGTATTCGCCTCGTGAATATACGCTATTTCGTTTGCAGGAATGCCCTTTTGAACGAGTTTATATTTCAGGTCGTTATATACGTCGAAGTCTTTGCCGTATTCATAATCTTCAAACGCCTTTTTCGGTGTTGACAGATCGCAGAATATAATCTGCGTTCCCTTAATGTCGTGAGTTGTGTTCCAAACCTCATACACCCTTTCTGCGCAAACATTGAGCTTACTTGTAGGCTCGTCGGAAGCCGTAAGTTCAAAACAACGCGGATCCAAAGCCAACTTCTTGCCGTCGCTTGTTATCTTTAACATGTTATCCTCTTCCGGCGGCACGCTTCCTCTGCTGATTTTTTCGGCACGCTCGGCAATTTCTTCCGCAAGGTCGATAACCGTATCGGACGGTTTTAGCGTTATAATCTCTCTATCCGCTTCGGGAACGTTTAATTTGACCATATCTGCCGTTTGAACGTCCGCAAATGAACGGTATAACGTCAGAAGCTCGGGAATGTTCGTAAATTTAGCAAACCGAGTTTTTGCTTTATACCCTTGTCCGGACGGCGCCATTTCAAGCGAAGTTATTGTTTCGCCAAAGTCTGCCGCCCAAGCATCGAAATAGTTTATGCCGAGTTTTTGAAGCGTTTCCGAGCCGAGATAACTTTGCATTGTATACATCTCCGTCATTGAATTGCTTATCGGTGTCCCCGTAGCAAAAACAACGCCTTTATCTCCGCCATGCAACTCATTTATGTATTCGCATTTCAGTTTTAAGTCGCTCGCTCTCTGACTGGCGGCAGTCGAAATTCCCGCAACGTTATTCATTTTTGTAAACAAGAATAAATTCTTGTAATTGTGCGCCTCGTCGATAAACAGGAAGTCTACGCCTAAACTTTCAAAAGTCAATAAGTCGTCCTTTTTAGAATCGTCCATTAACTTTTTCAATTGCGCTTCTCTGCTCTTTTTTATTCGTTCAAGGTTCTTGACCGCTCCTCTCGGATGACTTTTTTCTTCCCATTGCGCCACTATGGTTTCTTCTATTCTGCTTATTTCTTCCTGAAGTTTTTTTATTTGCCGTTCAGGTGAAATAGGTATTTTTGCAAACGAACTCTGCGCGATAATTACTCCATCCCAATCGCCCAGCGCAACTTTAGACACAAACCTCTTCCGATTCTCTTTTTCAAAGTCTTCCTTTGTCGCCACAAGCAGTTTTGCGTTTGGCAGTAATGTTCTTAAATCGTTTGCCCATTGCTGAACGATATGATTCGGGACGACAAACATACATTTTCGCGCCGTTCCGTGCTGACGTAATTTCGCCATAATCCCGCCCATTGTATAGGTTTTCCCCGCTCCGACAACATGGTGCAACAATGTATTTTCGCCCGTTAAACTTGCCCGCGCAATAGCATTCTTTTGATGTGGGCGAAGAGTAATATTCGGGTTCATCTCGGGAAATTTAAGATAACTTCCGTCATACGACGGCAAACGGATTTGGTTAAACAAAGAGTTATATTTATCCACCAACGCGTCGCGCCTTTCAGGATCCGAAAATATCCAATCTTTGAACTCTTCTCTTATTTTGTTCTGTTTTTCTCTTGCGGCTATCGTTTCCGCCTGATTAAGCACCCTCTTTTCTTTACCGTCCGAATCCTCTATCGTGTCGTAAATTTTTGTATCCCTTAAATTCAGACAGTCTTCAAAGATGCGATAAGCGTTGGCTCTGTCCGTTCCGTAGACCTCATGGACTTTCATCCGGGAATGATTCCTTAAATACTGCGACTTATCAATCCTCCAACTGCTGTCGTGGGGATTGAAATAAATCGAAACGCCGTCCGAATAATAAAACGGAATATCCAAAATTTTCATCAAAAACTGCTTGTAATACGCTGTGTCCACCCAACTTGCTCCGATACGAACGGATATTTCGCTTGCCGCAAGCGGCGCAGGTTGAACTTTTTCGAGTGCCTCAATGTTTCGCTCGAAGCCTTGATTGGGAAACTGCGATACAAAAGCATGTGCAAGCGATAACTTCTGCTTTACGTTTCCCGACAGATACGTCTCGGCTATTTCAAAACCGGAATATTTATCGTTTAAGTCTGTCTCGGCAGGATTTCTGTATACCGTATCCCCGAGTTCGTTTAATACGCCGTCATAGTCCTTTCTTGTCAATTCTTCGATGTAGCCGATGTCCACTCTGCCTCTTTCGTTCATCGAGATATGTAACGCTTCGTAGCAATCATCAGTTTGCGTCGGGACTATATACGCATTTATGGTTCGTTTCGTGAATATATCTTCTTTTGCGGCTGTTTTTTTGTCCTCCGACAAGTGTTCGCAAGCAAACAGTAATGCACTGTCACCGTCTTCTTTGAACAGTTTATAGTTGGTTTGGCTATTCACTATCCCGTATTTTTTAACGAAACGATCATACCTGTCGTTCAACTTCCACTGTGCCGCTTTTAGTTCCTCATCGGAACAACCCGCTATCTGCATATCAAGAATTCCTCGGATATTCCTACGAATATCGATCATTCCTTTTATCCTTTCAAATGCGTCCGAAGGACGGGAAGGAATTTCCCTTTCTTCCATGGTGTCGCCCACACGCATGTACAGTTTCTCTTTTTCGACTTTATAACACAACGGACGCAAATCATAGTCTACTTCTACCGTTTCTTTTGCTTCGATTCGGGTTTCATATTCAGGGTTGACG
>CAVJNC010000156.1:0-3858 GCA_963650905.1 Subdoligranulum sp. APC924/74
GCTTACAAGCGTAAAAATAGGTAACGGCGTAACCTCTATCGGTAGTTCCGTGTTCAACGGTTGCAGCGGACTTACGACAATCAATTACGGCGGAAGTATCAACGAATGGTTAAATTTATCATCAAATTGCGGAGAACAGTCCGAAGACGGAAATGTAACCGTTAAATGCTCGGACGGAGAATTGAAATTCAGATTCTATTAATTTAATACACAGGAAGTAATTATGGAAAGAAAGATTAAAAGGATTTTAATTCCGGTTATTGTAGTCGCAGTCGCGCTCGTCGCGGCCGCGATCGCCTTTCTCATCTTTGTGACCGTTCGCAATAACGGGACAAGCGTTAATGTCGAAATCCCGTTCGTAAGCGATTTTACGTGCGCTTATTACGACGCGGACGGCGGCAGAATAAGCAACCCCGAATCGGTTAATTTTAACCCCGAGGACGACTTTTACGTCGAGATCGGCTTCACCATGTCTACCGACGCTTTCAACGCGGGCAAGAAAAAGTTCGTAGTCAAATTCGTCGCCGACGACGGTATTTCGGGCAGAATAGTCGAGGCGAACACTTCGTCCACGAGCGACACAGACCTTACCGCCGCGTTCGCCACCGACGACAAAGCCGTTAAAAAGTGCTCTATAAGGGCGAGGATAAGCGTCAATTACAGCCGCGGAGATCTTAAAGTCGTTTGTTATTACGACGACGATAGTTATATCGACGTTTGCAAAACCACGATACGCGGTCGTTCTATCGAGGTGGATGAACGGCTATGGTCTGAACTTGTTGCTGAAGGATACGCTAGACCACAACTTGCGTGACGGCGGTTCGGTAATGATTAACCACTCCCCCGTTCCTTATGACGGCTCTCAAGAACATAAGAATATCGTTATCGGCGATACTCTCCAAATAATCGAGAATGTTATCTTATTCAGCATTGCAAACTACTTCCTTAGGTTCTCAACCGAATATAAAAAGCTCAAGACCGATGGACAGCCTTTCGACAATGACTGGTACGAATATGTCGAATATGGATCTACGAATAGACTAACTATTTTCTTTCAGCGAAACGGATTCACGAGAGAAACTGCCGATTATATTCGGGAGCACAAAGACAAGTATGTTTCAGAATCGTCAAACGCTATAAAGCTAAAAAAGTCCCTTCTCAATTGCGAGAAGGAATCGGTAAAAGCTGAAGTTCAGGAAATCCAATACAACGTCCCTGAACTGTTTATTTAAAAATCGAATACAAAGGAGAAAGCAAATGATATATAAAAATTATGTTTTGAACAATAAAGGAATTAGTCTTAATGAAAAAGAAGTTTTGAAAAACACAGAAATAGTTGATGCTGTCATATATGCGAACCACGCTATTAAACAGTTAGGGGAACAAACAAAAAAATTTGATATAGATATATTCGAAACATTAGGAATGCGAAATTTAAGTGGCTTTGTTGGTGAAGTTTTAGTTTCTTCCATTGATTCTGTAACAAATCATAAGTTTGTTAAAAACTTACACCAAGATGGATACCCAGATTTATTATCTAATGATACTGACGAAAAGAAACAATAAACAACGACAAAACGCTGAAATATGAATATAACAGCGTGACCGACGGCTATATCGTGTTCAGGGATTCGGACAATTACGAATGGCTGCAAGATCTCGAGAAAATCACGTTTTCCGATACGGTTTGCGGAAAACCTCTTAAAAGTATCGGTTTCAGTTTGTTCAGCGGTTGTAACAAACTGAAAGAAGTGGTTTTGCCGAGCAGTTTGACGAGCATAGGCGGCGAAGCATTCCGCGGTTGCTCCGAACTTAAAGACATGATTTTCCCCGAGGGACTGACGAGCATAGGTCAGGACGCGTTCAAGGATAGCGGAATCACGTACAACGAGTACGAAAACGGCTTGTACGTGGGTACGAAAAACGAGAAATATTTGTATTTCGTTGGCGTAACGTCCTCGTCCGTCACCGATATAGCGGTTCACGAGCAGTGCAGACTGCTTGCGTACAGCGCGTTCAGAGATTGCTCCTCCCTTAAAAGCGTAACGTTGCCGAACGGCTTAAAGAACGTTGGCTATTACGCGTTTGAAGATTGCGTCTCGCTTGAAAGCATTGTAATTCCCGACGACGTTACGAGCATAGGCTATCAGGCTTTTCGCGGATGCTCCGCGCTTAAAAACATTACGTTGCCCGATAATCTGGCGACCGTCGGCGACGACGCGTTCTCCGGTTGCGATTCGCTTTTAACCGAGGAGAGCGGCAACTGTTTGTATCTCGGCTCGCCGAACAATCCGTATTTGTTCTTGCTGAAAGGAAAATCCGCGGACATAACGGACGTTTCGATAAGCGACCGTTGCAGAATAATCGGTTACGGCGCGTTCAGAGATTGCGTTGCGCTTACTTCGGTAACGATTCCCGATAATATAACCGATATCGGCAGTTATATTTTCAGCGGGTGTTCGGCGCTCGAAAGCGTAATATTCCAAAGCGGCGCGACGGCGATACAAACCGGTATGTTCGAGGATTGCAGTTCTCTTAAAAATATAACCATTCCCGCGAGCGTGACGAATATTTACAGAGAAGCGTTCTACGGTTGCAGTTCTCTCGAAAGCATAGATTTGCCGGACGGACTGACGACCCTGGAGGATAGTTTGTTTACCGATTGTACTTCGCTTAAAAACGTAAATATACCCGCGAGCGTAACGAAAATAGGCGCGGGCGTGTTCGCGGATTGTCAGTCGCTTAAAAGCATAACTTTATCCGCCGATATAACGAGTCTGGGCAATGCGACTTTCGAAGGGTGTACTTCTCTCGAGAGCGTGACGTTACCCGCGCGTTTGTCCGAATTAAACGGGGATATGTTTTCCGGTTGTACCGCCCTTAAAAGCATAGCGATACCGGAAAAAGTTTCTAAAATAGGCTCCGACGCGTTTGAAGGGTGTACTTCTCTCGAAAGCGTGACGTTGCCACAGGAATTGACGGGCATAGAATACCATGCGTTTTACGCTTGCGCGGCGCTTAAAAGCGTAACGTTCCCCGAAACGCTGACGAGCATAGGTCAGGGAGCGTTCGCGTTCTGCAGGACGCTCGAAAGCATAACGTTGCCGCAAAGGTTGACAAGCATCGGCTCTTACGCGTTCGAAAGTTGCTTCTTGCTTCGCACCGTTGCCGTATCGGAAGCGGCGGCGAGCAATAAAAGCGGGGGAGCGGCGGGCGAAGAAGAAGGCGTAGGCGAGTGCGCGTTCAGAAATTGCGAATCGCTTACGAGCGTAACGTTGCCGTCCGAGATAAAAAGCATAGGGCAAGGCGCGTTCTTCTCTTGCAAATCGCTTACGGATATAACGTTACACGAGGGAATAAAGACTATCGGAGAAGACGCGTTTTCCGCCTGCCGGTCGCTTAAAACCGTAACGATACCGTATACCGTCGGGGAAATACAAAAGGGAGCGTTTGAAAACTGCGCCGCGTTGACGGACGTGAATTACGAAAAGAAAAAGGCTCAGTGGAACGAAATCGCCTCGGCGTCGGGTAAGGCATACGCGGGAAGCAACACGACCGTTCACTGCTCGGACGGAGATGTAAAATTCTTATTTAATTAACCGAGAGGAATTTGAATCTCGCTCGGCTAGCCGAGCGAGATTCGAACCACATTAAGTTTTAACGGCGCAAAATTTGTAAAATCGGCGTTAAACTCACTTATAATACGGCAAGTATTATCGCGTTCGTTTGCCTTGATTTTCCTGAATTTATCGCCGTTAAAATGCGAAGCACCTTAAAGCCGTATTTTTTGATGATTTTTGGCAAAGGCGAACGCAGACGTACTTGCCGTACTTCAAGCGAGAATTTGACAAAAAGCGC
>CAVJNC010000157.1:0-3832 GCA_963650905.1 Subdoligranulum sp. APC924/74
CGGTGAATCTCCGATTAGCAGTTCCAAATCGGACATAGAATCAAAACAAAAAAAACCGAGTGATAAACCTCAATTTCTCGGTTCAACTCGGTCCGATTTGGAGCTGCTAACCGGAATTGAACCGGTGACCTCGTCCTTACCAAGGACGCGCTCTACCAACTGAGCCATAGCAGCGTTAGTTCGTTCAAAAAGCGTATTTTTTTCAACGCCATATCATTCTATCATATTGTCCCGAAAAAAACAACCTTTTGAACGCGATTTTGTAAAAATAATTTTAAGTCCCGTTCCGCCGCGGGAAATCCGTCGCCTGAAAAACGAAAATCGGATTATAAAAGCGGAATGGCGGCAAGATAAATCACAAAAGCGGAATGGCGGCAAGATAAATCACAAAAGCGGAATAGTGGCAAGATAAACGATATCTTTTCTTTCGGCTGCCTTACCTTCGGCGAGAACGAACGCTTTTTTTGTGACGATTCCGCCCGCTTCGTTCACGAGTTTTTCAAGCCCCGCAAGGCTTTCGCCGGTGGAGACGACGTCGTCCACGATACCGATTTTTTTGCCTTTCATAAGGTCCATATCGTGTTTGGAAAGGAATAATTTCTGCGGCGTTCCCGTCGTTATGGACGAGCCGTATTCCACGCCGATGCCGTCCTGCATATAAAGTTTGCGGCTCTTTCTCGCAACGGCGTAATATTTATGACCGAGTTCCCTCGCGCAGACGTGACAAAGTTGCAATCCTTTGGATTCCGCGGTTATCAGAACGTCGCAATCGCCGAGATACGCGGCGAGTTTTTTGCCGCAATGTTCGGTTAAATCGACCGCTCCGTGAAGATTGAAAAACGCGATTTTAATGCCGCTCGGAAGCGGAAGTATGGGAAGATCCGCCTTAAAACCCTGAATATCTATCGTAAGAAAGTCGCTCATTATAACCACCTCTCGTGTTATATTTTATGTTTTGTTTTAAAAAACATCTATTATGATAACACTTCCGGAAAATTTTTTCAACTGTTGAGAGCGTATTATTTTAAAAAATCCGTTTTTTAAAACCAGATGACTTCGTCTCTCGCGGGAACGGACTGTTGCGCGCCCTTTCTCGTGCAGGCTATCGACGCCGCTTTGCTGCCGAATTCGCAGGCTTCCTCGAGAGTTTTACCTTCCGAGAGCATCGTTACGAGTCCGCCGCAGAAGGTGTCGCCGGCGGCGGTGGTGTCAACCGCTTTAACCTTTAAGCACGGATATCTCCTGCTGCCTTTTTCGTCGGTGATTTCGTAGCCTTCTTTGCCGAGCGTGATAACGAGCGTTCTGATTCCCGCTTTGATCAACGCGTCTTTTCCGCCGAAAAATTCCGTTTCCGTTTCGTTCGGCGTTATTATATCCACGAATCCGAAATAGGGGAGTATTTCCTTGTTCGCCGGAGCGGGGTTCAGTACGGTGACCATTCCTTTTTCTTTTGCTTTTTTAAGTCCGTAACCGATGATTTCTGTCGGATTTTCGAGTTGCGTGAGGTAAACGTCCCCTTCTTTCGCGTCGGCGAGGAATTCGTCGATCTGTTCTGCGGTGAGGAGAGAGTTCGCGCCTTTATCGAGAATTATTCTGTTATCGCCGCCGCTGAGAACTATAACGGCAACGCCCGTCGTGGCGCGGGAATCTTTTTTTATGCAACCGACGTCCACGCCCGCTTTTTTCAGGTTCGAAACGAGCGTTTCGCCGAACGCGTCGTCGCCGACGACTCCGCACATTTTAACGTTGCCGCCGAGTTTGCCAGCCGCAACCGCCTGATTCGCGCCTTTTCCTCCGCCGTTCGTTAAAAATTCGCTCCCCGTAACGGTTTCCCCCGCCTTGGGGATATACGGGCTTTCGATGCATAAATCGGTGTTTAAACTCCCTGTTACGTATATTTTTTTCATGTTGCGCCTTTTGTTTTTTCTTATTATTACGAATGAAATTCTTTAACATTATAACATATTCCGGACAAAAGTCAATAAAAACAGTCGAAGAAAAATTTTTCTCCGACCGTCCGGCTTTAAATTATCGTTCGCAATATTCTTTTTTTGGCGAAAAGTCGCGGCAATCCGATTCCGGCGACGACAATGCTTTAAATAATCGATTTTTAAATAATAAATTTTTTTAAATCGACCGTTTCCGTTTAAATTTCGGACAACCCGAGCAGATAATCCGTCGACACGCCGAAGAACTCCGCTATTTTAACGATATCCGATGCTTTAGGCTCGGTTTTGTTGAGTTCGTAACGGGCGATAGATGCCTGACTTATATCTATTTTTCGGGAAAGTTCCATCTGAGACAGACCGGCGCTCTCCCGAAGCATTTTAATTCTTTCCCCAAGCGTTTCCATACTCGGAATTTTATCATAATTTGTCTCAAATATGCTTGACAACTCAAAAATGACTTGATATAATGAGACTAAGTCATATTTGACTTAATAATATTTCGGAGGGTGTACTTATGGGGTACATAGAAAACAACTTGGGCAAAAACGAGGCTGTTGTAAAAATAGCCGAAAGAAACGGTCTGTTCTTATTGTGGACGTGGATTAAGGGAATTTTGTTTTTCTGGCTTTTGTTGATTCCGCTCATCAAAGCGATCATAAAAACAGTTCAGTTCACTCACACCGAACTCGCGCTGACAAACAAAAGACTCGTCGGAAAAGTCGGCGTTGTTAACACCGACGCGATGGACAGCCCGCTTAACAAGATTCAGAACGTTGCGGTAACGCAGACGTTAGGCGGAAAAATATTCAACTACAGCCTTATCACCGTTACGACTGCGGCGGGTTCGTATAAGTTCGGCGCGATCAAAAACGGCAACGCATTCAAAAATATGATAACGTCGCAAATCGACCAGTTCGAGGAAGACAGAGTTAAACAACAAGCCAACGAAATGGCGAAGTCGATGGCGGGAGTGCTTAACGCGAACAAATAATGGAACGCGAACAAATAATGGAACGCGAACAAATAACGGAGCGTGAACAAATAACGGAACGCGAGATAAAAGCAAAAGTCAGCGTTCCCGCGCTTATAGTGCTGTATTTATCGATTCCCGCGTTTATATTTCTGCCGGTGATTTTCCCGACGATCGTTCTCAACGTGAAATACCGACTGAAAAAAATAGCGGAGGACGCGATTACGGATGCAACCGGACTGCCTTCGCTCGACAGCGTTAAAGGGGAGATAAGCGATCGGGCGACTCAGGCGATTAACGACGAAGCGGGCGGTTGCCTTACGTCGGCAAGAAATTTCATGCTCACGATGACAGTGATTCTGCTGATTGTCTGGGTTGTCTGGTGCGTCGTTATGACTTTCAGACATTTCGACAACAAACTTTCGATATGCGGCAAAACGGTTACCTGCTCGTCCGGAAGAAACGGTCTGACGACGTCTCTGGATAAAATCGACAACGTTTTCGTTGAGCAGTCGGTGTGGGGCAAACTTTTCAACTACGGCAACATCACCGTTTCCTCGAGAAACGGAAGCATTACCGCGAAAAACATTTCCTCCCCGACAAAGATCGCGGAGATTCTGAAATCGGAAATAAATTAACACGAACAATTTAATAAAAGCGGCTTATAAGTCGATTAACGTATGTTTTTTCAGATTAACGGATAAAACGGAGCGGCGCGGAACGCGCGTCGCTCCGTTTTATAATATCTTAAAATACGTTCGAAATATAAAACCGAAGAAGGCGTAACCGAGGCGACAAAACGAAAACGATAAAACGCGTTTTTGTTTTCGGCGACGCCCGAAGTCGTGCTTGCCGTACCGCGAGAGCCGTCGCGGTCGGTTTCACGACCGCAAAAACGCATTACGCCGAAAAC
>CAVJNC010000158.1:0-3829 GCA_963650905.1 Subdoligranulum sp. APC924/74
TCAGGCATTTTCGTCTGTATCTTCGGGTTTCTTTTTGTCTTCGTCCGTCCTGCCTACAATGAGCATCGCGTCACCGAAAGAGAAAAATCTGTACTTCTCTTTAACGGCAAGATTATAAAGTCCGAGTATTTTTTCGCGCGAGACGAAAGCCGAAACGAGCATCACGAGCGTGCTTTCCGGCAGGTGGAAATTCGTTATAAGCCCTTCGACGCACTTAAATTTATAAGGCGGGCAAATGAATATGCTCGTGTCGCCGGACTGCGCTTTTACGAATCCGTTTTCGTCCGCGACGGTTTCGAGAGTTCTCACGCTCGTAGTTCCCACGGCGATGACTCTTCTGCCCTCTCTTTTCGCCTTGTTGATTTTTTCCGCGTTTTCCTCGTCTATCACGTAATACTCGGTGTGCATTTTGTGATGCTCGAGGTCGTCCGTTTTGACGGGGCGGAAAGTTCCCAAACCGACGTTGAGTTGAACTTCGGCGAATTCCACGCCCCTGGCTTTGAGTTCGTCGATGAGCCGCAACGTGAAATGAAGCCCCGCGGTGGGCGCGGCAGCCGAGCCTTCCTGCTTGCAATAAACCGTCTGATAACGGTCCTTATCCTTAAGTTTTTCGTGAATATAAGGCGGGAGCGGCATTTCGCCTGCGCGGGAGAGAATATCCTCGAAAACGCCGTCGAAAATAAATCTGACGATTCTTCCGCCGTCATCCGTGCGGGAAATTATCTCGGCTTTGAGTTCCTCGTTCACGACGAGAACAACGCCCTCTTTGCACTTTTTCCCCGGTTTTACAAGACATTCCCAATCGGTGAGATTTTGCCTTTTAAGGAGCAGAATTTCAACTTTGCCGCCATGCTCCGTATACGCAAAAATCCTCGCAGGGTAAACCTTCGTGGTGTTCACGACGAGAAGGTCGCCCCGCCTCAAATAATCGCCTATATCGCGGAAATGCCTGTGAAAAACCTCGTCGGTTGTTCTGTTGTATACCAAAAGCCGCGAACTGTCCCTCGGTTCGAGAGGGGTCTGCGCGATCAGTTCTTCCGGTAAATCGTAATAAAAATCGCTTGTTTTTAACATTTTATCGTTTCTTTATTCTGTTACGCGACCGAAATCGTCGCTATGTTCGGCATAAAAAATACCGTAACCGTTTGATAACTTATGGATTCCATTCGTCATCGCTAACCTTTATAATCACCTTTTGCTCTTCCTGTTTATATTATAAGAAGGAATACCGCTAACTATATCTCCTGAAAAATTCTAACACATAATCAATTTTCGGTAAAATTCTTTCGCCGGACAAAATTTTCATAGAGTTGATACGAATTCCGTCAAAAGAACCGATTGCTATAATTATATTTTCGTTAATCACACAATCGATTTCTTTATTACCGCATAACAACCGACCGTTACCCTTTTCGTCCTTTCTGAATGCCGTTATCGATTGAATGATTTTTTCTTCATTAATTTCAATTTCGGGATATCGCTCGCGTAAAAAACGATTTCCAATAATATCTATAACGAGGATTAAAGTCTTTTCCTGTTGCGGATTTTTTTTGTTATCATCTTTAACGTACGAATAAAAAATTCCGCATGGTTCAGAAAGAGCGTCAATATCCGAATCTTTTGAAATCGTGAATCTGTTGAACGCATCGCACTTTATTGCCGAAGTGTCCACATAATTATAATAGTAACGAATATCAATCGGATATGCGGCATATTGCGATTGGAAATAACGAAATGCGTCCTGCACGCTATAAGTTTCGCAATTCCCCAAAACTTTTCTTATATGTTCAAAAATTTCATTATAAATTTTTTCGTCAAAATAATAATCCAAGTCACATTCTTTTTTAAGATAGTCTGAATCCCGATGATTACGCGCTTTATTGAATGATCCGAAAAAATACTTATATGCCATACGAATCAGAATCCTATTATCCGTTCACGTCGAACAGAGAAAGTTGCGATCTCATTTTTTTCGGTATTTCTCTGCCGAGATGCTCGTAAGCCTTGGGCGTGAGTATTCTTCCCCGCGGACTGCGCTGAATGAAGCCGAGTTGTAGAAGATAAGGCTCGTAAACGTCCTCAATCGTGTTGGAATCTTCGTTTATCGTGGCGGCGATCGTGTCCAGTCCGACGGGGCCGCCGCCGAACTTGTCCATCATGGACGTGAGCATTCTTATGTCTATGTTATCGAGCCCGAACTCGTCGATTTCGAGCCGTTCGAGCGCGTGACGGGCGTCCTCGTAAGTTATTTCGTCGTGATTCATCACTATCGAGAAATCGCGCACGCGTTTTAAAAGTCTGTTGACTATTCTCGGCGTGCCGCGGCTTCTTCTCGCGATCTCCACGGAAGCCTCTTTCGATACGGGCGTGCCGAGCGTTTCCGCCGAGCGGCGGACAATCTCCGCGAGTTCGTCCACGGAATACATTTCAAGCCTCGAAATAACGCCGAATCTGTCCCGCAGAGGCGAACTGAGCATGCCCGCTTTGGTCGTAGCCCCTACAAGCGTGAAACGCTTGAGCGGAATCTGCACCGACCTTGCGGACGGACCTTTGCCTATGATGAAATCGAGAGAAAAATCTTCCATCGCGGGATAAAGAATTTCCTCCACGTTATGATTTAACCTGTGAATTTCGTCGATGAATAAAACGTCGCCCTCGTTGAGATTGGTCAAAATCGCCGCGAGATCGCCCGATTTTTCGATCGCGGGACCGGAAGTGACCTTTATCTGCACCCCCATTTCGGCGGCGATTATGTGCGCGAGCGTGGTTTTGCCCAGCCCCGGGGGGCCGTAAAGCAAAACGTGGTCGAGCGGCTCTCCGCGAAGTTTCGCCGAACGCATGAAAACGGACAGATTGGTTTTTACCTTTTCCTGCCCGATATATCCGTCCATAGACTTCGGGCGGAGTACGTTTTCGACTTCGTCGTATTCTGTTTTCGTGCTGACGATCAGACTTTCTTCTTCATCGAACATTTTATCTACCCATACTCTTCAACGCGAACGAAATAACGTCCTGTATCGTTTCCGCGCCTTGTTCTTTAGCCGTTTTCACGGCGTTTCTGCTCTGAATTCCTGAAAAGCCGAGCCCCATAAGAGCGATGATCGCGTCCTCGTCCTCCGAAGTGAAAACGGGCGCGGCAAACGTTTCTTCCGCCGCGATAGCCGCGTTTTCCGCGGAAACGCTCTCGCGAAGTTCGAGAATAATTCTCTCGGCGGTTTTCTTGCCCAAACCTTTGATTTTGGAAAGACCTTTAACGTCGTTCGTGGCGATCGCCGTGGCGAGTTCGTTAAGGCGCATCCCCGAAAGAATACCCATAGCCATTTTCGGGCCTATTCCCGAAACGGAAATGAGTTTGAGGAACATTCTCTTTTCCTCTTTGTTATCGAACCCGAAAAGGCTCAGACCGTCCTCTTTAACCTGAAGGTAAGTGAAAACGCCGCCCTCTTTTTCGGCGGAAAGTTTCGCCAAAAGCGCGGCGGAACACAAAATTTCGTAGCCTATTCCGTTGTTTTCGAGGACCACCCCGCCATCGAATTCGTCGATGACTTTTCCTTTTATAAACGCTATCATATTTTCCTTATTTTATTCCGAACGGAGAACGGAGCCTGTTCGTCTGCGCGTGAGTGAGCGCGACGGCGAGCGCGTCGGCGGCGTCGTCCGGACGGGGAATTTTTTCGAGCCGCAAAAAAGTTTTGACCATCATCTGCATCTGATGCTTGTCCGCTCTGCCGTAACCCGTCAACGCCTGTTTTATCTGAAGCGGCGTATATTCGTAAAGTCTGCCGCAGTTTTTAACGCAGGTGAGCAGAATCACACCCCTCGCCTGAGC
>CAVJNC010000159.1:0-3767 GCA_963650905.1 Subdoligranulum sp. APC924/74
TTTCATCATATTCCCTGTTATTATTTTATCACACCGTTATAACTTTGTCAACAAATTTTTAATATTTCACGCATTATACACAATTATATTTTTTCGTTGATTTTTTTGAGCCGCGCGATTGTCTCGCGGGTTTCTTTTTGACAAAAAGCGCCGGTCGTTCGCCGCAGAATTGCGGCGAACGACCGGCGCAAGATAATTACCGTTAACCGACGGGCATTATGCGCTCGGCGCGCGATTGTTCAGGTCGTTTTCTTTTTCCTTTTCGGCTTTGACCTCTTTTTCTTTGTCTTCCTCTTTGCGTTTCTTTTCGTCGCGGGGGTTCTGATGGTTCGCCTCGTTGACGGTTATTCTTTCGCGCAAGGAAATATCGTCGGGCTGAGAATCGAGTACGGAATTTCTGTCGCTTTCGTCTTCGCGCATGCTCGAAGAAATATCGTCTTTCGCGCTCGAAGAGATCATCGAACCTTTAAGGTTTTTCTTCGTCTCCATCTTCGCGCAGTTCTTTTCTATTCCTTCTTTCAGCGCGGCGAGATCGGCATTCGGTTGCGTGGCGGCAAGTTCTTCGAATTCGCGGTCGCCGATTTTAAGAGTGCTTTTCGCGATTTCTTTGAACTGCTCTATGGCGCGTTTTTCTCTGCCGTTCTTTCTCCAACTCCAGAATTTCGAGAACCACGATCTGTTGCCGTTGTAATTCGTCATCGCCCTGTACTTCCGCGCGGCTTTCAGTTTCGCTTCGTCGTTTTTCGGGCCCGCGGCGAGTTTGTCTTTTTCGTCCGCAACCATTTCCGTGAAGGCGGTGAAGCCTAAACCTTCTTTCCACTTCGACGAGGTGAAATCGAAACCGTCGGCATTGGCCTGCATCGTTCTCAGAGCGAGTTCGGAAGAATCCTTCGGAACGAACGTCTCCGCAAAATAATTCTGCATTTTTTTGAAATTCTCGGGGGCGATTCCGCCGTTCGCGATCTTTTCGGGATATCCCGCTTTGCTTGCCGCTTCGCTCATGATCTTGTCGAGTCCGTGCATCGCGCCGAGCATCTGTTCGGCGGTGATCGTTTTACCCTCGCGGCAATATAATTTATTCGCGGCGTGCAACGTCTGCATATAAAGATCGCCGAACAAGAGTTTATACTCTTTTTCGAACACGGTTTTGTCAACGGATTCTTCCAAGTCGTCTGCGTTTTCCCTAACGAATCCCTTGATGATCGATTCGATATCGGTCGCGTAGATTTTGATGCCGTATTTAGCGGCGAAATCGTCGCTTTTCTTCACGTCGTCGGGCGTTATTTCGTCATAACCCGTCTCGTTGAGTTTCACGTACTGAGACTTTCTGCTCTCGTTGGCCGTTATTCCGCCGAACATCGCCGCAAGATTGCGGAGTTCGCCGTTCGTCACGACCGAATAAGCCGAATTGGGATTATCTTTGCCTGCAACGTATCTTCCCGCCATAAAGGCGCGGAAATCGATACGCGTCGCCTTTGCGATATTGACCGCTCTGTCTCCGATAACGACGCCTTCCGTTGCGGAACTGCTATCCGAAACAACGCTTTCGGTTTCTCCGAAGCCTTTTCCGTCGGTTTTTATGATATTGTCGTATGTGGTGTCGTTGTCGAAACGATAATTGCCGTCATCGGAAATTTCGTCCTCGGACTCCTGCTCGCGCATACCGCGATATTCATGTTCGACGACCTTTTCTTTCTGCTTGGACGAAGTGTCGATGACTTCTTCTTTCTTGTTGGACGAAGTGTCGATAACGTTTTCGTTGACGATATCGTCTTCCGAAAGGCTGTTTTCGTTGTCTGTATTATCTTTCGAAAGATTGTTCTCGTTGACGATATTGTCGATCGAAACGTCGTTCTCGTTGAGAATTTCGTCCTCGCTTAACAGACTGTTCTCGTTCTTCTCGTCCTCGTCGGCGACTTCCTCTTTTTTATCCTCGAGGTTTTTGTCTTTTTCGGACAACTCTTTGAGGTCGTTGCCGAATTTAGCGATTTCCGATTCCAGCGGCGACGTCGCTCCGGACAACTTCGCGAATCCCTGCTCGTCCACGACGCCTATTTCAAGAACGGCTTTTTTGAGGTTGGCGGAGAATTTGTACATATCGGAACGCAGTCTGTTCGCGTCGATGTTATACAACTCGTTTTCGCCGATATTCCTCGCCATCACGTTGATCATATCATAAAATTCGATAAGCGAAGCGGTGGCGTAACGCTTGCCCTGAGCGTTCAGCGTATCGTCCATATTGCGGTATGCGTCGAACGCTCTGACGTCGGTCATGTTCTTATAGTCCTCCATGGAGGTCTTTTTCCACATCCTGAGTCTGAATTCGATATTGCTGATATTGCTGAAAGCGCTGAGTTGCTGCTCGTTCATTCTGCCGAGATATCTGCCGTAATGCACGACTTCCCACGAAGGAACGCCTGCTCTGAGGCTCTTCGTCATATCTTCCTCGGTCATTCCGCCGAAAGGTTTAACCTCGTTCGCGTTATGATCGTAAAGTTTAAGCGCGCCGCGCATGAATTTTTCGACCATCTCGGTGGCTTCGGCAAACGGAACGGTTTTCGTGTACTGATCGCCGGCGGCAACGCCTTTAAGCCCGTCTATCGTCTGAAGCCAGACGTCTTTCCACAACTTGTTATAAGCGTCCGCGTTTATTTCTTCCTGCGAAAGAACTTCGTTTATTTTGCCGAGGAGTTGATGAACGACGATATCCGAATGGGCAAATTTCGCCAGATTGGCGATTTGCTCGCGCATTGCCCTGCCGCGTTCGCTCTTGAACAACTTGTTAAGACCGTCGTCCTTTTTAACGCGCTCTTTTATGTTGCCGTCCACGTCGTATTCCACGGAATCGAACACGTCTTCGAGATTGAAGAAATCGGCTTCGTCGCTCACGGCTTCTTCCGCGTACTTCGCGTTTCCTTCGGCAACAGCCTGCTCGCGGGCTTGCTTGCGGGCCTCGTCTATAACTTTCTTGCTTTCGATACAATCCCCGCAGATCTTGTCTCTGACCGCTTCGTAATGAGCCTTGTCGACTTCGTAAGCGGCAAGTTTCGTTATGTACCGAGGATTATTGAGCGAACTCAGACCTTTCATGGAAACGTCCAATATTTCCGTTTCCACGTTAAGGCTGCCGTCGTCCTCTTTGTAAACGTGCGCGAACTGAACCACGCCGGTCTGATTGATCATGGCGTGAAGCAATTTCTTATGCGCGTAATTGGATTTGAATTCGCCTTGTTCGCGGACGACGATATCGTGAAGCGATTCCCCGTCGATATATATAAGGCGCGAGACGTCGTTGAAACTGTCGGACGGATAACCGTATTCTCTCAGCGTTTTCGAATCGTTGAGATCGAGATTGTATATGACGCTCGTGAATCCCGTTTCGAAGCCTATTATCTCGTCTTCATACTCCGGCGCGGTGATATCCATGCCTCTGAGAGCCTTCGCGCTGTCGGGCAGATCGATCTTATAAACGCTTATTTCGGAGCGTTTTTCGGCATTGGCGAGCCTGCCGCGCTTTTCGTTAAGATACTTCCTTACTTCGGCATTATATTTGCTTTGTTTGAAAGACTGCAGATCCATCTCGACCGAATCGAGAAGATCGTCTTCCGAGCGATCCTGTTTCGGCTTTCTCATCTGTTCGAGGATCTGCGGATATTCTTTGCCGCCTATCTCCGAGCCGAGCGCTTTCACCATGCCGTCGTACACGTCGTTGTAAATGGCGTAATATTCCGCTTTGAACGCGTCGAAACGAGCCTTTTCCATGGCGG
>CAVJNC010000160.1:0-3748 GCA_963650905.1 Subdoligranulum sp. APC924/74
AAAGACTAACCCCAAGAAGAAAAAGAAATAATTTTCGGGAAGTGAATTAAATGTTGGATTTAATTAAGTATATCGTCGATCATTTTGCCGAGGATCCGGCAGACGTCGATTATAACGTTGTCGAAAAGGGCAACGCCGTGGACGTTACGATTCTTCTTAACGAAAGCGATATGGGCAAGGTAATAGGTCGTCAGGGCAAAATCGCCAAGGCGCTTCGCACCATCGTCAATTCCGCTTCCAAAAAGACGGGCAAAAGATACAACATCGAAATCAAGGGAAAGAACTAAACGCTTTTTTCCGATATTTCAGCAATAATCGGCTGCGTTTTAAAATTTTAAAACGCAGCCTTTTTTAAAAAAATCTATGACGGATAAAATAGAAATAGGCGCGGTCGCGAAACCGCAGGGGATAAAAGGCGAACTCAAAATCAGGCTTTTTTGCGACGGTTTCGATTCGGTTAAGAATATAACCGAAGCCGAGGTCGACGGAAAGGTTTATAAGGTCGGGAGTTTCCGCTTTTGCGGCGGCGAGGAAGCGATTTTAAAACTCGTCGGGCTTGACGACAGAAATCAAGCCGAACTTCTGCGCAGAAAAGAGGTTTTCGCGCATAAAAACGAAATCGAAGTCGAAGAGGGAAGGTATTTCATCTCCGACGTTTTAGGTTGCAAACTCTATCTCACGAGCGGAAAAGAACTCGGCGAGATTTTCGATATCATAAGCGGAAACGTGGATTATTATTACGTTAAAACGAACGAGGGAACGGCTGTTTTCCCGCTTATCGAAGGCGTTCTCGAGAGCGTGGATATCGCCGCGAAGAAAGTTACGGTCAACGCGAAGAAATTCACGGAGGTGGTTATGTATGAGGATTGATATTCTTACGCTTTTCCCAGAAATGTTCACGCCGCTCACCGAGAGCATAATCGGCAGGGCGATTAAAACGGGAAAGGTGGAAATAGTCGTCACCGATATCCGCGATTACACCGAAAACAAACACAGAAAATGCGACGATTACCCCTTCGGGGGCGGCGCGGGAATGGTCATGACTCCTCAGCCGATTTATTCCGCGATTCAGGCGGTAGATCCGAACCACGAGGCGAGGCGAATTTTTATGTCGCCGAAGGGGCGGAGATTTTGTCAGGGAATGGTTTCCGAACTTCTTTCCTACGACAGAATTCTGCTTCTTTGCGGGCATTACGAAGGCGTGGACCAACGCGCGCTCGACCTTTGCATAGACGAGGAAATGTCGCTCGGCGATTTCGTGCTTACGGGCGGCGAGATCCCCGCGATGGCGATAACCGATTGCGTCTGCAGATATATCGACGGCGTCATTTCGGGCGAGAGCCTCTCCGAGGAGAGTTTCACCGGCAATCTTCTGGAATATCCGCAGTTTACGCGCCCGCAGGTTTTCATGGGGCTTTCCGTTCCCGAAGTTCTCGTTTCGGGCAACCATAAGGAAGTGGATAAGTGGCGCAGAAAAGAGGCGGTTAAAATAACCGAAAAACTCCGCCCCGATCTGATTGCTTCCTCATCGGAGAATGTTTCGTCGTCCGAGGTTGCTTTTGCGACGGGGAATGTTTCGCCGTCCGAGGCTGCTTTTGCGGCGGGGAATACTTCGTCGTCCGAGGTTGCTTCCGCGACGGGAAATGTTTCGTCGTCCGAGGTTGCTTCCGCGGCGGGAAAAAAGGACTGAGCGAATATGGAAAACAACGAAAGAAAGATAAACTGGTTCCCGGGGCATATGGCGAAGGCTTTGCGGCAGATGGAAGCCGACGCGAAGTTGTGCGACGGCGTTATCCTCGTGATGGACGCGCGCGCGGTTTTTGCGTGCTTCAACAAACGTCTCGATAAGATTTTCGGCAACAAGCCCGTGGTTTACTGCATTAACAAACGCGACCTTATCTCTGCGGCTCAGGCGAAGAAAATCGAAAGTTATTTTAAGCAAAATAACCTTGTTTATGAACTTATAGACGGACTTTCCAAGCGTGATTGCCAGAATTTACGCGCGAAGTGCGACGTCGCTTTAAAAGAAAAAATCGAGCGGAACGCCGCCAAGGGAGTGAACAGGACGTTGCGTTTTATGGTCGCGGGATTGCCGAACACGGGCAAGTCCACCGTCATCAATACGATAAGCGGCTCGAAAAAAGCGGAAACGGGCAACAAGGCGGGGATAACGCGGAGCAACAAATGGATAAGACTCGGCGATTTCGACCTTCTCGACACCCCGGGGACGATGCCGCCGAACATAGAAAATCAGACTTACGCGAGGCATCTCGCCTACATCGGCGCGATAAACGACGATATTCTCCACACGGAGGACCTCGCGCTCGAACTTATTAAGGAACTCGCGAAGATTGCTCCGAATGAATTTAAAGAGAAATACAAACTCGAATCGCTCGACAAAGAGCCGCTCGCGTTGTTTGACGAAATCTGTAAAAAACGCGGGTATCTTCTCCGCGGCGGAGAGAGCGATTACGAACGGGCGGCGAAAGCGATCGTCGACGATTTCCGCAAGGGCAGAATAGGCAAAATCGCGCTCGAAACCGAGCCGCTCGGAAACGTGAAAAAGTCCGAAAAGCCCGAAACAGGAAAGGAAAAGTCCGACAATACCGAATGCGGAAAGCAAAAATCCGACAAGCCCGAAACAGGAAAGGAAAAGTCCGACAATACCGAATGCGGAAAGAAAAAATCCGACGAGGCGGAAGCCGAAAAGGGAAGCACCGAAAATGACCGATAAAACAAGAGAAAAAATCGAATACGACAAGTCGTTCGCGAACGAGAAAATCAGGTATATCGCCGGCGTGGACGAAGTGGGCAGAGGTCCGCTCGCGGGACCGGTCGTGTGTTGCGCGGTTATCATGCCGCTCGACGACGAGAACGCCGTGGACGGGGTTGACGACAGCAAAAAAGTATCCGAAAAAAAGCGCGAGGCGTTGTACGACGTTCTTAAAGAAAAGGCGATCGCTTACAAAATATGCAGGATAGAGCCGGAAGAAATCGACGAGATAAACATTCTCGAAGCCACGAGAAAATGTATGAAAACGTGCGTCGAAGGCTTGAGCGTGAAACCCGATCTGGTGCTTGTCGACGCCGTCAAGCCGGACGTTTCGGTTAAAACCGAGGCGATCATCAAAGGCGACGCGAAGAGTTACAATATCGGCGCCGCGTCGATTATCGCAAAAGTTTTCAGGGATAAACTCATGGAGGAGTACGACGAAACGTACCCCGATTACGGGTTTAAAAAGAATAAGGGATACGGAACGAAAGTTCATATCGACGCGATAAAGGAGAAAGGAATATGCCCGATTCACAGAAAGACTTTCACAAAAAACTTCTCGGCAGAAGAGGAGAAAAATTAGCGGCAAACGAAATTAAAAAGTCGGGCTATAGGCTCGTTAAACGCAATTTCGTCACGCCATACGGCGAGGCGGATCTCATATTCGAAAAGGGCGACGAAACGATTTTCGTCGAGGTTAAAACCCGTAGCAACGAAATTTTCGGCGCGCCGCGCGAGGCGGTAGGTTATAAAAAACAGGAAAAATACAGAAACATCGCGGAGTATTATTTTTCGGATAAAGGCGGTTCGGCAGGGAAAAACGTCGGTTTTGCCGTCGCCGAAGTCACGCCCGAGGGCGTCGAAGTGATTTACAACGCTTTCTGAGCGGATCGGGCTAGGCCACAGGCGATTGCGTTCGAACTCGGTTTTGCCTTGTGTTTTTGACGAATACGGCGTTGCGTTCGCGAGTTATAC
>CAVJNC010000161.1:0-3725 GCA_963650905.1 Subdoligranulum sp. APC924/74
TTAGTATACAAAATAATCTTGCATTTGTCAAAAAAAAATGATAAAATAATTATATTATGATAAAAATTACCGAAGAATGGGACGAGATATTAAAGGAAGAGTTCGCTTCCGAAAGTTATCTTCGCCTCCGCGAGTTTCTTAAAACCGAATATTCCACGCGCACGATATATCCCTCTATGTACGATATTTTCAATTCCATGAAAAAGACCGCGTTCGGGGATATAAAAGCGGTGATATTGGGGCAAGACCCTTATCACGAACGCGGGCAGGCGATGGGGCTTTCTTTTTCGGTACCCGCGGGGATAGAAAAACCGCCGTCGCTTGTGAACATTTTTAAGGAACTTCACGACGAAACGGGCATGGAAGTTCCCGCTTCCGGCGACCTTACGGGTTGGGCGAATCAAGGAGTTCTTTTACTCAACACCGTTTTAACGGTGAGGGAACACGCCGCCAATTCCCACAAGGGCAAAGGGTGGGAAGAGTTTACCGACAGCATAATAAAAAAGATTTCCGACGGCAGAGAAAACGTGGTGTTTCTGCTTTGGGGCGGCAACGCGAGGAGCAAAAAACCGCTTATAAACGGCGCAAAACATCTTATTCTCGAATGTGCGCATCCGAGCCCGTTGTCCGCGTATAACGGATTTTTCGGTTGCGGGCACTTTATAAAAGCCAACGAATACCTTATAAAACACGGCAAAACGCCGATCGATTGGAGCAGATTATGAAATATGTTGTCATTCTCGGTGACGGAATGGCGGACTATCCCGTAGATTCGCTTTCGGGAAAAACTCCGCTTGCCGTCGCAAACAAACCTTTTATCGATATGCTTACGAATATTTCTGAAATAGGATTGGTCAGAACCGTAGCCGAGGGGCTTAAACCGGGCAGCGACGTCGCAAACCTTTCCGTTTTGGGTTACGACCCCAAAGAGTGTTATACGGGGCGTTCGCCGTTGGAAGCCGCGAGTATCGGTATTCCGTTAAAGGATACCGACGTCACTGCGCGCGCGAATCTCGTTACGCTTTCGGGCGGCGGCGAGTACGAAGATTTGACGATGAAAGATTATTCCGCCGGAGAAATAAGCACGGAAGAGGCAAAGGCTCTTATCGAGTTTCTTAAAAAAGAACTCGATACCGATAAACATAAACTTTATGCAGGCATAAGTTATCGCCATTGTTTTGTGGCGGATTGCGGAAAAATCGCGGGCGATCTTACGCCGCCGCACGATATAACCGGCAAGCCTATAAAGGAGTATTTGCCGCACGGCGAAGCGGGGCAGGTTTATCTTTCGCTGATGAAGAGGTCTTACGAACTCTTTAAAAATCATCCCGTAAACGCAGCAAGGATAAATGCCGGCAAAAACCCTGCAAATTCGCTTTGGTTCTGGGGAGAGGGTACAAAACCTGCGTTGCAGAATTTTACCGAGCGTTACGGCGTAAAAGGCGCGATGATTTCCGCAGTGGATTTGTTGAAAGGCATAGGTAAACTCGCGGGAATGGACGTCATAGAAGTCGAGGGCGCGACGGGGAATTACGATACCGATTTTTCGGGCAAGGCGGAGGCCGCGCTTGCCGCTCTTAAAAACGGGGCGGATTTTGTGTATATTCACATGGAAGCCCCGGACGAATGCGGGCATCACGGCGACGTGGAGCATAAAATATATTCTATAGAACAGATAGACGAAAAAGTCGTAAAGCGCGTTGTAGAAGGTCTGAGAGGCTTCGGCGAGCCGTTTTCCGTAATGATTTTGCCCGATCATCCCACGCCCATAAAGACCATGACGCATTGTTCCGACCCTGTGCCGTATGTCATTTATCGAAGCAATAAACCTGTGTTCGGCGCCGCTAAGTACGACGACGTTCACGCCGAGGCAAGCGGAAAGTTTGTTCCATCCGGCGTGGAACTGATGAAGCATTTTTTAAATAAATAACCGAGGCTTAAATTACGGACGGCGTTGGCGTCGGTAAGCAATGTATTAGTGATTATAAGTCGGGGAAAAGTGTTCCGGCTATGGAAAATCTGTATCTTTTATGTAAAATTATGGAGGCTTCGGCGGATTATTTGCTTGGTTTATCCGAAGCATGACATGTTAAATAAAAACAAACACGGCAATCCTTAACGATTGCCGTGTTTGTTTTTAAAAGTCTACTCCGAGAAAAGACGGTTTGCTGACTTTTCTCGGAGTAGGGATTTGCAATGGCGATAAATTCCGAGCCGGGCTATATGTCAAGACTGTTCTTTTTCAGTAAGAAGTCGAGCATATTTATTATAGTATAACCCTTTTGATTAAGCCACGGTTTGGTGCGGTCCTGAGTGACGATGATTTTTTTGAAAGAATCGTCTATTCTGTCCAATGACGCCTGTTCTTGTTGCATTTTTTCTTCCGTGGGGATAGAAAACGCCGATTGAACATAATACCTTTTATTGCCGCGGTTGCAAACGAAGTCCACTTCAAGTTGCTTGGTTTGCTGTTTTCCGCCGGCAGTTCTCACATAATGCTCCACGATTCCGACGTCTACGCTAAAGCCGCGCGCGACCAGTTCATTATATATAATGTTTTCCATCAAATGGGTAGGCTCTTGCTGGCGGAAATTAAGCCTTGCGTTGCGAAGTCCCACGTCGCTGAAATAATATTTGAAAGGAGAATTGATATATTTTCTGCCTTTTATGTCGTAGCGTTGCGCTTTCCTTATAAGAAAAGAATCTTCGAGATATTCTATATAAGAAGATATGGTTTTGTCGGAGGCGTTTACGCCGTTGGAAGTAAAGGTTGAGGCTATTTTAGTAGGATTGCTCAGCGAGCCGACGGAAGAGGCCAGTACGTCGATAAGGCTTTCGATTACTACGTTTCCGCGGAGATTATGACGTTCGACGATGTCCTTAACATAGGTCATTTTAAACAGATCGCTAAGATATTTCGTTTTTTCTTCGTCCGAACGAAGAGAAAGGAGCCTCGGCATTCCGCCGTATGTAATATAATCGTCCCACGCGTCGTATTTATCGCCCTTAAACGCTTCGTAAAACTCTGCGAAAGACAGTGGGTTTACGCGTATTTCGTCGCCTCGACCGCGAAATTCGGTGGAAATATCCGAGGAGAGAAACTTCGAGTTGCTGCCCGTCACGTATATGTCGGCATTTTTTAATTGCATAAGTCCGTTCAGTATCCCGTAAAGTCGGATGGGCTCGTGACCTTTCAATTCTTCTTCGGTTATCGCGAACTGAACTTCGTCGAGTAAAACGTAATACATCTCTTTTTTGCCGATTACTTTGGAGTATAGATATTCCGAAAGCGCGTCGGGATTGCGAAGTCTTGCGTTTCTGTCATCGTCAAGCGCGAGTTTGATTATCTGTTCTTCTTTCACGCCGTGAGATAGCAGATAATCGTAAAAAATATCGAACAATAAATAACTTTTTCCGCAACGGCGCAGCCCCGTAATAACTTTTATTGCGCCGTTTTCACGCTTGTCTATTAACTGGTCGAGGTATTTTCCGCGTTTTATTGTCTGTAACATATTTCGCTCCTTATTCCGAAAAAGTCAAGCTTGCTGACTTTTCTCGGAATAAGTATAACACTTGCTGTTCCTCGTTGTCAAGTATCTGCTAAAAACTTAATTACGAAATTTGTCGGTTTGCTGACTTTTTCCGGAATAGAGCGGACGGCAGAGAAAATAAAAATCGTGCGCTTTCGGAATATGCGGGGAATAAGAAGCATATATACTTATGGA
>CAVJNC010000162.1:0-3638 GCA_963650905.1 Subdoligranulum sp. APC924/74
ATATTTACCGATTTTCGTCAAGGCTTCGCCTATTTCGTACTCGATAGTTTCTTCGTTCAGTTTAATCGTTACGGTTGATTCTTCCGAAAGTTCCGAAAGCGTAACTCTGCCCGAAGTCTGCCCGCCGTTTTCAACGCCGGTTATGACGAGCGTGGGCGCAATCTTATCTATTTCAAACTCGACTGCACTCACGTTACCCGCTTTATCCGTGGCGACGACTTTATATTTTCCGCTTTCCGTGATTAAGGTTTCGGAAACGTAATCGCCTATAAGTTCGCCGTCTTTATAGAGTTGAACGATCAAATTGCTTTCGGTAAATCCAACGCTTACGTCGTCTTTTCCTTTGTTTCCGCGAGTCGTTCCGGAAACAGTCAATTCGGGCACGATTGTGTCGATAACGAACTTATAGACCAACTTTTCACCGTCGAAGTTTTCAAAAACGATGACGTATTCGCCGTTGTCTTTCAGTTCAATGCCGCTGTTGTATTCGATAGTTTCTCCGTCCTTTGTAGCCGTAACGGTAACCTCATCATCCCATTCAACGGACACCGTTCCGTTCGTATATCCGCCGTTCTCTACACCGACAAGCGTCGCGTCAATCGTCGGCTGATTATACACGACAATCTCAATTACTGCGGCATCACCCGTTCTGAATTCGTCGGTCAAGACAATCTTATACACGCCGCTTGTTCTGAAAGAGAAGAAATACGTTCCCGCTTCTATAATCACGCCGCAATCGTCTTTATCGAATTGTACCCACGTTTCCTGCCCGTCGGTGGACTTATAAATCTCTATCGACTGAATCGAACCGAGATTGTCTTCGCTTTCGCCGATCGAAATATCAAGCCTTTTGTTTTCCGCGTTTTTGTCCGCCTTAATGACGGGCGCGTTGCGAGATATAATGACCGAAAACGATTCCGACCAACCGAAGCGGTTGATTGCCTTTACGAAATACCTTCCGCTGTCCGCAAGTTCAAACGTTTCGCCGAATGAGAACTTACCGGGTATATTTTCGTATTCGTCATACACCACGAACATGGCATCCAAATCGTGAGCGTCGTCTATCGAAACCGTCAACTTATCGTTAAAACGATATACTCTGTCGAGTTCGGCGGTATTCGTATCGTCGTCATTTACCGCGTATAAAATATCGGAGGCGCGCCTTATAACCGTAACGTTGTAATCGCAGGTATTGCCCCACTCGTCGCAAATCGTCAGAACGTGTTCGCCTTCGAGATCGAAAACGTTGCCTATAAATTCTTCGCCGTTTACAAGGCAATGCACGTTTTCTCCGATGTCGATTTTATCCGAAATAATATTCCTCGTTTCGGGCAAAATATAAATCGTTTTGCCTTCAGCGGGCAATAAAAATCTTCATGCGCCGAAGCAAATTCGATTTTTATTTTTCGGACATCGGCATAGATATCTTCTTTTGTTTCATATTGACCGTTTATGGCGTTTCGCTCGATTTCTTCTTGCATTGCCTCGTCTTTTATATCGTTTAATAGCCTGCTCACAATCAGCGCGTCGTTCAACGTATCGCGATTATTTGTTAAAATTTTCGCTATTGTAGCGTCGAAATCGTTATCCGCTAAAATTCGCACGGTTACTCCGTTTTTATTCTGCCCGAATTTTAACCGATACGGGTAATCGGTTATATCCAACTCTCTGAAAAGAGCATAAATATTTGCCGTTCCGTCGCATTCAAACTTGCGTTTATCTCCGATTTTATTTCCTATTTCGATTTTGTACATATTATATACCGCCTATTTTTATATCGTTTTCGCCGAGTAGTTCGCTCAATGTCTGACCTTCCCGCAAATATACCACGTCGCCATATTTCGTATATGCGCCGCCTCTTTCTTCCAGAAAGTCTTGCGCATATTTTCCGTAATCGATATAGTCGTCTATTTTTTCGGCCACCGGGCCTATTTCGTTTTCGATGAGTTTCGTTCCTAAATTATAGTCGTTACCGATTTCTCGGTAATATTCGAATTCTTCAAGGCCCTCGGCAAGACGAATCACCTTTTCCGTATCGTCAAACGTTACGCCTGCGAACTCCATAACGGCGGATAGTTTATATAAATTATCCGAAATCGCCTCTGAGTTTGCCCCTAAACGGTTAACGGCTGATGATATAGCATTTACGCTTTCTGTATCGTTTTTCTGCAATAAGTCATTGAAATAGCCCTCCCATTCCCTATCGCCGCCGCAGAAATCGATGCTTTTGCGGCATTCGCTTATATCGCTTGCTCCGATTCTTTTTAATGCACGGTCTATTTCTGTTTCTTCGCACGGAAAATAAATATAATCTTGTTCTCCGTCCTTTTCTATCGCCACGCCAAGCACTTCCCCGCCGGTGTAATAGTACGACGGAAAGCCTTTGCCTTTATACATTTCTTCAAACGCAACGTTTTCGTTTCGGAAAAGCAAACCGTATTTTGTAAGCGTTCCCTTACCCGATAATAACAATTCTCGCCCGATTTTTTCCAAATCCGCCTTTTCGAGTTCGTCGACGCTTACGCCGCCATTGCTGCTTACTATATAAGCGCGCCCGACGTTTCTTAGATTCGATACGTCTCGTATAAGCGTATAGCAAGTCAAATTAAACGTTAAATTTATAAGGTCTTTCGTCGAAAGATACTCGCCCGCTTCTACTGCCGCAAAAAAACTAAATAGTTCTTTTTGATCGAAACCGTCCATTCGTTTCGCAAGATAATTTATCTCGTCCAAATTCACAAACGTGTCTTTTTTTAACTCCAATGCTTTCGGCTCAACTACGTCTCTCACAAAAGCATAATTGTCTTTCAATTCCAATTTTCTGCTGACCGTCTGATATTCCGATTCGGAGCAAGGGAATTTAACGTTTATATTCCTACCTTTGTTCTGCAATAAAAGTTCTATTTGTTTCATTTATCAATCCCCCGAAAATTCTGCATTGCAAGAATACAGCAACGCCGAAGTTGTATCGCCTGACACAAAACTTTATATACCTTCGGGCTTATAAGGTTTCTGTCGTTAAATCGCCGAGTGTCAGATATTTTGTTCCGTATTTGATATCTTTTGCCGCACCGAGAAAAACATACCCGTCTTCGGATATATTCGTCAGTCTTATACCGTTCAGCATTATGATTCTGTTCTTCGCCGATTGTTTCGCCCTGCGCCATAAGCACAAATCCGCCAATAAAAGATAAATAAGACACAGCGTTTCTTTGTCTTTCTTATTCGCCTTTTTCATTCCCGCTTCGAATGTCTGCCTGTGCTTTTCGTTTTTGAAATACATTTCCTTTCTGCCTCCTGATTTTTGGCATAAAAAAAGACGTATAGTTTTCACGCCATACGTCAGAATTTTTATGTAATATTATCTGCCAAATTTTCCCACCTACATGCAAAAAATCTGTGGAAAAAAGGTAAATTTAAGGGTAATAATAAGAGATCTCCTAAAAAAGTAGCACCATGAAAAGAGCCATAAAAAATCAAAAAACGCAGATAAAATCTGCGTTTTTGTGGCTCCCCGTGTAGGGTTTGAACCTACGACCCTCCGGTTAACAGCCGGATGCTCTACCGCTGAGCTAACGAGGAATATTAGAAAGCGGCAACTACCTATCCTTCCGGGTCGTGACCGACCGAGTACTTTG
>CAVJNC010000163.1:0-3600 GCA_963650905.1 Subdoligranulum sp. APC924/74
ATATAAATCAGTTATATTTTTTATAATCGGGATCGATCGTTTCGAGTTCTTTGACGGAATCTATTTCGACGATCGAAGAGGGGTTTATCGGGTGAACGGTGAGGTCGATTTCTTTCAGTTTGCGGTTTACGATATCGTCCCAGAACAGATTTTCGTATTCGCCTTTGCGTGCGTAAGCCTCTTTTATCGCGTCCGCGACGACACGCGCGTCTTTCGCCTTGAAAAAGGCTACGCCGCACATATTGTAGCAATCGTCGCCGACTTTGCCCACTCTGATTATCCTGCCCGTTTCGTCCTGCTCGAAAACCCAGTCGTCCGAATGACCTTTAACAATTTTTCCGTAATAACACGAGCCGTTAAGTTCCGCCGCGAAAATCGACGGATCGGAAACGTAAAGATCGGCTTCACAGATAAAACAATCCTCTTTTCCGAGTTTGTCGGCGACGGCGCGCACCGACGAAATGTTGTTCACGGTTAAATAATCCGCGTTTTCTACAAGCGTCAGATTATCGTATTTTTCGGCGAGATAATCGAATTTTTCCTTCATATATCCCACCACTACGTAAATTTTATCAACGCCGCGGAGAATTAGTCCGTCGATGACCGTTTCGATCATAGGCTTGCCGAACACCTTAACGAGAGGCTTCGGCGTTTTTTCCGTGAGCGGAGCCATTCTCGTTCCCAGCCCCGCCGCCATTAAAATCGCGATTTCGTTTTTCATATTTCTTCCCGCTCCGTTCCTATTATCGGTTTTCCGGCTTCTTTCGCCGTTCCGGTTTCCGCGTCCGTTATGAATTTCCGTTGTTTAAAATAGAACGCAAGCCCTATCGCCGTCCATACGCCGAGCATGACGTAACTTTGTTTACAGAAATGAACGCCTTCGAGTCCGGGGATGGGAATCAACTGCAGAACGATGAACGCGGAGGAGAAAATCACTCCGGCTATCGCCATGATTTTCAAGCCGACGCCGCAATCTTTGTCGCGGTTCGCGGTTTTTATCGTCGCGAGAGCGGTGAACAGATAACCTATCGACGCGCCTATCGCGGACATATCCACGAACCAACCGAGAGCCTCTCTGCCGAGAATCGGCCCCGCGAGCGAGATTACGATGCAGAAAATCATCGCGTTTTTCGGCGTGCCGTGTTTTTCGTCTATCTTGCCGAACACGGCGGGGAGATATCCCTCTTTCGACATGGAATACATAAGCCTGCTCGAAGCGAGATAAAAGCCCATTATGCCCGATAACACCGCGCACGAAACGCCCACGCCGACGATGACTTTTCCGAACGGACCGAGCAGATTTTCGGCGGCGACGAGCAGAACCCATTTGCCCTGAGCGCATTGTTCGGGCCAGTTTTCGATAGCCGCCGCGGCGACCGTGTTGTTCGAAATATAAACGAAGCAACCGAACAGAATCGCGACGACCATTATTCCGATGACTTTTTTATAGGAAAATTTGAATTCTTCCGAAACCTGCGGAATGGTGTCGAACCCGACGAACGCCCACGGCGCGATTGCGAACGTCGCGAGAATAGCGGACAATTTGTTCTGATTCGCCATGCTTTCGTTATAAACGCCCGAAGTCGCGAGAGCCTTTTTGTCGTAACCCCAGAGCGGCGATAAATTCGCTCCGCTCGCGTTTCCGCTCACGAGCGCCGCAACGCAGAGCGTGATCGCGCAGACGGCCAAAAGCACGGCGAGCACTGTCTGAACAACGCCGGCTTTTTTAACGCCGACGATATTTAAAATTCCGAATAAAATCAGAATGGCGGAGGCAATGACTATTCCGCCGAGGGAAACGTGACTGCCCGCGATCGTGTAGCCTACCCCCCCCCGGTTAAGAACGTCGCCGAACAAACCTTCGATTATGAGCGGAATCGCCGTGGAATTCATCGGCACGTTCGTGAGATACGCCGCGACGAGAAACCAACCGCAGATATAGGCGGGGATTTTTCCATAACATTCCTTGGTGAAAGTAAATTCGCCGCCCGCTTTCGGGTATTTCGGGACCATATACGCGTAAGAAAACGCTATTATTATCATAACGAGCGCGCCGAGAACCATTGCTATCGCCGTTCCCGCCACGCCGGAATTCGGCAAGAATTTCTTTCCGGGATTGACGAACGAACCCCAGCCGATGATGCAGCCGAACGCGATCGACCACACGTGCATCCTGCTTAATTGTCTTTTCAAGTTTTCCTGTTTTTCCATAATCGAATCCCCGCGTCCGTTTTAAGCGAGCCTGTTTATTTTAAGCAAGCCTGTTTATGAGCCTGTTTAATTTAAGCGAGCCTGTTTCTGAGCCTGTTTAATTTAAGCGAGCCTGTTTATAATGATAAATCATTTTTATTAAAATGTCAACGTATAATCACGCTTGACAATATATAATAAAAAAATAATTTCGCTCTGCTGTTGACAAATATCCGTGACGGTAGTAAAATATTTACAGAAACGTTCAGGGAGGACGGAATTATGGAAGACAACAAGAAATTTTACGTCGCGCTCAGCAGACAGTTCGGTTCGGGCGGCGCGGAAACTGCGTCGAAACTCGCGGCGAAACTCGGAATCAAGTGTTACGACAAAACGCTCGCCGAAATGACCGCGGTCGTAACCGGATACGACAAGCATATAGTTCTGTCCGCCGAGGACAGGGCGACGAACGCATTCTGGTATAACGGATTTCTGGGCGGGGAATCGCTTTCGCTTTACGATAAAGTCTTTATAGGGCAGTCGAACGTGATAAAAAAACTCGCCGACCGGAATTCGTGCGTGTTCGTGGGGCGTTGCGCTCAGGCGGTTCTGAAAGATTACGACAACGTTATCCGCGTGTTCGTCTGCGCGCCTATGGCGCAGCGAATCGCGAGGGTGTCCGCAGGTTACGGCATAACCCCGCTCGAAGCGGAAAAAACGATAAAAAAGAACGATAAAGCGCGCGCCGCGTATTATAAAAAATACGGTTCGATGGTGTGGGGAGCGATCGAGAATTACGACCTCGTGATCAACACGCGCATCGGAACGACGAAAGCGGCGGCGATCATCGCCGATTACGTCAACGAAATAATCGATAAATAGGCTCGTTGTCGTTAGCCGAACAGCCTCGTTGTCGCAAATCGCGGAGCGGCGCCGCGAGCAGACGTCTGCAATCGACGGCGTGGACGTCAATATCGCCAAAACCGACGAAAGTATCGGAAAATTGCAATCGGCAAAAGAAAATAATGCCGGAAATCCTGAAAAAAACGACTTCGGCGACAAATCTCGGCAACGCGTTGCTTGCAAAGATAAGTCGCGACGGTCTCGCGTTTATGAGAGACGCGGATTATAGGCGTTTTCCGCGCCGGCAACGACCGCAATGCGATAGTCGGCGGGGAAACGGTTCGTCGGACAAAAAGATTGCCGTCGGTACGCATACGGCTGAATCGGCGTTTCCGAAAAACGACGACGCGGAATTCCCGTGCGTTCCTTATCGCCGCGAAAATGGTCGGCGACAGAGGGCGGAATCCCCGCGCGATTTAAGATTTCATCGTTTTATAATTTAACGTCGTCGGTAATCCTTTACAAATATCGGAGAAAATGATAAAATAAACAAAAAACGAGCGTAGT
>CAVJNC010000164.1:0-3549 GCA_963650905.1 Subdoligranulum sp. APC924/74
ACGTTGAAGCCTGCGGTACGGCCCGAAATCAATCCCGCGGAAGAATCTTCCACCACGATCGCCTCGTCTGCGTTTACGCCGAGCCCCAGAGCCAGTTCCTTATATACCCACGGATGCGGTTTCGCCGCGAGTTCCCCGAGCGTTCCGTAGTCGCCTTTCCGCTTGCGTTTCCCGCCCGTCACTATGGCGTCGTAAAAATCCGTCGGATCGCCCATGCCGAGCGTCCTGAACGCCGAAACTATTTCGGGAATCGCCTTATAGTCAAGTCCGCTCGTGGCAAGCCCGATTTTTATGCCCTTTTCTTTCAACGCGAGCAGAAATTCTTTCAGTCCTTCGCGCGGGCGGAACGCTTCGGCGTTGCCCCGTCCTTCCATGATTTCGTTCAGTTCATACTCCGCCGTTTCGTGATAAAGATCATCCGCCTCGGCAAGAGTATACGGAAGATCGTATTTTTTTAAACAGTAACTTAAATGTTCCGCGGTGGAAAACCCCGAAACGAACGGCAAATCTTCGTCCGCAAGCGTGAAATCCGGATTATCCGTCAGTTTCCGAACGGTCTTCTGAATGAGATACACCCAGAATTCTTCGCTTTTCACCGTAGTTCCGTCGAGGTCCATCATCACCGCTCTGACGGGGAATTTCGTCGTCGGCTTGTCGAACGGATAGGTCGCTTCCACTCCGCATTGGTCTATGGTAACATACCTGCGTCCGTTCCTTGTGAAAAACTTAACGTTGTTTATATTATATTTCGCCATCTTTCACCCGATTCGTTGCCTTTGCGAAATCATCGATTATAACGTCGTTCACGTCGAACGGCTCGTCGCCCGTCACGTTTATCGTCCTGCTTTCGCCCGCCTGCACGTCGACGTAATTGTCGTCGTAGCGATATTTGTAATTATCTTTAAGATGTACGAACACGCCTTTTGCGAATTTATTTGCGGCGATTGTTACGGTTGCGTGCTTTTCGTCGATTTGTTTGGTTTTGACCTCGTAATCGCCGTCAAACGAGCAATCGCTCCACATACTCGGCGAATACACGTTCGTATGTTTCCGCCCGTCGACGGTATATTCTATATATAAATATTCGTTCGCTTTGCACGTTAAGCCCGTAACGAATTTCCGCGCGCCGTTACGCAAGTTTTTAACGCTCGCCGTTTCTTCCGACAACGTTTCGCCGCTCAGCGTGCGGACGCCGTATGTAATGTCGATGTTTACGGGGGTAAGTCCGTCGTTGATAACCACGAGTTCGGTCTTGCCGTCGGCGTTCTGCACGAACGTTACGAGAACGGGCGCGTAACTGCGTTTCATCTGGTAATATACCTGCTTCGGTTCGCAGTAATAATCCACCGTCGCCCACGTACCTTGCGGCCAGATATCGCTGTACATCCAGTTCATGAATCCCGACGATACGCCTTTGTTGCTCCTGGTAAACTCCGCTTCGGCGCGCATGCCCTCCGCGTGAGCCGTCATTCCCTTAAAAGTAAAATCGGTAAGATTTTTCGCCTTGCCGTATAGCGTTTCCGCGTAATACAACTCGCGGTCGGCAAAGGTCATCATAGACGTGCTGTAAGGATTTTTCATCAGTCGGTCGTTCCAGATTTCGTTCATCGGCCACAACTTATCCGGCGGATAAATTTTAGAAGTCGTTTCCACGCTGTTCGGCCCCATAAGCGCGGCTTCGGACACGAACGGAACGATATCCCGCGCGATAAGGGCGCGATATTTATCCATGCCTTCCGCCAGAGCGGCTTCGAACGAATTGTGATGCGATTCGCCGCTGCTTATATCGTTGCCGAGGTCCGTCCAACTGCACGGAGATTGCTTCGCGAACGGACGCGTGCGGTCGAGATTGGTAACGAAGCCGCGCATTGTAACGTCGGTGAAAAATTCGCCTTTCGTTATGCAACGCCCGTAACAACCCGTCTTTTCGTTGCCGCCGCACCAATAGACGAGCGACGGGTGATTCCTTAAACGTTTTACCTGATAATCGACCTCGGCAAGCATATTGCTCACCCATTCGGCGTTATCCTCGGCGATATCCGCGCACGCGAGCATCATATCCTGCCACACCATCAGTCCGAGTTCGTCGCATAAATCGTAAAAAATATCTTTTTCGTAAATTCCTCCGCCCCACACGCGCAACATATTGAAATTGCCGTCTTTGGCGAGCGAGACGAGCCTGCGGTATTTATCGTCCTTAACGACGCCCGTAAAGCATTCGATCGGAACCCAGTTGCTGCCCTTGACGAACACGTCAACGCCGTTTATCTGCAACCGATAACCGTATAGCGAATCTCCCTTGGGTTCTTCTTTAAGATTCACCGAGCGATAAGCGAACCGCCCGCTTTTAACGGAAATTATTTTCCCGCCGCGTTCCAATTCCACGCGGTAATTATATAAAGGTTGCTCGCCGTAGCCGACGGGCCACCACAACTCAGCCGATTTGTTCGCGAAGCAGGCAAAATTCTTTTTGCCCGTAACTTCTACGGTCTTGCGGACTGTCGCTTCCCCGAACGGCTTATCCGAAACGTAAAAATGCAGTTTGTCGTTAAGTTTTTCTTCGTAACTGCCCTTCACTTCCGCCCCGAGATCGTCGTAAACGCCGTTGACGTTATAATTGAGTTCCGTAAAAAACGCGGCGTTGCCTTTATCGTCGGCGACGACGTATACGTCGTTGATTTTCTGCTTGCTTCCGCATTCTGTATAAACGTCGTTCCAGATGCCGTAAGCGCAGATTTTCGGCGCCCAATCCCAACCGAAATGACACTGAGCCTTGCGCACGAACACGCGCTCTTTATTGAAAGTCGCGTTGTAACCCGTCGAGTCGATTTTATCCATCGCGGCGAGAGTGCTGCGCATTTCCACCGTCAACTCGTTTTCGCCTTTACGCAACAGGTCGCGGATTTCGTAACTATACCGCAAAAACATATTTTCGGTCGAACCGAGGCGAACGCCGTTGAGATACACGTCGGCAAAAACGTCGACGCCGTCGAAAACCAAAGACACGGACTCGTTTTCCAAAGTCTTATCGTCGGCAAAAATAACGGTTTTATACGTAAAATCGCGACGCGCAACCCATTCCACGTCTTTATAATCCAACCCGAAATACGGATTTTTTACAAGCCCCGCGTTATACAAATCCATTGTGATATCCCCGGGGACCTGCGCCGGAATCGTCTTACCGTCGAAACTTATCGTCCATTCGCTTAATTTTACGCGCATTTTCTCTTTCTCTCGCTCCACACAAAAACTCTTCGATTCAGGCCGCGTTTCGCGGACCTCGTCCGCCGAAACCGCGCTCTTTCTTTTTTTCCGCCATTAGTATACCATTACCCCCCCCCGCGTCAATATCGCTTTGTCTCATATGATTATGGTTTTGTCTCATTTTGCATAACATTTCCGCTTGACGCCGCGTGTTTTTCTTAGTATAATATTTCACGTAACGCGGCGACGCGTCGGATTTTTTATTCACGGAGTGAATCATGACGAAAAAATTTTTTATGGAAAACATACCCGCCGATCAGAGGGAAAACGAAAAACTGACAAGCC
>CAVJNC010000165.1:0-3485 GCA_963650905.1 Subdoligranulum sp. APC924/74
AGCCTGCCCTTTTGCTTGTTTCCGTATCACGTTAAAATGCGGTAAAATTTATATAAACGGCTTATATATCAAAACAGATAATCAATTATCCAAATATGGATAATTAATAAAAATTTTAAAAATCGACGGATTTTTGATTTTTGTATAATTAAAAAGTTGAATTTACGTCGATTATATGATATAATACCTTTCGCTGATCGGAAATAAATAATTTTTCGGTAAACGAAAAAGAGGAGTTATATTTATGAAAAAGATTTTCAGAGCAATGGTTGCGGCTATGCTTATGGTCGTGATGACTGTTTCGCTTTGTTCGTGCGGAATTCCTTCCGATCCCGAAAAAGCGAAAGCAAACCTTGAGAAGAACGGTTACGCTATGGACACCACCGTTAGCACCGTTACCGTAAAAACTGTTTTTACCGTCAAATACGGTACAACCTTCCTTGATAAGGTTGACACGGTTATTTTTGCAGTCGATAAGGAAACCGGTAAAGAAAACGTTTTTATTATTTATTGTAAGGATGCGGAATCCGCAAAGAAGGTTAACGGCGACATTAAAGATCTTTACAAGAGCATTAAAGACGCCGCAAAAGAAAACGATGAAGAAGCGGACGTCAAGAGTGGCAAATCCGGTAACGTCGTTTATATCGGAACGAGCGCGGGCGTTAAAGCCGCCGGCTGAAAAATTAAAAAAGGAGCCTTGCAAAAGGCTCTTTTTTTATGCGTCCGCTAAATTATCTTCAGCAGTTCCGTTAATTTTTCTATTTTATAAGTCGGAATAACATTATCCGAATACGGTAAATTATTTGGGTTAAAATGGCAAGTCGCCACGTTGTTATTGATCCCGAGGGCTATGTCGGACACGAGCGAGTCTCCGACGATGAGCGACTTTTCTTTTTCGAAGTTCCGAACGCGCGTCGCGACGTAATCGAAATATTCCTTCGAAGGTTTTTTAAAACCTATCTCGTCGGAAATGAAAACGTCCTCGAAGTAATGCTCGATTCCCGAAAGGGCGAGCCTGCCGCGCTGAACGGCTTTAAGTCCGTTCGTTATCAGAAAGCATCGCTTGTTTCTTTGTTTCAGTTCTTTAAGAAGCGCGGGCGTTTCGGGCATAAGAATGGACGTTTCCGAAAGATTATGCTCGTAAATTTCATAAAATTTTTCAATATCGAACGAAATGTTTTTAACTTCGGCGTATTCTTCGAATCTCCCGATAACGACGTCGTTCCGGTTTATCTTACCGAGAGAATAGAGATCCCACCGTTTCTGGTTTATGTCGCTGTAAATATCGTAGTCTTTTTCTTCGGCTGGTATGCCGAGCGTTTTGCATGTTTTAAGAAAACTTTTTTGCCCCGTGTGATAAAAGTCGAACAGCGTATCGTCCGCGTCGAACAGGATAATATCGTAACTCATAACGTAATTATAGCATAAATAAGGAAAAAAGGCAAGTTTTCCTGGTCGGCAGAAGTTGACAATATCATAAAAAAAATATATAATCTGTGCGTAAATAACCGAATTGCGCGTAAACGACGCGACGCATTCGGAAGGAGAAGAATATGTCCGGAAATAAAAAGAAATACTATATCGGAATAGACCTCGGCGGAACTTTCATAAAGGGCGGAATAGTCGACGAAAAGGGAACGATCGTCGTCGACGATAAAATTCCCACCGAATCGGAAAAAGGCGGAGAAAAGGTTATGGACAACATAGCCTCGCTCGTGGAAATTCTCTTAAAAAAAGCGGGGCTTAAAAAGGAAGAAACCGAAGGAATCGGTATGGGCGTTCCCGGGATGATAGACAGTAAAAACGGCGCGGTGATTTTTTCGAACAATCTGAAATGGCACCATCTTAAGATTTCCGAAGGCGTGGAAAACCGCACGGGGATAAAAGTCAAAATCGCGAACGACGCGAACGTAGCCGCGCTCGGCGAGGCCGTTTACGGCGCGGGGAGAGACGTGGACGATAGTATTCTGCTCACGCTCGGTACGGGCGTCGGCGGAGGAATCATCGTCGGCAACAAACTCGTCGAGGGCAATAAATCCGCGGGCGCGGAACTCGGGCATATGGTCATCGCTCACGGCGGCGAACAATGCACCTGCGGCAGAAAAGGTTGTCTGGAGGCTTACGCTTCCGCGACCGCGCTCATAAGAGATACGAAAAGAGCGATGGAAGCCCATAAGGACAGTAAAATGTGGGAGATAGGCTCGCTCGACGCCGTTACCGGCAAAACCGCTTTCGATTATGAAAAAACGGACGTATACGCGAAAGAAGTCGTGGATAATTATATCGAAATGCTCGCCTGCGGCATAGCGAATATCGCCAATATTTTCCGTCCGCACACGGTTATGCTCGGCGGGGGCGTATGCGCTCAGGGAGATAATCTCATTGTTCCGCTTCAGAAAATCGTGGACAGAGAGATTTTTGCCGGCGACCTCGGACCTAAATGCCCGATAACCGTTGCAAAACTCGGAAACAAAGCGGGGATTTTAGGCGCGGCCGCGCTTATTGCCGACTTATAATATATACATAATCGTTATAAAATAACAAAAGCAACTCGTTTCGGGTTGACAAGACGATTTTAAAATGATAATATAATTAAAATATTATGCGGCTATTGCCGGAGGAACAGAGTCAATGGCATATTTCAGAGTGTCGCTTGCGGGAGATCTCGGCAGCGGGAAAAGCACCGTCGGCGCGATATTGAAAGACAGATTTTACGCCGATACCGTTTCCGTCGGGAAGATTCAGCGCGAAATGGCTGAAGAACTCGGAATGAACACAAAGGAATTCAATATTTATCAGGAGAAGCATCCCGAACTCGACAAAAAACTCGACGATATGCTCGCTTCTTACGAAAATAAAGAGGGCAGTTTCATTTTCGATTCGCGTATGGCGTGGCATTTCGTGCCGAACGCGTTCAGCGTGTATCTCAAATGTAATGCGGACGAAGCGGCGAAACGCGTCGTAAACGCAAAGCGCGAGGACGAAAAATACGCGTCGGACGAGGACGCTTTCCGTCAGTTGCAGGAGAGGAGAGCGAGCGAAATTCAGCGTTATAAAAAATTTTACGGCGTGGACATAACGGATATGTCGAATTATCGTCTCGTTGTCGACACCACGGGAAAATCGCCCGAAGAAGTGGCGGATATAATCGTTCTCGCGTGGGCGGAATCGATACGGAGATAACGGAAAAAAGAGAAAACAAAAAGGAAAGGATAAATTATGCATTGGGCAGAGAGAATTGCAGAAGAACTTATTAGCGAAAATCCCGAAAAGGAAGAATTTTTATGCGCCGCGGGGACAAGCCCTTCCGGTTCGGTTCATATCGGAAATTTCAGAGACGTAGCCACGCCTCTTTTCGTCGTCGAAGCGTTGAAGAGAAAAGGTAAAAAAGCCAAACTCATGCTTTCGTGGGACGAATTCGACAGACTAAGAAAAGTGCCGAAAAACATTGCGGCGATCGCTCCCGATTTCGATAAATATATCGG
>CAVJNC010000166.1:0-3459 GCA_963650905.1 Subdoligranulum sp. APC924/74
GCTACCGACAACGCGACTACGACCGACAACGCGACTACGACCGGCGATACGACGACCGACTCGACGACCGGAACGGATTCCGTCTCCGCGGAAATATATCTCAACGGGAAAAAGATATGCGAAAAAGGCGACGGCGACTTTCCGTTGACCTGCGAAGCCGCGACGAAAAACGGCGAAAACACTGTTTACGCGATCGTCGGCGGCGCGACGGCGAATATGACCGTTACGCTGACCGTTTCGGGTTACGTTAAGAAAACGAAGACAAAGGAGAGGCTTTATTATCTCGGAAGCGATTTCTTCGCGGTTGCCCGCAACGACGCCCTGACCGTTTATAAATACGCCGACGGACAATTCGCCGTGAAATTTCACCTGTGCGGACTGATTACGAGCAGCGCGGGTTATTCGGCGACGGACGGTCTGCTCTACGTTTCCGGCAAAAGATTCTCAGGCACCCGATTCATTTTTAAAGTCAACCCGACGACGGGCGAGATGACCTTGATGGACGACGCCATCGATTATTGTTACGGCGCGCTGATGTGCAACGTGAAATTCAGGTTTTACTTCATCAGAGGCGGTTATATGAGACTGGCTTCCCTTTCGAGCAACAAAATATCCGTCACGCTCTCCAAAACGCCGCATATAGCCGAACTGTACGCCTCGTTTTATAAAGGCGGGGGAAACCTTATTCTGAAAGACGTTTACGGAAACCTGACCGCGCGGAAAACGGTCAGCGGACTGCTTACGACAACGACTACCGCGCTCGGAAAAGTCACCGCGCCGGAAATAAGATATACCGATCAGAATTCCGTTCTGTTCAGAAACGGCGACAAAGACGGGGCGAAAACCTGCGTCGCCGCGAAATCCGGCAGCAGACTTCTCTCCGGAAAAATCGTTTACGACCGCTCGCCCGTCGCGGAATCGGAAACCGTCGCGGTCGGGCTGGAAAACGGACAACCCGTCGTAATAAAAGAATTGCAACAATAATTTCATCGGAGGACAAAATGAAAAAATCTGTTAAATTGCGCGATTTTCTCAAGTTAGCGGGAATTGCGGACGAAGATAACGAAACTCAATACAAAAACTTTGAAAAAACGGTAACCAAGGCTTTGAAAACCACGTTCGGAAAGGAAGCGGCGGAAAGCGACGAACCGACCGCCGCGAGCGCGGAAGATCCGAAAACCAAACTGAAGAACGAGTTGGACGATCTTAAAAAAGATTACGAGAACAACAAAGAACGCACTTTCGGCGGCGCGGAGATGAAAGATTACGAGCCGGCGACGTTCGACGGCAAGACCGACGAGGAGATAAAGAAAGAGGCGACGGACAAATACGAACCCGCTCTCAACCGCAAAAAAGAAGAACTTACGGCAAAAAACCGCATTTCGGTCAGGAAACTCGCCGACGAGATAACCAAAGCCGAAAACGAGAAGAACGACAAACTCGCAAGTCTCGATTCGGATTATGCGGACGAATACGAAACCGTTAAAAACTCGCTCGTGAAAAAAGGTCTGGGAAGGTCCTCGATTTTCGACGGCGAGGCGGAAGGGCTTGCGAACGCGCTCGAAACGGGAAAGGCGAGCGTCCGCGAGGCCGCCGAGGACAAAAAGAGATCGCTGAAGCAGGATATCGACGACGCGAACGAAGAATTGTATCGCAAAATAAAAAATCTCGACGCCGAAACCGCCGAAAAAATAAAAGCCGAAATCGAAAAAGCCACCGAAAAACGCGACGCGGAAAAAGCCGAAGTCGACGAATATAACCGCGCCCAAAAGGAAAAATACGACGCGCAGCAAGAATCGAACGGCGTTAAATACGACGAAAAACTAACCGAAGAATACGCGGCTTATTACGGCAACAAATTCAGAGCGCTCTATAAATATTACGCCGGTCTTGGCGAAAAAGCCGCCGAGCAAGCCGCGAAAGACAAGGCTTTCATCGTCGAAAACCTCGACGAAAACGGTTATAACACGTTGTTAAAATATCTTAAATAAGCGGCTATAGCGGTTGTCAGAATACCTTAAACAAGCGGCTATACGGTTGTCAAAATGTCTTAAACAAGAGGCTATAGCGGTTGTTAAACACCTTAAATAAGCGGCTATAAGTCGATTAACCGATATTTTCACACCCGAATAACGAGTTTTGCAAAAGCAAGATGGTCAAATCCGTTCCGCCGAGAAACAACAAAGAACCGCAAATCGTGGCGAGCCACGTCGCACCATACCGTAACAAACCGTAATACGCCGTGATAAGCCATAACAAACCTAATACGCCGTAACAAACCGCGATAAGCCGTGATAAACCGTGATAAGCCGTAACAAACCTGATACGCAATGACAAACCGTCGTAACGCAAACCTCGGCGAACTAATGCAAATCGGGGGAAAATCGACTCGAATCGCAACAGACCGCCGAAAAATTACAGACATAAAAAACTCCGCATCGATTTGCGGAGTTTCTTTTATGCCTTTGTCCATTATTTACCTGTCTGATCAGTAATATTATAGAGATTAAAATCATTATATCCTGTCATTTTGACCAGTATATATTTGCCCCACCAACTTTGTCACTTATTTTTGCAATTAAAGAAGAACTGTCATACGCAAAAAAAGCGTTATCTTTGTTTGCTGAAGAAAAATTATTACTCCAAATACCGGCACCACTGCCAAGACCATGAGTTAATACTGTAATTTGAGCATAGTCCATCACCGAACAATTATATTTTGTTGACATATCATAACTGATGTTATATTGAGTTTTATTTGTGGTTTCATTATCGCCAGATTCATCACTACTATTAGATATTTCAGAATTATCTGAATCATCGGTTGTTGGTATAAAATTACCATTCACGTCAAACAATTCGGGATCCACATGATACATGTTAGTTTCATTGTATAACTGTTTTTCTGTTAAAACAGTTGTACCGTTATATGCTTTTACCGCTAATGTATCTACACCCAATAGAAAAATTGCTGCCAACATAGTGATTGCACATAAAATCAAACCAAAATTTCTGAAGTTTTACTCATTTTATTTTTCCCCTTGTTCTTAATTGTCTTACTTGTTTTTGCAAATATACCCTGTAGAAAGCGGTCTATCGAAATACCCCGCATATTGTAATGAATAATCATTTTCATTAAAGCGGTATAGCATCAGCGGTATTTTACCTTTCCAATCGAACATCCACTCCGGCGGCTTGTATGAAGAACAAACAAATAGTTCATTATCGAAAACAAATAAGGGAGGATATTTCAACCCCAGTAGAACAAAAGAAGTGAGATGGCTGCGGCAATAGAAATATCGGCGTGAGAGAATTAAACATAGATAGAAACGGCTATTTTTATTGTTTTGAATAACGTGGCAGATTTACCTACACGTCGCTCGTAGTCATAATAATACTTGGTCAATAGAAAACCCCGATCGGAATTTTCGGTTCCGTCGGGGTTATGCTTTTTATCGG
>CAVJNC010000167.1:0-3307 GCA_963650905.1 Subdoligranulum sp. APC924/74
TTTATTTGTAACCGGCAGGTCACAAATCTATTATACACAAGCGGAGTTTTTATGTTTATTCCTCACCGGTTAGCCACAGGCGATTGCGTGGTTTTCGTTCACACAAAGCAAGCGGCGGGGTGCAAAAATTGCACCCCGCCGCTTGCTTTGGCTCGATATAGATTTCCGCCGGAAACGGAAAATTTTAAATTTGCCGTACTGATTCCTTTAACCACCGCCGATTATCCGACGTTTTGAAAATTCCACGGCGCGATTTCGTCGCCGCTCACGATAAAAGCCGCTCCGGCGAGTTTCGCCATCGGTTCGTCCGAATAAGAATCCGAATAGAATTTTCCCGGACGGACGTCGCCGCAAATCTCTTTGAATCTGCGGACTTTTTCCTCGCCGTAATTATACGTGCCCGATAATTCGCCCGTCTTTTTATCCATTCGCGTGGCGATGAGTTTAACGCCGAGTTTCTCTGCGATCGGTTCAAGAATAAAACCCGGGGTTGCCGAAACGATAACGTCGTCGCTCGTTTTCACGTCGAGATACCACTTTTTCAGATTTTTTTCGTGCGCCGCCCAGAACTCCACGAGTTCTTTGTCGACGTTATCCAGAACTTTCAGAAAAGAAAATATCTTAACGCGCGCCGCGTCGCGGGAAATAACTTTCAGTTTCTTTTGCAAAAATCTGTAAAACCTGTATCTCCGCGCGTACTTTTTCATGGACGGATACTTTGCGAATATATATTCGATAAAATGAAATTCGCTATCCCCGTAATACACGGTCTCGTCAAAATCGTAAGCATTCATATAATCAATCCGCGGTAAAATATAAGGCTATAAGCCGATTAACGGGCGGTTTTCGTCTTTATTAAAGAAACGAAACAACCCGAACCGAAACAAATCAGAGAAGATAGACGGGGAAATCGTCTTCGCCCAATCTCTTTACGAGAGCGAATTTTTCCTCTTTCACGTCTGCCGCGCTCTGCGTTTCGGCGGGTGTTGCGACAGACTTTCCCGCGGCTTTTTCGTCCGGTTTTCCGACCGGTTTTTCGGAACACTCTGCCGCGCATACCGCTGCCCGACCGCATTTTTTAAGTTCGGCTTTCACTTTTTTCGCGTCGCCGCCGAGAATCACGGCTTCGACAGAAGTAAGCCCGAGTTCTTTCAAGGCGTTGAGCCTTTTAGCCCCGTCGACGACTTTAAGCGATTCGCCGTCCTTCACGAGAACGACCGGCAGAATGACGCCGTTTTCCTTTATCGACTTCGCGAGCGCGGGGCAAGCCTTGCCCGATCTGTACGAAATATCCGCAACGGCGACTTCCGCAAGCGCGGTTTCAGCCTTTTTCTCTTCGGCTTTAACCGTTTTTTTCGTCGTTACTGCCCTTTTTACGCTATCTTTACCTATAGACATAATCGTTTCCTCCCGATATTTATACCTTGATTTTCGTCGTTCGGTGACGACGAATCGAATCCTTGACTTATAACTTCCTTGCGTTATAACTTCATTATTATAACTTTTCGATCAGTTCGTCGGCAAGCGCGCCGTATTCCGCCGCGCTCCTCGCGCCGCGTTTGAACGCGCCTACGGGTTTACTGTTATCCTGCGCCCATTCCACGGAACTGTCGAGATGAATCACGTTCTCGAAAACCGTTATTCCCTTCGTTTCCCTGAGCGTTTCCATCGTCTGTTTGAAGTAATTTTTTCTCGCGTCGACTTTCGTGACGACGATTCCTGCAAGTTCGAGCGACGGCGAAATTTCTTTCACCTGCCCGACGAAATCGAACATATTCGCCAGTCCGAAAAGACCCCAAGGGCTTGCCTCGACGGGCAGAATGAGTTTATCGGACGCGCAAAGAACGTTCATAACCCAACATCCGAGCGTGGGCGGCGCGTCGATAAGCGCGTAATCGTAAACCCCGCTTTCGACGATCGGCCGCAGAAGTTTCTTAAGAATCAGTTCCCTCTGCCATTTTCCGAAAAGGTCGAACTCTATCGAACTCATCAGCGTGGACGACGGAACGAGGTCCACGTTTTCGTAATCGGTCTTATAAATATATCCGTCGAGCGGTTTCTGCTCTTTGAGCGCGACGTAAAGATTCTTATCCCCCGCCGCGATTCCGAGAGCCTTATCTTCGTCGAAATAAGAAAGCGTTAAGTTGAGTTGCATATCTCCGTCGATAAGCAAAACCTTTTTCCCTCTCGCCGCGAACGCGTAGCCGAGGCTCGCGCACGTGGTGGATTTTCCGCTTCCGCCTTTGTTGTTGGCAAAGCAAATCACTTTCGTCTTTTTCATTATATCCTCCGAAACACGCCGTTAATCGACTTATAGGCGTGTATTCACATTCTATTCCTTTTTAATGCAAAACTCGTTTTCCGATAAAACCCGCCTTACGATAAAAACCGTCTTCAGGAAAAATCCGCATTCCGGTGAAATTCGTTTTCAGGAAAAATCCGTATTCTTTCGCCGCGTATTCCGCCGCTTATTCAGACGGCATATGTTCAAAGGCACATTCCGCCGCATATTCCGCCGCATATTCCGACGACATATACTACAAACGTTTATTCTGTCGCTTATTTTGTCGCTTATTCCGGCGCTTATTCCGCGTCCGCGGGATATAAACACTCGACTTTCGCCTTTTCGAACCTTTCCGCCCATTCCTTCGGCGGTTTAACGTCCGTTACGATGACGTCGATATCGGAAAGCGTGCCGACGACGTTGAACGCGATGTGATTGAACTTGGAACTGTCGACCGCAAGCACGCGCGTGTCGCAATTTTCGAGCATGACGCGCTTGGTGGAAGCGTGCATATCGTGAGAATCGGTGAAACCCTTGTCGATATCGAAGCCTTTGCACGACACGATCGAAGCGTTAACGTGGAACCCCGATATCATTCTGTCCGCCTGATTTCCGACCAAAGCGAACGAATCCTCGCCGAGAAGCCCGCCGCTCGAGAAAATTTTGAGATTTTTGGCGTCTTTAAGTTCGATAAGAATCTCCAGCGAATTGGTGATTATCGTCAGATTTTTTCTGTCTTTTATCCGCCTCGCGATAAAAAGCGCGGTGGACGAGCAATCGAGCATAACGCTCATATTGTCGGTTATTCTGCTAGCCACGAGTTCGGCTATTTTCTGCTTGCCGATAACGTTCGTGCGTTTTCTGACGGCAAGCGGCATATCGCTCTGAAGGTTTTCGTTCAGAACCGCCCCGCCGTAAGCCTTAACGACAAGCCCTTCCGCCTCGAGTTTCTCAAGGTCGCGGCGAATGGTTTCCTCCGAAACGTCGAACAGCGAAGCGAGTTCGCCCACGACGACCTTCTTT
>CAVJNC010000168.1:0-3276 GCA_963650905.1 Subdoligranulum sp. APC924/74
CCGCAGGCGATTGCGTTTTATCGCAATCGCCTGCGGCGAAAAAAAGCCGAGGTTGCGTTTCGTCAACGCAACCTCGGCTTTCCCTATATTTTTCTTTATATATAATTAAAGAATTACATTGATATGAACTTTCTTTCCCTTGTGAAGAACGAAACTTCCTTTCGCCTTTACATCGGGGGTAATCGTGAGGTCGTTTACGGTGAGTTTGGTTTCGTCGATCGAAACGCCGCCCCCCTCGATAAGCCTTCTCGCTTCGCCCTTGGATTTCGCTACGCCCGCGCCGACCATAATATCGAGAACGTTATCCGCGCCGTTCGCGTTGTAAGAGGGCATATCTTCGGCGTTTCCGCCGAAAGCCGCTTTCGCCTGTTTTCTCGCCTGTTCGGCTTTTTCTTCGCCGTGAACGAGTTTCGTGACTTCGAACGCAAGCCTTTCTTTGGCGGCGTTCATTCTCTCGTCGTTGTATTTCGTGAGTTCGGCGATCTCTTCCATATCCATAAACGTCAGAAGCCGCATGCATTCCGCAACCTTGCAGTCCTCGACGTTTCTGAAATACTGATAGAAATCGTAAACGGAGCATTTGTTCTCGTCGAGCCAGAGCGCGCCCTTCTGGGTTTTGCCCATCTTTTTGCCCTCGCTGTTCAAAAGAAGAGTACAGGTTAAGCAATAAGCGTCCTTTTGTTCTTTTCTGCGGATAAGGTCCACGCCCGCGAGCATATTCGACCACTGATCGTCGCCGCCCACTTCGAGCGAGCAGCCGTATTTCCTGTTGAGATGCAAAAAGTCGTAACCCTGCATCAACATATAGTTGAATTCAAAGAAGGTCAGTCCTTTTTCCATTCTCTGCTTGAAGCACTCCGCCGTAAGCATTTTGTTCACGGAGAAGTAAACGCCGATATCGCGGAGGAAATCTATATAATTAAGGTCTAAAAGCCAGTCCGCGTTGTTCGCGATGATCGCTCCGTTTTCGCCGTCGAAGTTTATGAAACGGGACATCTGCTTTTTGAAGCAATTTATGTTATGGTCGATGGTTTCTCTCGTCATCATCTGCCGCATGTCCGATCTGCCCGAGGGATCGCCTATCATGCCCGTGCCGCCGCCGAAAAGGGCGACGGGGCGGTGACCGTATTTCTGCATCCACGCCATAGCCATAATCGGAATGTAATGACCTATATGCAAACTGTCCGCCGTCGGATCGAATCCGACGTAAAAAGTAACGCTTTCGGTTTCGAGTTTCTTTCTTAAGTTGTCGCCGTAAACGGTTTGTTTTATAAATCCGCGTTCTTCGAGAACGTCCATAACGTTTTTCATTTTTCACCTCTCGAGCGGAAAGTTTCGCCTTGCCGCAACCGAATATCATTTTAACATTAAAACGACATAAAAGCAAGCAAAAAAATCTTAAAATAACGGTTAAATAATAATTGTAAATTTTTTTTCGATATGCTATAATGTAAACAAATAGAAGCCGAAAGAAATTCGGCGCGTTTTACCGAAAAAATTTTTGGAGGAATATTTATGCAATATTCAAACGAAGTAAAGGATATGGTCTGCGTAGCCAAAGGTCCCAAGCACGGACCTGCGCCTATTCCCGAAGAAGGGCTTTGGGTGGAAGCGAAGCAGATTACCGACATCAGCGGATTCACGCACGGCGTCGGTTGGTGCGCTCCTCAGCAGGGCGCCTGCAAACTTTCGCTCAACGTCAAGAAAGGCGTTATCGAAGAAGCGTTGGTCGAAACCATCGGTTGCTCGGGTATGACTCACTCCGCGGCGATGGCTTCCGAGATTCTCCCCGGGAAAACCATTCTCGAAGCGCTTAACACCGACCTTGTGTGCGACGCTATCAACACCGCTATGAGAGAACTTTTCCTGCAGATAGTTTACGGGCGTACTCAGTCCGCTTATTCGGACGACGGTCTCGTTATCGGCGCGGGGCTCGAAGATCTCGGAAAGGGACTTCGTTCTCAGGTCGGAACTATGTACGGCACGAAGGAAAAGGGAACGAGATATCTCGAAATGGCCGAAGGTTACGTAACCAGAATGGCTCTCGACGAAGATATGCAGGTTATCGGTTACGAGTTCGTCTCGCTCGGCAAAATGACCGATTTCATCAAGAAAGGAATGACTCCGAACGAAGCGTACGAAAAGGCTAAAGGACACTACGGCAGATTCGAAAACGCTTACAAATATATCGATCCGAGAAAGGAATAAGGAGAAGAAGAAATGGCTTTATTTGAAGGATATGAAAGAAGAATTGACAAAATCAATGCTACTTTGAAAGAATACGGCATTTCTTCGGTCGAAGAATGCAAGGAAATCTGTCTTGCTCACGGCGTCGATTGCGACGACATAGTGAGAAGCACTCAGCCCATCTGTTTTGAAAACGCCGTCTGGGCATACACCGTCGGCGCGGCTATCGCTATAAAGAGCGGAGCGAAGAAGGCCGCGGACGCCGCCGCTAAAATCGGCGTAGGTCTCCAGTCGTTCTGCATCCCCGGTTCGGTTGCCGAGAACAGAAAAGTAGGCTTAGGCCACGGAAACCTCGGCGCGATGCTCCTTTCGGACGACACCGATTGCTTCTGCTTCCTCGCCGGTCACGAATCTTTCGCCGCGGCGGAAGGCGCGATCAAAATCGCCCTTAACGCGAACACCGTAAGAACCAAACCCCTGAGAGTTATTCTTAACGGTCTCGGCAAGGACGCCGCTATGATCATTTCGAGAATCAACGGCTTCACTTACGTCGAAACCACTTTCGATCCCTACACCGAAAAGGTTACCGTCGTTTACGAGAAGCCTTATTCGGACGGTCCGAGAGCGAAAGTCAAATGCTACGGCGCGGATAACGTTCCCGAAGGCGTTGCCATAATGAAACTCGAAAACGTTATGGTTTCAATCACGGGTAACTCCACGAACCCCACGAGATTCCAGCACCCCGTCGCAGGCACTTACAAAAAGTGGTGCGTCGAAAACGGAAAGAAATATTTCTCCGTCGCTTCGGGCGGCGGCACGGGCAGAACGCTTCACCCCGACAATATGGCGGCAGGTCCTTCAAGCTATGGTATGACCGACACTATGGGCAGAATGCACTCGGACGCTCAGTTCGCAGGCTCCTCCTCCGTTCCCGCTCACGTTGAAATGATGGGCTTAATCGGTATGGGTAACAACCCCATGGTCGGTGCAACGGTTGCCGTCGCAGTTGCCGTTCAGGAAGGCATGACTAAATAATAAAACACGAAATATCGTGCTTTTTAGTTAATTTAACGAAATTAAAGCGGGTTT
>CAVJNC010000169.1:0-3159 GCA_963650905.1 Subdoligranulum sp. APC924/74
CTCTGTACATTTTGCCGTCGGGATAAGTCGCACCCTCCCAGACGTAACCGCTCCATGCGATCGAATAGTCGTTCGACGCCGATTTATATCTCGTGTTTGCCGAAGAAGGACGAATAACCTTGCCTTTCTTCACATAATAATCGGTGTTGGTATAGAACTTATCGAGTTTAGTAAGATCGTAATCGTAACTCATCGCGATATCGAAGCCGGTCGATTCCGTGAAGTTTTTAAGTTCCGCTTGGCTGTAAAGGAATTTAACGTAATCCTTCACCGCGCGGAGGTGATTTTCGTCGCTTTCGAGTTTTTTATTGATATAAAGTTGCGAAGCGAGAATATCGAGAAGAACGGGAGATTTGCCGTTGCCTTCGGTAACCTGACCGGACAACTGAACGGGGGCAGACCACACGCCGACGTCCGGATCGTCGTTATACTGCTTTTTATATTTACCTATGAAATTATCGCTGCTGCTCTTCGCTTCCGCATACCAATAAGAACCGTCGATCAAAAATGCGGACTGGTCGTCTTTTTTGTTGATGCTTGCGTTCTTATCCCCGTAAACGAAATCCCACTGAGTGGTTGTCGAGTTGGTTTTCATTGAAATCCAACTGTTTTTATAGGCTATTTCCAAAATGCCGAGAGCGTAATATCTCGCCGCCATATCGTACATTTTGTAACCGTTTTCATCGTTTAACGTTACGCGTTCGGTGACGGGCTTTTTGATTCCGGACCCCGCATAGAAAAGGTCTTCGTTGGTATAACCCGTAACGAGTTCGACCTCCGTGTCGCTCCAGTCGCAGTAGACGTTCTTCATTGCGTCGGCGCCGGCAAGGCTTGCCCAGAGCGTGTCGAGAAGGAAGAACGAATAAACCGTACTCTCGGCAGAAAGCGTGAACGGGTTAACCTTTTTGGAACCCGAATTGCTCGTCATTTTGTCGCACAGAACGAGAAGTTCTTCAAGCGAAGAAGGAAGTCCGTCGTCGGGAGTACCGTATTCGCCGTCGGGGCCGCAGGATTTTTTGGTGTTTTCATCCTTAACGAATCTCGCCTCGCCCCACTTCGCGCTGTCGGTATAGAATTTACCGTCGGCATTAGGCATATATTTGCTCGCTTTTTTAACAACAGCGGAATCGTCGGCGTCGGGAGCGGCGAAATAGAGGTTATACGCGTCAAATATGTTTTTGTTGTAACTCATATTGGCGTAGCCGGAATAGTGAGGCATGGAATAATAATGTCCGTCTCCGCCCTTCATCCTCTCTTTTATTCCGAGGTCGATTTTGCCTTCGAATTCGGCGACGATGTCGTCTATCTGCAATGCCTTGCCATCCGCCGCAAGACGATACATGTTTACGTTGTTTTCGCTTATGATAATGTCCTGACCGTAAGTATCCTGATCGTTTACGTTCGAGGTTTTAACGTCTATACGAACGCCCTTGGTGCCTTCGTCATAAACTTCGTCTTTCTTTAAATCGACAAAACGCTTGTTTGCTTCAACCCACCATTGAGTGCTTGCCGCGCTTCCGGAATTGTGCAGAACGGTAATAAGCGTGGTGTTTTTATTGTCGGCAGAGGTTCCGCCCGTGCCGCCGCTACCTCCGCCACCTCCGCAACCTACCGTTAAGCCTACGACCATCGTTGCGGCGAGTGCCGCAGAAAGTGTTTTTAATGTTTTTTTCTTCATAATTTACCTGCCTGTAAAAATATTTTTTATATTCTGTTCCCGTAGCCGCAAGCGATTGTGGCTATGAACTTATTTTCGATTTGTTACGAAAGAGTTTTTACTTTCAATTTGATTTCATACGAAATTTTAAATCCGTTTACGTCGTAAAGAATGACGAACGAAACCGTTTTTCCGCGGTCGTATTCCGCGTCGATAACGAACTCGGGATCGTACCAGATTCCATTGCCCTTAAACTCGATTTCGTCGGTTATATCTGCATCCTCTTTCCCTTCAACCTTTTTGGTAACGGATTTTGCGTACGCCTTCATGCTTCCGTAAGTCTTTCCGAGATTGACGTTAAGAAGAACGGGAGCCAACGGATCGACTTCGCCGTCGCACACCTTTACGTCGGACATATCGCCGCTCACGCCTTCAACTTCCCACGGCATAATGTTTTTAACTTCGCCGTTCGCCACCGTTTGCGTAAGACAGCCCACTTCCGCACAGTTGATAAGCTTAAAATCTTCAAAACTCATCGCCGCAAGGTCGTTCTCGCCGCGGTTGTCGCCCCAGACGTTGAGAACAGACAACACCGTGCCTATTTTCTTGCCTTTGGCGTCTATCGTGACCGACTTAAACGAACAACCCGCAACGTCCTGACAGAATAAAAAGCCTATACGTTCGCCCATCGTTGCAGAATCCTTACCCGAAACGTAGTTTATCGTGAGATTTTCAAAAGTCGCGTTATAGGCGTATCTTGCCAGAACCGCGCTGAAATAATATCTGTCGTCGAGTTCGTTGTTATATTTCGTGTCTATAACGAGGTTTTTGACCGTTCCGCGAAGTTCGTTGAACATTCCGCGCATAGGCGCGCCGTTTCTGTCGTCGCCTATAGAAATTTTTTTGTTTCCGCCGTCGAACGTTCCTTTGAATACCATTCCGCTGTCCGTCGCCGTGTAGGCAATGTCGTCGACAACTTTATAATATCCGTATACTTCGGGTTCCGATCCCGACAACTCACCGCCGTTCACTTTCCACTGCACTCCGACGCCTTTTCCGCCGAGAAGGACGTTAAGGTCGGTATCCGTTGCGATTTCACGCGTAACCAAAAGCAACGGTGCGATCACGTTGTGACTAAACCCGAGATTGTCTGTTACAACGACGGTGAGATACTGCCCTTCGCCGTGTTGCTTTTTATCGGAAAATATACTGAGCGGAAACGAATTTATATCGCCGCCGAGCCTGTTATCTCCGCAATACACTCCGTTTACGGTGACGACGGCTCCGATTTCGTCAAGAGAGATATGCCCTTGTTTATAACTCTCGTTATAAGAATAAAGGCTGTTCGTTATCTTAAGATCGGTTATTTCGGTTACGACAAGTTCCTGCACGGAAAGTTTTTTCAAAAACTTAATTTCGGGCATTTCCGCTCCGCAGGAACATTCGCCGACGTCGCAAACGTCACCGCTCGTGTTCCAACGCGTAAATGTGTGCGGTTTTAA
>CAVJNC010000170.1:0-3071 GCA_963650905.1 Subdoligranulum sp. APC924/74
ATCTTATGCGCGCCTGCGAAGACGGTTCCGACACGCCCGTCTTCAAGGCGAAAAGAGTAGTCGTTGTCGGCGGAGGAAACGTCGCTATGGACGCCGCGCGAACGGCGCTCAGATTCGGCTCCGAAGTCACGATCGTTTATCGTCGCGGCGAAGAGGAACTGCCGGCAAGAAAAGAAGAAGTCTGCCACGCTAAGGAAGAAGGCGTTAAATTCGAATTTTTAACGAATCCCGTGAAGATAATCGCCGACGAGAACGATTTCGTTACGGGAATCGAAGTCGTCGGAATGACGCTCGGCGAACCCGATAAAAGCGGAAGAAGAAAGCCGATCGTAAAAGAGGGATCTAACAGAACCATCGATACGGATTGCGTTATCATGGCTCTCGGAACGTCGCCGAATCCGCTTATCGTTTCCACGACGGAAGGTCTCGAAACGAATTCTCATATGTGCATAATCGCAGGCGAGAACGGCGAAACGACGAGAAAAGGCGTTTTTGCCGGCGGCGACGCGGTTACGGGCGCAGCGACGGTTATCCTCGCCATGGGCGCGGGAAAGCGCGCTGCGAAAGCGATCGACGAATATCTGAAAAATATTTGAAAAGTCCGTTATTTTGCTTGCTTAACGATTTGATTTAATGTATAATAGAAAAAATTTACCTTGGCAAAACCGCTTTTTAAAGACGGTTTTCAGCCATAATCGGAGAAGAAATGGCGAAATTTTATAACGAACCTTGTCACACTTTTAACGAGTATTTATTAATCCCGGGGTATACTTCGCCCGAGTGCATTCCCGCAAACGTCGATCTTTCAACGCCTCTTTGCAAATTTAAAAAGGGCGAAAAACCGATTAAACTCAACATACCGATGATTTCGGCGATAATGCAGTCGGTTTCCAACGACACGTTGGCGATCGCGCTCGCAAAAGAGGGCGGAATGAGTTTTATTTACGGCTCTCAGTCGATCGAGGACGAAGCGAGAATGGTAGCGAGAGTTAAAAACTACAAAGCGGGTTTCGTCGTGAGCGCGTCCAACCTCACGCCCGGGAATACCCTTGCCGACGTTATCGATCTTAAAGAAAGAAACGGCTTTTCCACGATAGCGATTACCGACGACGGATCTTGCAACGGAAAACTTCTCGGAATCGTAACGAGCAGAGATTACAGAGTGAGCAGAATGAACCTCGACGAAAAGGTCGCGAATTTCATGACTCCGCTCGGAAAATTGATTACGGCGCCCGCGAAAACGTCGCTTAAAGAGGCGAACGACATTATCTGGGAGCATAAACTCAATTCGTTGCCCATTGTGGACGATAAGGGCAACCTTATGTATTTCGTGTTCAGAAAAGATTACGCCGAACACAAAATCAATCCGAGAGAAATTCTCGACGAAGAAAAGAGATATATGGTCGGCGCCGGTATCAACACGCTCGACTATGAAACGAGAGTTCCCGCTCTCGTCGAAGCCGGCGCGGACGTTCTCTGTATCGATTCGTCCGAAGGTTACACTTGCTGGCAGAAGAAAACAATCGATTTCATAAGAGAAAAATACGGCGACAAAGTTAAAGTCGGCGCGGGAAACGTCGTCGACAGAGACGGATTTATGTTCCTTGCCGAAGCGGGCGCGGACTTCGTTAAGATAGGTATCGGCGGAGGCTCGATCTGTATCACCCGCGAAACGAAAGGTATCGGCAGAGGTCAGGCCACGGCGGTTATCGAGGTTGCCAAAGCGAGAGACGAATATTACGAAAAGACGGGAATTTACGTTCCGATATGCTCGGACGGCGGAATCGTTCACGATCATCACATAACGCTTGCGCTTGCTATGGGCGCGGATTTCGTGATGCTCGGCAGATATTTCGCGCGTTTCGACGAAAGCCCGACGCCTAAACTCAACATCAACGGAACTTACGTCAAGGAGTATTGGGGCGAGGGCAGCAACAGGGCGAGAAACTGGCAGAGATACGACCTCGGCGGCAAGAACAAACTCGCGTTCGAAGAGGGCGTTGATTCATACGTTACTTATGCGGGTTCTTTGCACGATAACGTCGAAAAAACTTTGTATAAGGTTAAATCGACGATGTGCAACTGCGGCGTGACGAACATTCCCGACCTTCAGAAAAACGCAAAACTCACGCTCGTTTCTCAGACGAGTATCGTCGAGGGCGGATATCACGACGTTATCCTGAAAGGCGGAAACACAAAAATATAATCGAAAAAACTTTAACGGGTTACCCATTGCGGGTAACCCGTTTTCGGTCTGTCCGGCGAGACTTTCTCAGCCGATTTTAGTTATGCTCGTTTCGAGATTGTTGATGGTTTCGTTGTTTGTTCCCGCGTTTTTCAGCGTCAATGCCGACGCTTCGGCAACGCCGAGAACGTGAACGCTGGAAAGGTTTGCCACGTCGGTCGTTGCGGTCACGGTTTGTTGCGAAAGCGTTGCGGGAATCTGCGCACCGTCAAGATAATAAGCGAGTTCTGCCGTTCCCGTCGCGTCCGTAACGTTTGCGCTGTAGCCGATCAGATACGTCCCGGGTTGAATGTTAATCGTCTGGTTGTCGTCCGCAAGCGTGACGGATTCGTTATCGGAAGTGGTCGTTCCTGCGGTAAGCGTAACGTTTCCGCCCGCCGCAACCGTATCGTCCGTCGCGGTAAAACCCGCGCTTTCGATCGTTGTTCCCGTAGGTCCGGTAGGCCCTGTCGGACCTGTCGGTCCGGTCGCGCCTGTGGCTCCCGTTTCACCCGTAGGACCTGTCGGGCCTGTGGCTCCCGTTTCGCCCGTTGCACCCGTAGGTCCTGTCGGTCCGGTCGCGCCTGTGGCTCCCGTTTCGCCCGTTGCACCCGTAGGTCCCGTCGGTCCTGTCGCGCCTATGGCTCCCGTTTCGCCCGTTGCACCCGTAGGTCCTGTCGGTCCTGTCGCGCCTGTGGCTCCAGTTTCACCCGTTGCGCCCGTAGGTCCGGTCGCGCCTGTGGCTCCCGTTTCACCCGTTGCACCCGTAGGTCCTGTCGGACCTGTCGGTCCGGTAAATCCGGTCAAACCGGTTATTCCTGTCGGTCCCGTAGGTCCGGTTGCTCCC
>CAVJNC010000171.1:0-3047 GCA_963650905.1 Subdoligranulum sp. APC924/74
GGGTATAGGTCTTTGCCGTACCGAGCACATGTTCTTCGGCCCCGGCAGAATAGACAAGTTCCGCGAAATGATTTGTTCGGAAACCAAGGAAGAAAGGGAAGAGGCGCTCGCTAAGATAGAGCCTATGCAGCAGGCGGACTTCGAAGGGCTTATGGAAGCGCTTAAAGGTCAGCCCGTTACGATAAGGTTCCTCGACCCGCCGCTTCACGAGTTCGTTCCGACTATCGACGCGGATATAGAACTCCTCGCAAAAACCAAGGGCAAAACCACCGCGGAAATAAGACTTCTCTGCGCCTCCCTCCACGAGTTCAACCCGATGATGGGACACCGCGGCTGCCGTCTTATCGTTACTTACCCGGAAATCGCGGTTATGCAGACCAAAGCGGTTATCAAAGCGGCTATCGCCGTTCTTAAACGTCATCCCGACTGGAAACTCGTTCCCGAAATAATGATTCCGTTGGTAGGGGAAGCAAAGGAACTCGAATACTGCAAAAAGATAGTCAAGGAAACCGCGGACAAGGTTATCGCGGAAGCGGGCGTAAATCTCGAATACGAAGTCGGCACCATGATAGAGATTCCGAGAGCCGCTCTCACCGCGGACGAAATCGCTAAGGAAGCTGAGTTCTTCTGCTTCGGTACCAACGACTTAACGCAGATGACCTTCGGTTTCTCGCGTGACGACGCAAGCAAGTTCCTGCCCTCTTATTACGGTGCGAAGATTTACGAATCGGATCCGTTCGCAAGGTTAGACGTAGACGGCGTCGGCAGACTTATGAAAATGGCTGTCGAACTCGGCAGAGGCACCAGAAAGAACCTCCATTGCGGAATCTGCGGCGAACACGGCGGCGATCCTTCGTCCATCGAGTTCTGCCACGAAATCGGTTTGGATTATGTGTCTTGCTCGCCCTTCCGCGTTCCGATAGCGCGGCTCGCCGCTGCGCAGGCTAATATCCGCAACCCTAGGTAAAGCAAAAATAGCCAAAAATGGCTGAAAAGTGCTATATTTTACAATAAAACGTTAGAAAGGCAATCGTTCTTGCAAAAGAGCGGTTGCCTTTTTTCTTACTTTTTCTCGATTCGGAACAAAAAAACGCCTTAAAAAAGGCGGGTGGTTCTTGCTTTTTTACACACAGCAATAGGTACTGCTGTATTATAGAGGGGCAAGGAAAAGGAGTTTTTTTATGGTAAATTATAGGTTAATTATCGAGTATCATCAAAAAGGGAATAATAATACGCAGGTTGCTACCCTTTGCAGTTGTTCCCGAATGACTGTTTGGAAAGTCGTGAACAGGATAAAGGATATAGAAATTTCAATAGACGAATTATTAAAATTAGATAACGAGGAATTGAAGCGTATTATCTTTCCCGAATATATGAAGAAGGGAGATGGCTTTTTGATACCCGACTTCAAATGGGAAGAATTCCAAATGCGAAAACACCGTTCGTCGATAAGGCTTTGTTGGCGGCGATATTGCAAGCGGGCGTTAAAACAAAATCTAAGAGCGTATAGTTGGAAAAGTTTTCTTTATTTATATAAGGAATATAAAGCACCGCGGTCAGACGAGGATGATCCGAGAGATAAAGTAAGAAACAAGTTGAAACATTATAATTTTATGCTGTCATTATGCTATCCGAACGGCGAGCAATATCAGAAATTAAAGCGAGAAAAGGAAGAGTGGCTCAAATCATTACACCTTGACGAAAGCAAAATTTTAGACGTTAAATAGTTTGCAAAAAATAATAGACAACGGCGTAGTTGGTTAAAATCTTGCTTGTGATACTACAATACTATATTTTGCGGTTGAAATTTAATACGCCTCCAAATATAGTATTTCATTTGGATTTTAAATAAAAATGTTGAAGCGGTTTTAACGCATCAACATATATCTGAAAGTTCTATTTTGAGCAATAATCAACGATTTGTTTTTCGCGGTTTTATAAAAGAATTTATCGTTTGTTTATGTTTTGCGGAACGAGTTCGGGGACATTCCGTAATACTCCGTAAAGACGTGAATGAAATGGGTTGTGGTATAGGAAATCTTGTTGGCTATCATAGATATCGGGTAAGTGCTGTGAAGAAGTAGTTTTACGGCATATTCCAACCGTAACTCCTTAACATATGCGACTAACGGTTTCCCGAAATACTTTTTAAAATAAGTATTCAACATCGACAAAGAATACGGGGCAATCGCATATAAATCGCTTATCCTTTTCCCTAAGTTTTCGGGTTGACTTAAAACTTTAACGTATTCGCTAAGCCACGACGGTAAATTCGTCTTGTTCTGCGATTGAAATTCAAAATAATTGAAAAACGAATTAAGTAAGGTGTAAATGATGTTTTTTATCGGAGCATTGTATTGTTTGCCCTTGCTGTCATTATCGCCTATTTTTATCTGATCCCCTAAATATACTAAGTAGTCGGATTCGACATCCGGAATTTTTATCAAAAGCGGCGCGGCTTGGTTTATATTTTCAAACAACCCCGAATCTATTACGTTACATAATTTTTTAAGTTCGTTCGTCATTACGGAAATATTCAGATGAGAAGAAGCGGGGCTTGCCTGAAACATATGGATATCGCCGGGTTTGAGTATGAACACGTCGTTTTTTTCCATAATGTATTTTTTGCCGTTGCATATCTGAGAAACAGGACCGTTATATATAACGACGATTTCGTAATATGTGTGGGTATGCATAGGGGTAGCCTTTTTATACCACCAATGAAAATCAAGTCCGCTGTCGGCATTTCTGAACTCGTTTTTCGGTATTAAGACTTTTGCTTTGTCCGTTTTTCTCATAGTTTAGACTCCTGAATAGATTCAGTATAGCAAATAATTTTATTTTGTCAATAATAAATTGTGAGTTTTGTGTTATTTCATCTTTGCACAACAAGAAATTCGATTATTTGCTATAATCGTAAAAAAACGCAACTTTCACGAAAAAAAAGTAATAAAAAGCAACACGACTTCGTTAGCGCAGTTTATAATAAGCGTGACGATAGGGGTGGTATATTCCGAATTACTGCCGTTCAAACTTTTTAGAAAAGG
>CAVJNC010000172.1:0-3045 GCA_963650905.1 Subdoligranulum sp. APC924/74
ACGGTATGTATTTAAAAAAAGAAAAATTCCTTATAGTCGGGGTTTCGAAGAGCGGAACGTCCGCTTGCGAACTGTTGCTTTCAAAGGGCGCGAAGTGTTTCGTTTATGACGACGCCGAAACGGAAGCCGTCAAAAACGCCGGAAAACGACTTTCGGAAAAGGGCGCGACGATAGTTTATAAAAGCGAAGTGAACGAATTGCTCGCCGAAATAACCGTCGTGCTTTTAAGCCCCGGCGTCGCGATAGACCACGAAATCCCCGTGAGAGCGAAGAAACTCGGCAAGAGAATTATCGGCGAACTCGAACTCGCGGCGGAATTGTGCCTCGCGCCCGTGATTGCCGTCACGGGTACCAACGGAAAAACAACAACCTGCGCGATGATAAACGATATCCTGAAAAACGGCGGAGAAAAGCCCGTTCTTTGCGGCAACGTGGGAACGCCTTTTTCGTCGGCTCTCGGAAAAATCCCGGACGACGCTCTCGTCGTTCTGGAAACGTCAAGTTTTCAACTTGAAACGGTTTCGCGTTTCGCCCCGCACGTAGCCGTTATAACGAACATAACGCCCGACCACCTTTCGCGGCATTACAACATGGAAAACTATATTTACCTCAAAGGTAAAATTCTTGCGAATCTCAGGGAGAGCGAATACGCCGTGCTTAATTACGACGACGGAATCGTCCGCGAGTTCGGCGAAAAAACGAGGGCTAAGGTCGTTTATTTTTCGGCTCAGAACGAAGTTAACGGCGCTTACGTTTCGGACGGTAAGATTTTTTACAAAGGGAAATACGTCGCGGATATAAAATCGTTGCCGGTCGGCGGGGAACACAACGTTCTGAATCTTCTCGCCGCCGTCTGCGTCGCCGAAATCGTCGGAATGACGGAAGAGGCGATTTGCGGCGGAATAAAGGAATTCAAGGGCGTTAAGCACAGAATTCAGTACGTAAGAACGGTGAACGGCGCGGATTATTACAACGATTCCAAGGCGACCAACGCGGACGCGACGATGAAGGCGATAGATTCGATGAATAAGCCGACCACGCTCATTCTCGGCGGCAAGGATAAAGGACTCGATTTCGACGCTCTCTTCCGCAAAATAAACGAATCGCTTGTGAAAGCCGTGGTTTTAACGGGCGAAAGCGCGCCGAGACTTTACGATTCCGCGAAAAAAGCAGGTTACAAAAACGTGTATCTCGCAAACGATTTTGCCGTTGCGGTGAAACTCGCTTCCATCGTCGCGGCGGATGGCGAAGCCGTTCTTTTAAGCCCCGCTTGCAGCAGTTTCGACTGTTTTACGGATTATGAAGAACGCGGCGACAGATTCATAGAGATCGCGGAGAAGTTATGAACGGTCTTGTAACGTTGAACAAAAAAAGAAAGGGGCGAGGCGATCTTCCGCTCCTTTTTTCCGTTGCGATAATTTCCATTCTGGGGCTTGCGTTTGTCTATTCGGCGAGCAAATATTCCGCCGAAGTTACGTATGGCGACGAGTTTTTCTTCGCAAAAAAACATCTCGTCGGGCTTCTCGTCGGCTATGCGGCGATGCTTTTCGGGTGCGTGTTCGACTATGAAAAATATAAAAAGATATCGCTGCCGGCTTTCGTCGCCGCGCTCGTTCTGCTCGTCCTCGTGTTTTCGCCTTTGGGTTACGAGAATTACGGCGCGAAAAGGTGGATAAAGGTCAGCGGAATTACCGTTCAGCCGTCCGAAATAGCGAAGATATGCTTCGTCCTTTTTTCTGCGGCGTATTTTTCAAAGGAACCGCGCAGGGCGAAAAGTTTTATCGGGTGTCTGCCCGTGCTTTGCGCGGGCGGAACGGTTTGTCTTCTTATTATTCTCGAGCCGAATATGTCCATAACGGTGTGTTTCGGACTTTTAACGCTCGCCGTGCTTTTCGCCGCGGGGATGAAAACGTCGCATTTCGTAATCATTCTCGTTCCCGCCGCGCTCGCCGTGCCGTTGCTCATTATCGCCGAGCCTTACAGGTTGAACAGGTTGTCCGCTTTTCTCAATCCGTGGGCTTCGCCCAAAGGAGAGGGTTATCAACTTCTGCAATCGTTATACGCTCTCGGTTCGGGCGGGTGGTTCGGCGTGGGGTTTCTCAATTCGCGGCAGAAACTCAGGTTTCTCCCGTTTTCGGAAAGCGATTTCATTCTCGCGGTAATCGGCGAAGAAACGGGCTTTGTCGGGCTTACGATATTTTTCGCTCTCGTCTTGTTCGTCATCGCGCGCGGAATAAAAATCGCCGTGAACGCGAAAGACCATTTCGGTTATCTTTCGGCGGTCGGCATAACCTGCGTTTACGCGATTCAGTCTCTCGTGAACGCGCTCGTGGTAACGGGCAGCATTCCGCCAACGGGCTTGCCCCTTCCGCTTGTTTCGGCGGGCAACACGTCGCTTATCGTTTTTCTTTTTTCGTTCGGCGTGCTTTATAATATATCGCGTAACTCTTCGCCCCGTTAACCAAAAAACTTCGTAAAACATAATATGTCGTATATTGCGTTTTACGGAGGCAAAATGGACAGATTCGTTATAAACGGCGGCAGAAAATTATCGGGGAAAGTCGACATCCGCGGAGCGAAAAACTCGGTTTTGCCGCTGATTGCCGCATCGGTTTTGAACGAAGGCGTAACGCATATAGAAAATTGTCCGAAGATAAGAGACGTTTACGTTATGGCGAAGATAATCGAAAGGCTCGGCGGCAGTTTCGTTTTTTCGGGCAACACGCTCAGTCTGAATACGGAAAATCTGCGTTCGTGGGTTTTGCCTGAAGATCTCACGGGGAAAATACGCGCGTCGGTTTTTTTAACGGGCGCGCTCGTCTCGCGTTTCGCTTTCGCCGAAACGGCAAAGTCTGGCGGGTGCAACATAGGCGATCGCCCCATAGACATACATATCGACGCGTTAAGGGCTTTGAAAGTCGCGGTGAACGAGGGCGAAAGGGTTTCGTTCAACGGAACGCGCGCTGAGAGCGGGAAAGTGGTTCTGAGATATCCGAGCGTCGGGGCGACGGAAAACGCAATGATGGCTTCCGTTAAGTTAAAGGG
>CAVJNC010000173.1:0-3039 GCA_963650905.1 Subdoligranulum sp. APC924/74
CGACGGATTCGATCTTGTTCGGCATCTTATACGACGTTACGAAATCGTACATTTTGTCGAGGTACGGTTTCATCGCCGCGTGATCGTCTTTCGACCATGCCGTCAACGCTCTGTCCGTTTCCTCGGCGAATTCGGCTTCGGTAAGGTCTCTTTCGCCAACGCCGAGGGTTTTCGCCAGCCTCGTGAACGTCATAAGGTCTACGAAATCTCTTTCGTCGATTTTTTCGGAAGAATTGAACCGCGCTTTCAGAATGGCCTTGTTCTTCATCGATTCCTTGTGATAACGGCGATAATGATTTCTTACTTCGTCCAGCATGAAAAACGCCGCGCCGACGTTCTTTTTGTTTACCTCGATTTCGTCGTACTGCTCTTTACGCGTTTTTTTAATGTTAGAAGCGTCGATCAACCCGTATTCGGCTTTAAGAAGCGTTTCCTTGCGTCCGAGAACTTCGCGGGCTTTTTCTTTTGCCTCTCTGTTCGCATCGTTTATCGTCGCTTCTTTGCCGGCGGTCAACGTCTCCGTCAGATTATTTGCCTCGGAGGCAAAAAGAGCCTTTCTTGCGTCCTCGCTATTTTCGAGAGCCTCTATTTTATCGGAATATTCCTTATCTTCGTTGCCGTCTCTCGTGTCGAGAACATCGACTCTGTATTCGAATTTACCGTCGATTTCGGCAACGTGAGCGAACGAAACGACGACCGTCTGATTGCATAACGCGTCCAGAAATTTAATTCTGGCGTCGTTGAGTTTTTTAGGTTCGGGCAACGAATCGTATATGCTTACGCCGTCGACGAAAATCATTCTGTATGCGTCGATATCGATGGTTTTATTGCGCATATAGCCGTGTATGACGCTGTAATCGCTTCCGTTAGAGCCGATACACATCCTCACGCAGTTGTTGATCATTATCAGATCTTCGTCCGAAAACTCGGTTTGCGGATCTTTGCCCTTGTTCGCCTTTACCCAATCGGGGAGTTCGATTTTTCTTATCGAAACCTGATCCGACGGCGCGGGTTTTTCGGGTTCGGTCGCTTTGATGAAAGCCTCCGCAAAAGCGAGTTTCTTTTCGTCGGTGGACTTGTTTGCCGACGCGTTCATGGCGCGACCTATGCGGAACGCCTTGAGATAGCCTTCCGGATTCTTGTCGTATGCCTGTTTGGATGCGACGCTTATTTCAAGGTCGTTATCCATAAAAGCGTAAGTAGCGACGTTCGTTTCGAGGAATATTTTCTCCTGAACGGCCTGCAGGCTCATCATGGCGTTCATATTGCGGAAACGGCTTCTCACGTATTCGGGATATTCTTCCATTTTCGTGACGGTGAGACCTTGTTGCGAACGAAGATATACGAAATACTTCAACGCGTCCGCTTCCGTCTCGATCTTTTCGGGCGCGTTGTATTCGGAAACGAATTTATACCATTTGTCGAGATATTCGAATATTTTCTCTCTGTCGTCGTTGGCGAAAGCCTCGATCAGTTTTTTGCATTCGGCTTTGAATTCCTCTTCGCCCAATTCTTTTCCGTTTTTCGGATCGTCGAAAAGGGGTTTGTATCTTAAAAACGTCGCCAGATCGCCGAGATCTCTCGCGTCGATAGGTCTTCCGGTGATTTTGTCGACCAGACTTCTGTTGGCTGCCGCGACGTCGTCGTACAAATCGTTGGTGACGGCGCATCTCGCCACCGCTTTATGAAGGCTTTCTCTGTCTACCGCTTTGTCTAAACTCATAATCTGCTCTCCTTATGGGATTTTTTTATTTACATATATTAAGACACTCGTTTTTTTCGGACGGGTGCGTTTTTTGATTTTTTTATTTTTTATCTTTTCAGGCTCGGCTCCGCGGCCGTTCTTTCCGTTACGTCTTTCGTCCTCGCCGCCGTTTTGTGCGACGCTTCCGGAACGGTTATCTGTTCTCTCGCGCCGCTCATTCCGATTTTGCCCATAACGGCTTCGAAACGATTTTCTATTTTCAACGAATTTATCGCGTCCGACAAACTATTCATCGCAAAAATCCTCCAATTCAGATTTCAGTCTCTTAACGAGTCTTCTGTATTTGCTTTTCACCGTATTGACCGATTCGCCGAGTTTCACGGCGATTTCCGACAGCGTGTATCCCTCGAGAACGTGACGGCACAACAGATCGAATTCTTCCTTGCTCGTAACGGCGGCGATTTTCTCCAGAAGGTCGGAACCTTCGCAGAAGAAATACTCTCCCGCCCTGTTTTCGTCCAGTTCTTCGGTATTCTTTCTGTCTCTCAACCTGTTAAGCGAGAGATTGCGCGCCGAACGGGTGAGATAATATTTTACGTTGCTTATCTCCGTTCTTTCCGCCCGCCTGTAAAAATTAACGAACACGTCGTCGGACACTTCGTCCGTGTCTTCCTTGTTCCCTAAAAATCTGAACGCGCAGAACCACACGAGTTTGAAATATTTATCGTAAATCTCGCGGAAAATCCGCGCCCTTGCCTCTTCGCCGACAATATGCGCGAACCCCGTAAATTCTCCCGTTACGCTCATTGTTCGAACATTTTACGCATTTTTTCCGACGCGACGATCGATATGTTCGTCCTCGACTGCGGACCGGTTATGATAAAAGCGTGCCCTCTGTCGTTGTTGACTATCTGATCCTGCTCCACGGCGTTGATCTTGCCCGCCTTTTCGTAAAGGGTGCATAAATCCGCCATATCGTTGGGCGACATGGAGAAGATGAACGAATACTGACAAGCGTTGATTATCGCGGTGGACTTCCGGATGATATCCTGACTGCCGACGAAATCTTTTATGTTCTGCGTGATGACGATCTGCATTCCGTTATACTTTCTTATGCGCTTCGCGAGTTGGAACATAAAGTCGAGCGCGACGGGATATTGCGGATCTATGAACACGTGCGCCTCGTCTATCGCGACGATGATTTTGCGATCGGTGCCGTATTTCGCGTTGAAGTCGCGATTTTTTATCACTTCGTTGTCGAGCCACCTCAGAACGAGCAACATCTGCGCGTTCGCTATCGCCTGATTGTGGTTGGATAAAAGAGAACGGAAATT
>CAVJNC010000174.1:0-3021 GCA_963650905.1 Subdoligranulum sp. APC924/74
GCTTCACGAAGTCCGACTCCGCGGTGGCGGGAGTGGTCAGAAGTAACCACTTTCCGCTATTTTCGACACAACCCGAACTTTTGTTCGTTTTTTCTTCCGCGGGGACAAAAGGGGTTACGAAAACGCTTTCGTAAGGAAATCCCCGCCCCTCGTCCGCCAGCGCGCAGGACATGGTGTTGCACGCGACCACGAGAAGTTTCGGACAGAAAGATGCTATCTTCCTTTCGGCTTCGTCGAAAATCTCCAGCAATTCCCCTTTTGTTTTGTCGCCGAACGGCATATATTTTTCGTCGGCGAAATAAACGTAATTTTCGGACGGAAACGCCTTTCTCGTCTTTTCGAAAAGCCTTAATCCGCCCGCTCCGCTATCGTAAAAAACAACGCATCTGTTATCCATTTCAATCCCTGTATTCTATGTGAAACAATCCCTATATTCTATGCCTGAAAAAGAAAAAAATGCAACAAAAAAGCCCTTCGGAAATTCAACCCGAAAGGCTCTCGACAAATTTATCGCTCATTCAGCGATTATCAACAGATATGAAAAATAGGAAACGCTCGCCGCAATCAGAACAAGGCAGATTATCGCGACGACCGCGCTCGCCGTTCTGCAGACGCCGCGTTTTTTAAAATTTATCCACAGGGTTATTTCCGCGCCGACGCAAAACGCCGCCTGACCGGAATAAGTTATCACCGCGAGCGGTATCAGAAGCACGGAAGCGATCGCGTCGCCCGTCGTTTCCGCATGCGTCGCGACGTACAACGTGTACGTTCCCGACAAAAACGCTATAACCGATAACGCGAAAAATATTGCACCTGCTATAAATAACGATTTTTTCATGGTCGCCCCCTTTTAGCGGATATTTTGCTTTTTAGCGGATATCTTAAAGGATATCTTATATTTTAATTATACTACCCGAATATGCTTATGTCAATCCGATTTTAAAAAATTCTGTCAATCCGATTTCAAAAAAATCCCGCTTGACATTTTTCCTTCGCAATGATATAATTCCGACATAAAAACTGACGGGCGGTTTACAGAATGGACAGACCAATACTGAAAAACAAAATTTTTATGTATCTGACCGAATTCTTTTCGGGAATGTCGGTAATGGCGGTGGAACTCGGCGCAAGCAGGCTTCTCGCTCCTTATTTCAGTTCGTCGCAGATCGTGTGGACGATAATCATCGGCACGATTATGATAGCGATGGCACTCGGAAATATTTACGGAGGGAAAGCCGCCGACAAAAATCCGAACCCCGATAAACTTTACGGCAGAATAATCATAGCCGCGGTCTGGATCGCGCTTATCCCCGTCCTCGGGAGATATATCATTCTCGGCATTTCGGGAATTCTCATTCTGACGGTAAGCACGAACTTCCTCGTTATAGCGGCGTTTGCGGCGTGTATGATAATATTCGTTTTTCCGTTGTTTCTGCTCGGTACGGTCACGCCCTGTCTCGTCAAATATTCCGTAGATTCGCTCGACGACAACGGAAAGACCGTGGGATATCTTAACGCCTCGAACACAATCGGCAGCATAATCGGAACTTTCGTGCCGACGTTCGTTTCCATTCCCGCGGTAGGCACTTCCGTGACTTTTCTCATCTTCGCGGGAATACTTCTCCTTCTTTCGGCGGTATATTTCATCGTATCGAAAGTCAACTGGAAGAAAATCAAAAAACTCCCCGTTTCCGTTCTTATTTTCATTTTATGTTGCGTTTTCGGTCATAGCGGAAGTTTCGCGTTCTGGGAGAACAACCTGACCTACGAAGGCGAATCCGTTTACAATTATCTTCAGGTTTACGAAGACGACAAACAGGTTTATCTTTCCACGAACGTGCTTTTCGGCGTGCAGTCGGTTTACGTGAAAAACGGAACGCTCACGGGAATGTATTACGACTACGCAATGGCGGCGCCGCTCATGGCGGATATTTATAACAAAGACTCCTCCGATATTCTCATTCTCGGAATGGGAACGGGAACTTACGCCACGCAATGCAAAAAATATTTCGCCGATAAAAATCCGACGATAGAGGGCGTGGAAATCGACGAAAAAATCACCGCTCTGTCGAAAAAATATTTCAACGCGTCAAGCGACGTAAAGGTTACGACCTACGACGGAAGAGCGTATCTCAACGCGGTGAAAAACGCTTACGACGTGATCATGGTCGACGCATATCAGGACATAACGATTCCCTTTCAGATGTCGTCGAAAGAATTTTTCACGCTCGTGAAAGACCATCTTAAATCCGACGGGGTTATGGTCGTGAATATGAATATGCGCGGCGACGGAGAAGGAAACATCAACCAATATTTATCCGACACCGTCTCGACCGTGTTTTCCGAAGTTTATACCGTCGACGTGAGAAATTCTTCGAACAGAATTCTGTTCGCTTCGAACAACGCGGAAATGACGAAGGTTTTCGACGACAACCTCGCAAAGACGACGGACGACTCGCTTTTTTCCGCAATGTACGGAGTGAAATCGAACTATGAGAAATATTCCCCGACGGGGAAATATATCCTCACCGACGACAAAGCGCCGGTCGAACTTCTCGGAATGAAAGTCGTGGACAAAATGATCTCGGACGAACTTTCTTATTACAAGGAGATATTCAAAAAAGAAGGTTTGAAAGGACTTCTGAACAGTTTTTGATTTGTTCCGATATCGTTACGCATGCCCGAATCGGCGATTTTGTCGGCGATTCGGGCTTTTAAAATTACACGGTTTTACATATTTCCGGCTCTTTTACGAACACTATTTTTAAAACCCGCGCAAGCGGGCGTAAAGGAGTCAATCATGAAAGACACAGGTATCGTAAGAAGAATAGACGTTCTCGGAAGAGTCGTCATTCCGAAAGAAATAAGAAAAACGCTGAAAATGAACGAGGGCGATCCCGTTGAAATTTACACCGAAAAAGACGCGCTCGTCATCAAAAAATATTCGCCCGTGAAAACGCTCGGCGGCTCGCTCGGTTGCGCCGCGGAAAGCCTTGAAAAATGCACGGGACACCCCGTTAT
>CAVJNC010000175.1:0-3020 GCA_963650905.1 Subdoligranulum sp. APC924/74
ATATAATATTATATATAAATTAATCGAAAAGCGGTTTTTTCGGTAATCGTTTGACAGTCGGCGGGCGGACGGTTTATAATTATATGGTTGTGTGTGCAAAACGCCGCATTATTCAAAGAAAGACGTGTCATATAAAGAAAGACGTATTATTAAAGAATGGCGTACTGTTAAAGGAAGTCTCATTATTACGGTATCACGGAGGAGCAGATGAACACAGAAGGCGAAAAAGGAAACAGAATACCGTCCGGTTGCGCGATAGCCGGCGTGTTTTCCGAAACGGGAGAGAGCGTTTCGGGCGCGATAATCACCGACGCGATGCGCGTCATGCGCGAGCGTTCCAACGGACTCGGCGGCGGTTTTGCGGGTTACGGAATTTATCCTCAGTATAAAGATTATTATGCTTTTCACGTTTTTTATGCGGATAAGGAAGCGAAAAAAGCGTGCGAGGATTATCTGGACGAAAAATTCGAAATAATCAACCTTTCAAAAATTCCGGTCAGAAAAAATCCGCGCATAACCGACGAGCCGCTTATCTGGCGTTATTTCGTTATGCCCGATCATAATTTGCTTCGTGACAGTCAACTCGACGAGCGCGAGTACGTCGCCCGCCGCGTGATAAAAATCAATAACGAAATAAAGGGCGCTTACGTCTTTTCGAGCGGAAAAAACATGGGCTGTTTCAAAGGCGTAGGCTATCCCGAAGATATAGGAGACTATTATAAACTCGAAGAGTATTCGGGTTACGGATGGACGGCTCACGGGAGATATCCCACGAACACCCCCGGCTGGTGGGGCGGCGCGCATCCGTTTTCTTTGCTCGATCTCACGGTCGTTCACAACGGCGAAATTTCGTCTTACGACGCGAACAGACGGTTTATCGAAATGTTCGGCTATAAATGCACGCTTTTAACGGATACGGAAGTCATAACTTACGCGCTCGATTTTCTCGTCCGCAAAAAGGGGCTTACCATGTCGGAAGCGGCGGCGGTCATCGCCGCGCCGTTCTGGACGACAATCGAACGTATGCCGGAGGAAAGGCGTATCGTATGCGATTATCTCCGCAAGGAATTCCCGGGGCTTCTGATGACGGGACCATTTTCGATTCTCGTCGGGTGGAACGGCGGAATGATGGCTTTGAACGACAGATTGAAACTTCGTTCCATGGTCACCGCGAAAAACGGAAGCAGAACGTATTTCGCGAGCGAGGAGTGCGCCATAAGAAGAATGGACGAAAACGCGGGCGGATTGTTTGCTCCGCGCGGCGGCGAACCCGTAATCGTCACGCTAAAAGGCGAAAAATCCGATCCGCCGATAACCAATCTTAACTGTTTTGCGGAGGGCAACATATGAGTTACGTTTACGCCGATTACGAAGTGAAAAGGGATTTGTCGAGGTGTACGCTTTGCGGCGCGTGCGTTAAGCAGTGTTATAACGGCGTTCATTCTCTTATTGATACGGAAAACGGTAAAAAACTCGTTTCCGACGAGTCCAAATGCGTCAATTGTCACAGGTGCGTGAGTTTCTGTCCTTCGCGGGCGATAAAAATCGTCAAGAGCGATTTGTGTTTCAGAAAAAACGATAACTGGAGCGATTCGGTTATCAAGGAGATATATAAGCAGGCGGAAAGCGGCGGCGTGCTTCTTTCGTCGATGGGATGTCCCGAGGAATACCCCGTGTATTTCGATAAAATTCTCATCAACGCCTCGCAGGTAACAAACCCGTCCATCGATCCGCTCAGAGAACCGATGGAAACCAAAGTCACGCTCGGCAAGCGTAACCGAGACATAAAACGCGACAAAAACGGACATATAATCTGCGATTCTTCGCCGCGGCTCGACCTCGAACTGCCGATTATGTTTTCGGCGATGAGTTACGGCTCGATAAGTTACAACGCGCACAAAAGCCTCGCTTTGGCGGCGACGAAACTCGGAATTTGTTACAACACCGGCGAGGGCGGACTTAACAAGGATTTTTTCGAATACGGGAAAAATACGATAGTGCAGGTCGCCTCGGGCAGATTCGGGGTTTACAAAGATTATCTCGAAGCGGGCGCGGCGATAGAAATTAAAATGGGGCAGGGAGCGAAACCCGGGATAGGCGGACATCTCCCCGGGGCGAAGATAACCGAGGACGTTTCGATGACTCGTATGATTCCCGTCGGAACGGACGCGATTTCTCCCGCTCCTCATCACGATATTTATTCGATTGAAGATCTGAAGCAACTCGTTTATGCCCTCAAAGAGGCTACGGAATATAAAAAGCCGATAATCGTTAAGGTTGCCGCCGTTCACAACATCGCCGCCATAGCGAGCGGAATAGCGCGGAGCGGAGCGGATATAATCGCGATAGACGGATTCCGCGGCGGAACGGGCGCGGCGCCCACGAGAATAAGAGATAACGTGGGCATACCCGTAGAACTCGCTCTCGCCGCCGTCGATTCGCGGCTCAGGGAAGAGGGGATAAGAGAAAACGTTTCGCTCGTCGTCGGCGGTTCGATAAGAAGCAGTGCGGACGTCGTTAAGGCTATCGCGCTCGGAGCGGACGCGGTGTATATCGCGACTTCCGCCCTGATCGCGCTCGGTTGTCATCTCTGCAGAAACTGCCAGTCGGGCAAATGCAACTGGGGTATCGCCACGCAGATTCCCGAACTCGTCGAAAGGTTGGATCCCGAAAAGGGCAGCGAACGGCTCGTGAACCTGCTCACCGCATGGGATCACGAAATCAAAGAGTTTATGGGCGGAATGGGTATCAATTCGATCGAGGCTCTCAAGGGTAACAGACTTATGCTTCGCGGCGTGGGCTTAAACGAAAGAGAACTCGCGATTTTAGGCATAAAGCACGCCGGCGAATAATTAAGTACGCAGGCGAACAATAAAGCACGCCGGCGAATAATCGGGCGGGCGAATAATCGGAGAAAAATCATGAAAAAAATCGATTGCAAAAACCTCGGCTTTGCCGAACTGAATTCGCTTATCCGCAAAGAGAAAGAGGTGGAACTTGTCAACTGCGCGGGACAGAGG
>CAVJNC010000176.1:0-3008 GCA_963650905.1 Subdoligranulum sp. APC924/74
TTGCGGTTGTTTTCTGTTGCACTTTCCTTAAAGTCACCTTCACCGTCCGTTAGGCGGCATCCTGCCGTGCGGAGCTCGGACTTTCCTCGTCAGATTTCTCTGCCGCAACCGTACAACCTTCTCGACGATTATTGATTATATCACAAATTTTGCCGATTGTCTACTTTTTAACGCGCGATTACGCCCCGATATAACGATTATGCCCCGATATACCGCGCGCGATATGCGGTTCCGGGCGAGATTCGAGCAAGCCCTGCGGACTATTTCCTGCCGATTATTCTTCCTCGCCCGAAAGCCTTGCCTCTCTGTCCGCAATGGTGAGAGCCTCGACCATCGCGTCGATATCGCCGAGCAGGAACTCGTCGAGATTATAAGCCGTGTAGCCGATTCTGTGGTCGGTGATTCTCCCTTGCGGAAAGTTATACGTTCTTATTCTTTCCGAACGATCGCCCGTGCCGATCTGATTTTTACGGTTTTCGGCGTATTCGTTGCGATATTGCGTGTTATAATAATCGTAAAGCCTGCTTTTCATGACCTTCATGGCTTTTTCTCTGTTTTTGAGTTGCGATCTCTCGTCCTGACAGGTTACGACGATGCCGGTGGGCAGATGCGTCATTCTTATGCACGATTCCGTTTTGTTCACGTGTTGCCCGCCCGCGCCGCTCGAACGATAAGTATCGATTTTCAGATCTTTTTCGTCGATATTGATTTCGACGTCTACCGCCTCGGGCAGAACGGCGACCGTCACCGTGGACGTCTGAATTCTTCCCTGCGATTCCGTTTCGGGAACTCTCTGCACGCGATGAACGCCGCTTTCGAATTTGAGTTTACTGTACGCGCCCTTTCCGCTTATCGAAAAAACGACTTCTTTAATGCCGCCGAGTTCCGTTTCGTTTATGTCGATTTCCTCGGTTTTCCACCTGTTTTTGTCGGCGTAACGGGAATACATACGATACAAATCGCTTGCGAAAAGCGCGGCCTCTTCTCCGCCCGCCCCGCTTCGGATTTCCACGATAACGTTTTTGTCGTCGTCGGGATTTTTGGGCAACAAAAGAATTTTCAATTCGTTTTTTATCTCGGAAAGTCTCTTTCTGCAATCTTCGGTTTCCGACTCGAGAAGTTCTTTCATTTCTCTGTCGGTTTCGGTTTTCGATTCCGCTTCGAGAGCCGCGAACTCGTTTTCCGCGGCTTTGAATTCGGCGTATTTATTCGCCGTTTCCTCTATATCCGACCTTTCTTTGGCGTATTTCTGCCATAAAGACATATCGGAAAGAGTTGCGGGATCGGCTAAAAGTTCGCCGAGTTTTTCGTATCTCTGATATATTTCTTCAAGTTTCCGGTTCATTTGAGTTCCGCCCTGATAATTCTGTCCACGCCCGAAATATCTTTAACGATTTCGACGTTAAACTCCGCTTCGAGCATCTTTTCGACTTCTTCCGCCTGACCGATTCCCACTTCGAGAAAAACCGTTCCGCCGTCGTTAAGACGAGCCTTCGCGCCGTCGCATATCCGTCTGTAAAAATCAAGTCCGTCCGCGCCGCCGTCGAGAGCGAGACGCGGCTCGTAGTTTTTAACGACGTCGTCAAGCCCGTCTATATCGCCCGTTTTTATATACGGCGGATTGGAGACAATTATATCGAATTTATCCTCTATATCGCCGTATAAGTCGATTAACTCGGTTTTTATATCGGCATCAAACAGTTTGAAATTCTCTTTGGCGACTTCGAGCGCGCCTTCCGAAATATCGGTCGCCACAACTTTCGCGCCGCTCTTTTTGTATACCGCGAGGGCTATCGCGCCGCTTCCCGTGCATAAATCGAGAACGGTTTTTTCGGGCGAAGCGATTTTGAGAACTTCGCTCACGAGTTCTTCCGTTTCGGGGCGGGGAATCAACACCCGCTCGTCCACCTTTATTTCGTAGCCGTAGAAATCGCAGTTGCCGAGAACGTAACAAAGCGGTTTGCCGGCGAGTCTTCCGGCGGCAAGTTCGTTGATTTTATCTATTTCGGACGATTTCAGTTTTTTATCGCCGCCGATTTCGCTGCGTTTTATTCCCGAAACGATCGAAACGATCCATTCCGCGTCCGATTCGTCTATCCCTGCGGCGGAAAATTCCTTTTTAAGTCTGTCCGTCACGACGGAAACTTTTTCCGGACAAACGAATTTGCACACGGGTTCGTCGGGATTTTCGTCCATTTTAAGCACTTTTTCGAACGCCGCAATCGCGACTTCCGTCATTCCGTCGTCAGGCTCTTTCGTCGTGAGTTTCTGAAGAAGAAGCCCGGGGATTTTAAGAGGCAGAACGAGCGGGCTGTCCGTTTTCGCGAGGAGTTTCAGAAGTTCGTAAGAAAGCCCCGCGATGAGCGGCAACAAAACCACGCGCGATAAAATTCTGAGCCAGATGTTTTCGTTGATCTGCGGGAAAATCGCGCCGAAAACCGAATAGACGAGAATGCTCACGAGCATTACGAAAAACATAAACGTCGTGCCGCATCTGTCGTGCACTCTTCTGCATTTTTTCACGTTTTCGACGGTTAAATCCAACCCTTTTTCGTAGCAGGTTATCGTTTTATGCTCCGCCCCGTGATACATATACGTCCGTTTTATGTCCTTAAGGAGAGACGTAAATAAAATGTAGCCGATAAAAATCGCGATTCTTATAATCCCTTCGACGAGGTTCCGCACCACTTTGAGGTCTGGGAACGCCTTGCCGAAAAGGTTGCCGAGAACGGTGGGCAGAATAAAGAAAAGCGCGATAGAAAACACAAGCCCGAGCGCGACTCCGAAAAACAAAACCACGTCCATAACGTCGATTTTGAAGGTTTTCGCGAGCCATTTTTCGAATTTCGAAGGCTCTTCGTCGTCGCCGCCGTAAACTTCCGCGGAGCGCATCAGTATTTTCGTGCCGACCACGAGCGACGAGAAGAAATTCACCACGCCTCTTATTATCGGCAATTTTAAAATTTTATTCTGTTTTTCGGGTGGAGTTATCCTCTCCGCCTCTATGC
>CAVJNC010000177.1:0-1694 GCA_963650905.1 Subdoligranulum sp. APC924/74
TCATCGGCCAGAGCTTATCCGGCGGATAAATTTTAGAGGTCGTTTCCACGCTGTTCGGTCCCATAAGCGCCGCTTCGGACACGAACGGAACGACGCGTCGAGCGATAAGGTCGCGATATTTATCCATACCCTCGGACAAGGCCGTTTCGAACGAGTTGTGATGCGTTTCGCCGCTGGTTGTGTCGTTGCCTAAATCCGTCCAACTGCACGGAGATTGTTTTGCAAACGGGCGCGTACGGTCGAGATTGGTAACGAAACCGCGCATGGTAACGTCGGTGAAAAATTCGCCTTTCGTTATGCAACGCCCGTAGCAACCGGTTTTTTCGTTTCCTCCGCACCAGTACACGAGCGAGGGGTGATTCCTCAGACGTTTTACCTGATAATCGACCTCGGCGAGCATATTGTTCACCCACTCGGCGTTATCCTCGGCGATATCGGCGCAGGCAAGCATCATATCCTGCCACACCATCAATCCGAGTTCGTCGCACAGATCGTAAAAAATATCCTTTTCGTAAATTCCGCCGCCCCATACGCGCAACATATTGAAGTTGCCGTCTTTGGCAAGCGATGTAAGTCTGCGATATTTGTCGTCCTTAACAACGCCCGTAAAGCATTCGATCGGAACCCAGTTGCTGCCCTTGACGAATACGTCCTCACCGTTTATACGCAACTGATAACCGTAGAGAGCGTCGCCTTTCGGTTCTTCGGCAAGGCTCACCGAACGATAGGCAAACCGTCCGCTTTTTACGGAAATTATTTTGCCGCCCCGTTCCAATTCCACACGATAGTTATATAAAGGTTGCTCGCCGTAGCCGACGGGCCACCATAACTCAGCCGACTTATTTACGAAGCAAGCGAAATTCTTTTTACCCGTGACTTCTATCGTCTTGCAGACAGTCGCTTCGTCGAAAGGCTTATCCGATACGTAAAAATGCAGTTTATCGCTGAGGTTTTCCTCGTAACTGCCCTTTACCTCGGCTCCGAAATCGTCGTAAACGCCGTTGATATTGTAATTGAGTTCAACAAAGAACGCGGAATTGCCTTTATCGTCGGCAACAACGTACACGTCGTTGATTTTTTGCTTGCCGCCACACTCTAAATACACGTCGTTCCAGATACCGTAGGCGCAGATTTTAGGCGCCCAGTCCCAACCGAAATGACACTGAGCCTTACGCACGAATACGCGTTCCTTATTGAAAGTCGCGTTGTATCCCGTGGAATCGATCTTATCCATCGCGACGAGAGTGCTATGCATTTCAACCCTTAACTCGTTGTTTCCTTCACGCAATAAATCGCGGATTTCGTAGCGATACCGTAAAAACATATTTTTGGTTGCGCCGAGACGAGTGCCGTTGAGATATACGTCGGCAAAAACGTCGATACCGTCGAAAACCAAGGCTATAGATTGATTATTCAGCATTCGTTCGTCCGCGTCGATCGTGGCGCGATAAGTAAAATCGCGGCGAGCAACCCATTCTATATCCCTGTAATCCAACCCGAAGTACGGATTTTTTACAAGTCCCGCATTATACAAATCTATGGTGATATCCCCCGGGACTTGCGCCGGAATCGTTTTATCGTCAAAACTTAATGTCCAATTACTTAATTTTACGTGCATCTTCTCTTACTCTCGCTCCGTATAAAAACTCTTAGTCCAAACCGTATTTTACGAACATAGTTCGCTAAAACCGTAC
>CAVJNC010000177.1:1704-2982 GCA_963650905.1 Subdoligranulum sp. APC924/74
TTAGTATACCACGTACCGTCGATGTTCGTCAATATCGTTTTATCTCACTATTATATTGTTTTGTCTCATTGTTATAAGTTTTTTGTTTGACTTCCGAGCATTTTTATAGTATAGTATCTCATGTGGATCAGTTTAAAAGGTTTAAATCGCATTGACGCACGGAAGATTCGAGAAAAAGACGCAAAACAGCAAGAATAAACAGCCGAATTTAAACCGACCTTACGCTCTTTTGCACTTTTCGTTTTTCAGGAAGGGATAGTTAAACATGATTAGAAAATATTTCGTTGAAAACCTGGCGTCGGCTCAGGGAATGAATTGCAACCTGACCGCGCAATTCTGCATAAACACGGGCGACTACAAGTTGTTGCACAGTCATGTCGATTATTGGGAATTTTGCGTGGTAACGGACGGCACTTTGCAAAACCACATCGGTAACGAGGTACGCACATACACGTCGGGAACTCTGTTTTACTGCACGACTAAAGACATACACTACCTGACTATTGCGGGTAAACATCCGACAAGATACATTAACTTTACCATAGCGGAGCAAACTTTGCTGAAAATACTTTCCCCGTTTTCAGACAATACAATAGAAAAAATATACGCAAATAACCGCAGTTTTACTCTCGGCGCAGAGATAATCTCGAAAATAGAAAAGACCTTACATCTCCTGAATTTGCTATCGGCCGAGGAATCCGAAAAAACAAACGACATATTGCTTGCGCAAATTATGTTTTTCGTTCAACTCATAGCAGGTAAAATACAGAACAACGAAGCCGAAAGCGACCCCGTATGGGCGCAAAAATTGCAAAAATTAAAATTTTCCAAAGAATTTTTCACGTATACGATAGATGACCTGTGCAAACAACTAAACTACTCCCGCGCGCAACTTAACAGACTTTTTAACGTGCGTTTCGGAATGTCGCCGCACGAATATCTTCTTTCGAACAGACTGCTTTACGCACAAAACCTGCTGATTACCACAGACTTAAGCACAACGAAGGTCGCAAACGTAATCGGTTACTCGAACCTTGCTCAGTTCAATATTGTATTTAAAAAGAAGTTTGGCATCACGCCGGGACAATACAGAACCGAAGCGCAAAAAAAGAGTACGGAACAAGACCGTTAGAGAGACGAGAAGATATATAAAATTCTTTTTGAAGGAATACAGTCGTCTGCGTTGACAAAAACGACGTATAAGAGTATAATCTCGGGTATGAAAGGAATTATTCTCACAAACGCGTATTCGGATAGCGAACAGGCGAATTATCAACC
>CAVJNC010000178.1:0-2980 GCA_963650905.1 Subdoligranulum sp. APC924/74
CGCCGGCAGGTATATCGGAAAACAGCAGTCTTATTCTGCTTTTTTCGGTTTCCAAAAATTTATGTACGGCAAAATCACGAAAATACACATCGTCGATTTTCGCAATAGCGTCGAATTCCTTTTTTAATGCGGGGTAATGCGCTTCCCATTCTTTTAATCTGACAGTTACGGGGCGATAGGTGTCGCCGACTTTTAGATAATTAGGAATTGTATTCGTCGAAAACGCATAAATATGTGGCTCTACGCGTCCGATGATTATTTCGTCTAAAAGCGAGTAATCCATGGTTTCTCCCGTCCTTATCCTTTGATAAGACTGGCAAATTTAACTCTTTTATTTGTAGACCAGTCCATAATGTAGCAGTAAATCCCGTTATGCTTATGCGGATTGTTGGCTTTGCAGCCTTCGCATTCTACTTTGTGGTGTTCTTCGCCGAAAAGCGTATAGACAATTTCATCAACCGTTTTGCAACTGTTAGGTATTACGAATTTAAGCCCGTCCATTTGCCAGATATTCCACGAGATGATTTCCGCAATTTCGAGAAGATACTCTATAATCGGGAAGTTGCCGAATTTTTGGGTATAGTAGTCGATAAACGTGCGAAGCAAATTTTCTCGCGCAAGCAACACGTTGTCGCCTTGCCAATCGAAGCCGTAAACGCTTTTGAATGCCGTTTTTGCCCATTCCACCCACTCGGGTTCGCTATCGACGTTTTCGGAAACGATACGAAGTTTTCTGTCAAGCAAGCCTATTCTTTCTTTGATGTCTATTTCTTCCCCGGTAACGGCGTCGTAACGACTGACGAGATAGGGGGCTTCGCCGCAGGTGATTTCAAGACGATTTTCTTTAACGTAGTCTTGCCATGATTTTCCTTCGGGGAATGCTACTTTTTCGTTATTTGCCGTCCAACTTTTTTCGTTCTCGGTGTTAAACACGCCTTCGCGCCCGAACCAAGCGTTGTCTATAAGGTTATTTTGGGCATTGCAAATCCACGACGGAGTAAAAACTTCCGCCTTGGACTTTACGCGCTCGGATTGCTCTTTCTTGGACTTTTCTACGCGCGGTTTTATAATGCTGCCGTTGCGCTTGATAATCGCATAAATGCTTATGTTGTCGCCCGACTGATAACCGATGCCACGAGAAGCATAGTTATCCGTCGCCCAAATAAGATTTTTCTTCGTCGTGCGATCGATAAGCAAGATTTCAAGCAGTCGGCTGTCCAAGCGATATAAATTGTTTTCTTTAATATCGATATTAGTCATTTTGTTATCCGATTGATTCAATTTCTTTTTCGCAAATGATAGCCGCCACCGTTTCGTGAACCTACAAACTCGCAATATTTAGCCAAACGCCTTTTCAGTGAGTTCTTTACTTTATCTATCGTTGCGTTGGGATAGATAATCAGCATTTTGTTAAGCAACTGCAATGCGTTCAGACCCGGATTTTCCTTTATCGTTTTCATTAAGGCAATCTCAAAATCGGTCAACGGGTCAAGTATCGGGTCATCTATCGGGTCACTTAACGGGTCAACATTGTATATCAAATTCGGCAATGTCAATTTGAAAAAGTTTTCGGTAGGATCGAAAAAAGGCTGTTTTTCTTGTCCGGCGTAGGCGTTTAATATCCTCGGAATTCCCGTGCCGAAATTTTCCACGTAATTCAGTTTGCTTAAAATTCTGACCAAACCCGGATTGCGATAAGTCTGTATTCCGTCCATAATTTCTTCAAGCGTCGCTTTGTAAATACCTCCCGGATTAGTTATTTTAACTTTGTCTTCAAAAAATTCTATCTTAATATTTGAACGTATAAAATAGTCCGCATGCGCAAACGCATTGAGAAGAGTCTCTCTTAACGCCGCTCCGGGATATGCTTTTTTCTCAATACGCTTAAACGAAGAACCGTCAATAACAGCCGATGTTTCGTTGTAGTTATCCGCGTGTTCCAAAACATCGTTCAACACCTTTAATAAAGAACCTTTGTGTTCCGATTTTACAAGAAAATTCATGTTTTTATCGTATTTGGCAAATTTTACGACAATAGGTGATTGATCGGACATCAGCAAGGCGAGATTGGTGTATTTGTCATCTTTTGAAATTAAGTCGAGAGATTTTAAGTGCCTTTTGTCGTGAGCGATTCCGTTCTCTTCGCACACAGAGAAAAAATACTTAAAAGTCAATTCTTGCTCTTCGGAAACGTCTCTTTCATAAGAGTAGTTTTTAGACTCCATTATCATGGCAAGGATTTCTTCTTCGGTTGCTTTTCTTTTGCTTCTACCGACTCTTTTATATACTCCGCTTGGTTTCGGACCTTTTTCGCGAAGATAATAAGGCTTATCTTTTCCTTCTTTGATTTCGACAAAAAGAACGCCGTCTTCATTGAAACCGTGTCTTATTAAATCGACAGGCATGGGAAAGAACGCTTCCCTTATCCAACTACCGATTTTCAGGTCTGCTTCGTCTTTTGATTTTTCATCCAAAAACGGCATAACCGTGCCGTCATCGGCAACGCCAATATATACCGTTCCGCCTTTGGTATTCAAAAATGCGTCTATTTCACATTTTACTTCGTCTGTTAGTTGCTGCTTTAATTCAACCAAATCGCTTTCTTTATACATACTTCAAATCTCCGTTTAGGGTCATTTGCGTTATTATTATATCAAAATTAGACCCGTGAGTCAATGTGTATTGCAACCAAAACAGAAAATATTTTCTTAATTTTACTAAAAATCCCAAATGGCTCTTTGACATAAATACGGCAAGGAAGCGATGATGTTCTTGGGCGACGACTGGATAGGCAGCGAGCCTTACGGGGAGCATTTCAAGGAAATGGGCTTGGACGCGGTGGTAGGCTCTGTCGGCGGCGGAGTTACCGTGAGAATGCTATCGGAGATACCGCACGTCAAATACCGCGAGGGGAGATTTTTACCGTATTTCTTCCCCGATACTTTCTTTGAGGGCAACGAAGAAAACGCCGTTGCGGAGC
>CAVJNC010000179.1:0-2907 GCA_963650905.1 Subdoligranulum sp. APC924/74
AATTTATACAGTGTTGAAATTATTTCGGCGTAAAAATAAATAGGTGGAGTCTGTCAGGTTTTTTCAATAAAATTATCGGCAGATTTTTTTATAAGTCGAAACGGCGGCGGGCGTCGGAGAATCGTTGTGCGAAAGGTTGACGAATCGTCGCGCGGAAAGTCGGCGAATCGTCTGGCGGAAAGTCGCCGGATCGTCGTGCGGAAAGTCGCCGGATCGGAGGTTAAAATGATAGAAGAGGTTTTGAAAAAAGTTTCTCTGAGTGAGGAAACGGCTAAAAAAATACGCGCGGAAAGCGACGAAAAAGCGGCCGGAATACGCGCGCAGGCGGACAAAAAAGCCGCCGAAATCAAGGAAAACGGCATATCCGATTCGAGGGTGAAACGCCTTGCCGCGGTTCAGAACGCGAAGATGAGCGTTGCCGCCCGTTTTGAAGAGGAAAAGAAAAAATATCGCGCGGAAGCCGAAAAATTCAAAGCCGAAAAGGTCGGAAAAGTCGAAGAGGCGGCGGAAACGCTGTTCGGGAGGATAAAAGATGGCGATTGCTGAAATGTCCGCGCTTTCGCTCGTCGCGCTTCTTTCCGATAAGGACAAGGTTTACGACGCTCTCGTCGCGACCGGCGCGGCGCAGATAAAAACGCAGGAAGAGCGGGAACGAACCGTTCCGCTTGCGGCGAAAGACACCGCGGAATTGCGTCAGAAAATCGACAGGGCGAAAAAGAGCCTCGAATTTCTGGCGGACGAAATAGAAATTCTGCCCAAAACCGAGCGGGGAGAGGGCGTGATCAAAGACGGGTTCGCCGTCACCACGAGCGAATTTACGGCGGCGGGAGAAAAGTTTGGCGAGGTCGAAAAAATTCTCGGCGAAATCGACGCCCTTTCGGCGGAGAAAAATTCTCTCAGGGCGCGTTCGGCGAAAATTAACGAGCAGATAAAAAGTTACGAGCCTTACGCCGACCTGAAACTGAAATTTTCGGAAGTATCCGACGCGAAAACCGTCAGGGTTTATCTCGGAACGGTAACTTCGGACAAAATCGACGAATGTCTTTCCGATCTCGGAGAAATCGAATGTTGCGAGGCGTTCGCCGAGTGCGACGGCAAGGACGGAACGGTTCTCTCCGTCGCCGTTTATCGCAAGCAAAGCGAAGAGGTCGAAAAAGTCCTTTCCGCGCACGGATTCGCAAGATGTCAGTTAGACGGCGACTTCACCGCGGCGGAAAAAATCGGCGAGTTAAACAACGAACTCAAGGAGATCGACGAAGGGTTCTTTAGCGTTGCGAAACGCGCCGCAAAAATCGCCGAACACTCGCGGGAAGTCAAACTATACGTCGATTATTTCGGGTATCTGATAGAAAAAGCCGACGCCGACGGAACGCTTTACGCCACGATGGAAACGTTCGTTATGGAAGCGTTCGTGCCTACGGAAAAGGTCGGCGAAGTGAAAGCGGCGATAGAGAAAGCGACGAGGGCGTGCGAGATCGAAACGAAAGTCGTCCCGCGCGACGAGTTCGCTCCCACGCTGATGAAAAACAAGAGCGCGGTGGCAAACTTCGAGGCGGTTACCAATATGTATTCCGTTCCGGCTTACGGCGCGCTCGATCCGAATGCGGTTATGTCCTTTTTCTTCTCCCTGTTCATGGGGCTTATCATGGCGGATTTCGGTTACGGAATCATGATGATCGCCGGCGGATTTCTGATCGCGGCGAAACAGAGAAAGGGAACGACTCTTTATCGTATGGCAAAGGTGTTCGCTTACGGCGGGTTCTTCGCCTGCATATTCGGCGCGTTGTTCGACAGTTGGCTCGGCTATCCGTTGCTCAGAACGATTTCCGGCGAAGGTTCGGAATACTGCGCGTTTTACGCGAAATATCTCGACGCGATCAATTCTCCCGCAAACATCGCGGGGATAACCGTTCCGCAGATGCTCCTCTGGTGTTTGGGGCTCGGCGCGGTGCAGATCGCGGTCAGTCTTATAATGAAAACCGTTCAGTGCTTTTCGAGAAAGCAATATTTCGAAGGGATTTTTTCGGGCGCGGTGTGGGCCGTCGGCTTGCTCGCGTTCGTGGTCGCCGTTTTCGGAATGGCTTCCGACAACGCGTTTCTCACGAAATACGGCGCGTATATAGCGATAGGGCTTATCGCGCTCGGAATCCTCACTTCGGGAGTGACCGAAAAGGGAATCGGCAAAATAATCAAGCCCTTCTCTTCCGTTTACGGATTGATAAATTACGCTTCGGATATTCTCAGTTACGCCCGTCTTTACGGACTTATGCTTTCCGGCGCGCAGATCGCTTCGATATTTACCAACAACCTCGCAATAGAACTTCTTTTCCCGCAGGGCGTAATCGGCGTCGTATTCGGCGTGCTGATAATAATAATCGGCAACGTGTTCAACCTCGCGATGAGCCTTCTCGGCGCGTTCATTCACGATTCTCGTTTGCAATACGTCGAGTTCTTCGGTCGTTTCTACGAGGGCGAAGGCGAACTCTTCGCTCCGCTCGGTCACGGCGGCGAGTACACTTACTTCGTTTCGTAACAACTCGGTCACGGGTGGCGAATACGCATTTCGTTTTATGACGGCTCGGCAGCGAGCGGCGAAACATACTTATTTCATCTTGCAATAACTCGGCAACGGATAGCGAAAAGCCGTCTATAAGCCGATTATTGAATATAATTAACAGAAAAACAATTTCGGAGGAAATTAAAAATGGAAAAATTTATCGGCATTTTGGGGCTCTCGCTCTGTATGATTCTTTGCGGCGCGGGTTCGGCGTTCGGTCTTTATAAAACAGGCGCCGCCGCCGCCGGCGTGCTTTCGGAAGACAACAAGAAGTTTTCCAAAATCATAGTCCTTGCCCTTCTTCCCGCAACGCAGGGTATTTACGGCTTCGTTCTCGCGGTTATGAAGAT
>CAVJNC010000180.1:0-1037 GCA_963650905.1 Subdoligranulum sp. APC924/74
GTAGCGGCGTATATAGCGCAGAATTGATGTAACAATTTTAAATGATATTTTTGGGAAATGTATGAATGATTTGGAAAAATTACAGTTTGAGTATGATGAGTTATTAAAACGCTGCGATGTATTGCAACGAGAAAATAACGTTTTGCGTAATGAAAACAGCGAACTTCGCAAAGGGTTAGAACGGTATAGAAAAAACGATGAAGCCGTAATGACAAAAACCGATTTGATTGAATCGAGTAAATCCGTTAAAAATGGTGACTGTAAAATAAAAGATTTTGTAACCGGTGAAGAGTATACGCTGCCGTTTATCAACAGATTAAGTTCTACTCAAGAAAAAATATCTCTGTTTCGTTCGTTGTTCAAAGGCAGAGAAGACGTATTTGCAAGAAGATGGTATAGTAAGAATACACAAAAATCAGGGTATCAACCTGTTTGTAAAAACGAATGGGCTGAAGGTTTGTGCGATAAATTGAAAAACAAGTGTTCATCGTGTCCGAATCGCGAATTTGCCCCTCTTACAGATAAAGACATTTTTAACCATCTTGCAGGAAAAGATCCTTATGCGCGTGACGTGGTGGGCATATATCCTATGTTTACCGATGAGTCATGCGCTTTTTTATGCATTGATTTTGACGGTGATAATTATCTTTGGGATATTTCCGCCGTTAAGCAGGTCTGTGAAGGTATGCATATCTTCGCGACTATTGAAAGATCACGCTCGGGTAACGGTGCGCATTTATGCGTATTTTTCGAAGAATCAATATCTGCAAGGAGCGCAAGATTATTCGGCAGTTGTCTTTTAACCAAGGCGATGGAAAATTGCGGGTTAATGTCTCTATCGTCTTACGATAGGATTTTTCCGAATCAGGATAATATGCCTGACGGAGGATTCGGTAATTTAATTGCATTGCCTTTGCAGGGGCTTGCAAGAAAAAGCGGTAACAGTGTTTTTGTCGATGAAAATTTTAACGGTTATGACGACCAGTGGGCTTTTTTGAGTTCCATAAAAAAGATTTCCGTTGAGCAAATAAACAATA
>CAVJNC010000180.1:1134-2883 GCA_963650905.1 Subdoligranulum sp. APC924/74
TCGTAAATAATAAAAAAGAAGAGACCGAACTGGGCGAACTTGTAAAAAGCGATGAGCAAAAGCCATGGGAAACAAAGGTAAAAAAGTCTTTGACTCGCTTTGATTTTCCGTCAAAAATCGAAATAGTTCACTCAAATATGTTATACGTAAAAATCGACGGATTATCGGAACGGGCGAAAAATGCTATAAAAAGACTCGGCGCATTTAAAAATCCCGAATTTTATAAAGCGCAGGCAATGCGGTTTCCCGTATATGACAAACCAAGGATAATTTGTACTTCGGAAATTATTGACGATTATATCGCTTTACCTAGAGGATGTAAGAAATCCTTATGTGAATTGCTGATAAATGCATCGGTAGACTTCGGTTTTATAGATAGGACGAACGTAGGAAATGCGGTTGCGGTGCAATTTAACGGCGAATTAAAAGAAAACCAGATAGTTGCCGCCGAAGCGTTATTAAGCCGAGAAACAGGGGTGCTATCGGCGGCAACTGCATTCGGCAAAACGGTTGTTGCTGCATATACCATAGCAATGCGGAAAAGGAACACGTTAATTTTAGTGCATACGCGGGCGCTGCTTAACCAATGGAAGAAATCACTTGAGAGTTTTTTAATTTTTGATAGTTTTTTGCGAGGCAAAAAAGGCCGTTCCTTAAAAAAGCATTCTCCGATAGGCGTTTTATGCTCGGGTAAAAATTCTTTGGGTAAAGTTGTGGATATTGCTGTAATACAGTCGCTTGTATCCGATGGTGAAGTTAAAGATATAGTGCGCGAATACGGAATGGTTATAGTGGACGAATGTCATCACGTTCCCGCGCTTAATTTTGAACTTATCATGAAATACGTCAACGCAAAATACGTCTACGGATTATCGGCAACCCCGTATCGTCAGGACGGAAAACAACCGATAATATTTATGCAGTGCGGAGAAATTTTGTACCGCTATGATGCCAAGGAACAAATCGAGAAAAGTGATTTTGAACATTTTTTCATACCCGAATTTACCGAGTATAGGGATATCGCTGCGAAAGACAAAGGCGTCACTACGCTATATAAAGAATTATCGACGAATAAAAAACGCAACCAGAAAATCGTTGCGGACATTGTTGCTGCCGCAAAAGCGGGCAAAACGCCCATCGTTCTTACGGAACGAAGAGATCACGTTGAAATATTGGCTTCTATGCTTGAAAAAGAATGCGATGAAATTATAAAACTTGTGGGCAGTGCATCGGCAAAAGAGCGTAGAGAAACTATGGATAAATTGAACGCGATTCCGTCCGATAGAACCTTGATTATCGTTGCGACGGGGCGCTTTGTCGGAGAGGGCTTCGATTATCCGCGGCTTGACGCTTTATTTTTAGCATTGCCGATAGCATGGAAGGGCAAAGTCGCGCAATATGCGGGGCGATTGCACCGCAATTATCCGGGGAAAAAAGAAGTTTGTATTTATGATTATATAGATATACATATTCCCGTTTTTGAAAAAATGTATCAAAAAAGATTGAAAAGTTATTCTTCTATCGGCTATAAAGTGCGGACTTTTGTAAATGAGCGATTCAATGAACTATCAAGCGATGTTATTTTTGACGGCAGAAATTATTACCCCGAATTTTTAAACGATATAAGGCGCGCCGAACGAGAAATCATAATATTTTCGCCGAAAATAAACGGAAATCGTATAAAAGAACTTATAAAGTCCTTCTATGCAAATTTAAACAGCTCGGTTACGATAAGCGTTGTATTGCCAC
>CAVJNC010000181.1:0-2881 GCA_963650905.1 Subdoligranulum sp. APC924/74
AGCCACAGGCGATTGCGTTAGAACCCGCCAAAACGCCGCAATTTCCGCGCCTTTTGGCAAATTCTCGCTTGAAGTACGTATAGTACGTCTGCGTTCGCCTTTGCCAAAAATCATCAAAAATATCGGCGTTTTGGTTGTCGACAAGTCTTGCCTTGCGTTTTTAGGCTAAGACAAGGCGCGCGAGCGCGTTAATACTGTATGTATAACACGCGAACGCAACGAAGTATTAGTCAAAAACACAACGCAAGACCGAGTTCTAACGCAATCACCTGTGGCTAGCCGAGAGAGATTCGAACCCCGTCAAGCCTTAAAGCCGTCTTTTTTGCCTGTTGCGGCAAATCTTTGCTTGAAGTACGTCCGGTACGTCTGCGCAAATCTTCGTCACAACCGCCTGAAAAATACGGCTTTAAGGTGTTTTGCATTTTAACGGCGATAAATTCAGGAAAATCAAGGCAAACGAACGCGATAATACTTGTCGTATTATAAGCGAGTTTAACGCCGATTTTGCAAATTTTGCGCCGTTAAAACTTATGTGGTTCGAATCTCTCTCGGCTAACCGTCGCGATAAACGCCGCGGAAACGGGGAAGGCTCTTATGCGTTTCTTAAAATACTAAAAAACATCAGATAAAAGAAATATGAAAATAAAAATATCCGATCATTTTACTTACAAAAAACTTTTCACGTTTGTTCTGCCGCCTGTGTTTATGATGATTTTAACGTCGATTTACGGCGTTATAGACGGTTATTTTATATCAAACTTCGCCGGAAAAACGCAATTTGCGGCGATTAATTTTATCTATCCGTTCATAATGATTCTCGGCGGAACGGGATTTATGATAGGAACGGGCGGAACCGCGCTCGTCGCGAAGACGATCGGCGAGGGCGACGAAAAAAGGGCGAACGAACTTTTCACGATTATGATAAAGTTCTGCATTATGCTCGGCATAGTCCTCACCGTTTCCGGAATCCTGCTTATCCGCCCGATATGCAGACTTCTCAGAGCGACCGAAGAAATGACCGATTATTGCGTGATTTACGGCTCGATAGTCATTTCGTTCACGACGTTTTTCATGTTGCAGAGCAACTTCCATAGTTTCTTTTCCGCGGCGGAAAAACAACGCATGGGGCTTGTGGTCACGTTAATCGCCGGCTGTACCAACGCCGCTCTGGACGCGCTTTTCATCGTCGTTTTCGACTGGGGCTTGGTCGGCGCGGCTTTGGCGACGGGCATAGGTCAGGTTATCGGCGGGCTTGTTCCTCTCTTGTATTTCGCGAGGCCGAACACGAGCAGATTGAGATTCGTCAAAGCAAAACTCGATTTCAAGCCGATTCTGGCGGCGTGCGCCAACGGTTCGTCCGAACTTTTAACGAACGTTTCGTCGTCGATCGTGAGCATGCTTTACAACATGCAACTTATGAATTTTTACGGCGAGGACGGCGTTTCGGCATACGGCGTGCTTATGTACGTTCAGTTTGTTTTCCTCGCTATAGAAATAGGATATTCAATAGGCGTTTCGCCCGTGGTTTCTTATAATTACGGCGCGCAGAACACTAAAGAACTCAAAAACGTCTTTAAAAAGAGTATGATATCCCTTAGCGTCTGCGGGCTTGTTCTCACCGCTCTGGCGGAGATCCTCGCGGCGCCGCTCGCAAAGTTTTTCGTCGGTTACGACGAAACGCTTTTCGACCTTACGGTTCACGCATTCAGGCTGTATTCGTTCGTGTACGTATTCTCGGGCATAAACGTCTTTTCGTCGGGATTTTTCACCGCGCTCAACAACGGACTCGTTTCCGCGATATTGTCGTTTCTGCGCGCGCTCGTCTTTCAGACGCTTTTCGTCTTTCTTCTGCCCGCGTTGTTCGGTTCCGAGGGAGTATGGTTCGCGGCGATAGCGACCGAAGTTTTCGCGTTCATAACGGCGGTTTTCTTCCTCGCCTTCATGCAAAGAAAATACAATTATTAGGAATAACATATTATGATATTCGGCAAATACATCAACAAATACTATCTGAAGTACTCTTACGTATTGCTTCTGGGGCTTCTGTCGCTCGCCGCGGTGGACTACGCGCAACTGCTTATCCCCGAACTGTATAAGTACATAATAAACGGAATAGGCGACGGTTTCAACACGATAAACGGCGTACAAGTGCCGTTCGACTTCGATTTCGTGCTTGATAAAATTTGCCTGCCGATGATAATCGTTATCCTCGTCATCGTCACGGGCAGATTTTTGTGGCGAGTCTGTTTTTTCGGCGTGAGCGCGAAAGTGGAAGAAGATTTACGTCTGAGAATGTTCGATCGTTGCAAAAATTTATCCGCGAGTTATTATCAGAAAAACAAAGTCGGCAACCTTATGTCGCTTTTCACCAACGACCTCGAAACGGTGCAGGATTGCTTCGGCTGGGGCGTTATGATGCTTTGCGACGCTTTGTTCCTCGGCGGAATGTCCTTTTACAAAATGGTCGTTTTAAAGCCGATGCTCGCGCTTTTTTCGCTCATTCCGCTCGTGTTCATGCTCGTCGCGGCGACGGTGATCGGAAATTATATGGAAAGGAAGTGGGAAACCCGTCAGGAAGCGTTTTCGGAACTTTCCGATTTCTCGCAGGAGAATTTCTCGGGAATAGCCGTGATAAAGGCGTTCGTAAAAGAAGGAAAGGAACTTGCGGCGTTCAAAAAACTCAACAAACACAACGAGGAAGTCAACGTCGAATTCGTCAGGGCGTCCACGATTCTCAATATAGCCATAACGCTTTTCATCGAATCGGTCGTCTGCGTAATTCTCGGTTACGGCGGCTATCTCGTGTTCGCAGGCTCGTTCAACGCGGGCGAACTGATGGAGTTCATCGGTTATTTCAACGCGATAATCTGGCCGGTTATGG
>CAVJNC010000182.1:0-2607 GCA_963650905.1 Subdoligranulum sp. APC924/74
ATAATTTGCGGCTCATCAAGGTAAAACATTATTATTTTCGAATCACCGCGAACACGGGTGATTCCCCGGAATTTGAAACTGAAATCTGTTTTCCACCCGATTCTGTCATAAATAGATTTAGAAAACGCTTTTGAGTTTAATGAAGAAATCGGTATTTCGTTATCATCTTTCCATTGAAGAGCAAAGGGATTATCTTTTGACGTTTCTTTTATCGCAATCATTTTTAAAATAGGATGATAAAGTATCTCAATATGCTTGCAATTAGCCAATCGACAGTGCGCTGCTTTGTTAAACTTAATTGTCTTGGGAGAAATCGTCAATGTCGGAGTCTTTTGGTTAATAAAGTATGTCCCGAACGGAACTTCATAACCGGCAAACGAAAACGATAAAATATTGCTGTGTGATTCGTTGCTTCCGATTCTTGATATTTCTGCCAATTCTTCATATTCTTCTTCAGAATAAACATTGCGAGAAATAATTTGAAGAGAAGAGTCGTCGATACCTTTCCATGCGGGGGAAATGCTTATAAAGCCTTTTAATGCGCCATTTGCGATAACAGAAGTATTTGGAACGGTGATTATATTCTTACCGCTTGAAGCGATAAGGTGGGCGGCTTTTGCAATTGCATGGCTGACGATACCTGTGTGATGGTTAGGGATATATGCGGCATCACGGATATCTTTATTTTTTACTATTTTTCTGTCTTTGTAGTCGATACAGACGGTTTTTCGGGCATCTAAATCGCCCCACCGTCTTTCGTTGTACATAATATTCTTTACCATAGCGCCGTTCCACTCAGTTCGTCCTGTAAGTGTAGGGCGTTTTTTCGTCGTAAGAATTTCTGCGATAGACTTATAGGAAGAACCTGCAATATATGCGAGAAAAATAAAGCGAACTGTTTTCGCTTCGTCGGGTTGGATGATTAAATCGCCTTCTTCCGTATGCCGATATCCAAGCAAATCGACAACGGGATATTGTCCCGTGCATATTCTTTGATCATAAGATAATATCATACGACGGCTCTTATTTCTTGATTCCCACGCCGAAAACATTGCGTGCATTTCAAGGCGTTCGGAAACGTTCGGATCAAGAGTGTAGATATCTTCCGTCTCGAAATAAACTCCGACGGGGTGAGAGGGATTTGCCGTTTTAAGAAGCCTGATGTGTTCGATACAGTCGGATACGTCTCTGGCAAAACGAGAAACGCTTGCGCAAAGAATTAAATCCATCTTTTTTTCTTGCGCGTCAGCCATCATTCTCTTAAAATCTTTTCTATGCTTTGTTGAAGTCCCGCTTATACCTTCGTCTTTATAAATATCTTGAATTTCCCAGTTGGGTGTTTTTTCTATTTTTTCAGTATAATATTTTGTTTGATTTTCAATAGAAGAAACTTGTTCGGTGCTTTTTGTACTGACGCGCGCATAAACGGCAACGCGCTTCTTCCCTAAATCATTGATGGTAGGAGCAGGCTTTGCCGGCTTAAAAATAGCATTTTCGGGAACAGTAGCATTTCTAACCCTTTTACGGGTTGACATTTTAATATATTCCCTGTCGGCGTCCTGAGGTCTCCACTGCGGTGTGGAGTAATTCTGAGAATTGCTGTTCTCGTTCTTTGTTGTTTCTGTCTCGATATTGCTTTCGTATTCCATATTCAAAATCCTTTATACTTCGTTTAAACTGTTTATGCTTGTCGTTAATTCGCTGAGCCAATCGTGAAAATCGAGCGGATTCAAGTAGATAAAATCATCTGCCATTTTTAATAAAGACTCACGTTGCCAGTCTTCGTTTAAGTGAGTGTTTATATTATAAGCGTCATCTTCGGTAACAATGTCTACTCGATGGTTTAGTGAAAACAGGAATTTAAGCAAATAACAAAATTCGCGAGTATTTGCAGCCAAGTATGCTTTTGTTTGAGTAAAAATAATATCGACTAAACCGAATTGACAATCTTTCAAAAGCCTAACCATTTCGGTTCGCTTATATGTTTCCTTCTTTCCTGTAATGTCTATGTAGACGCTATGCAGGTTATATAAGGGTATGTCGGCAAATTTATTTTCATAGTAGTTTTGGTGATATTGAATAGCCGATTCCGAATGTCTTTCCCATAGTTTTGCAAGTTTCACATATCCGACTACGTTAAAAATACGATTCATAAGTCACTCCATGGCATTTAATATCAAACAACAAGTAATTACGGTATAATTATAAGGTATTTTCCGTCAAAAGTATGTACGCAATTGTCGCTATATTTATACGCAACTGTAGAGAAAGGTATAAAAATCCAAGAATGGTTTTTCCAAGCCCAAATAAATCATTTAAGGAATATTATATAATGAAAGAAACAAACAACAAATTTTGGACGGCAAGAACTATTTACGATAGAATTTTAGTGCGGTGCGAGCAGTGCGGATGGACGGTAACGACGCTTGGAAAGGAATCCGGCATTACGCCATCAACTTTATATACATATCAGTAGTCGAAGAATGGCACAATATTTGATTTTTGAGGATATAATGCAGAAAACATTTTGTATTTATGGGGAAATCGCCTTTAAAAAATCTTGATTTTTATATTAAGACATGGTATAATGTCGGTATGAAAAATTTA
>CAVJNC010000183.1:0-2555 GCA_963650905.1 Subdoligranulum sp. APC924/74
TCGCCTTTGCCAGCGCGTTTATATCCACGGGTTCGGATAAGTGTTTCTGAACGTAATTCGCTATATCCGTCAGAAGTTTCGTCGGGGTTTTTCCGAGCCTTAATTTTTCCGTTCTGCCCGTGTAATCGAACACCATATGATACTGCAGATTTTCGATCGATTCCACGGAAGAGAGCAGTTCGCATTTCTGAATGTAAGCGTCCGACAGCGAGAGCGCGTCGTTTACGTCCATTCCGCCGCGGATCGCCGCGCGCGAAACGAGCGTGGCGGTGACGATGAAAGTGTTTTTTAACTGCCGGAGCGCGTCGGAAGACAATATTCCCGAGCGGACCGCCGGCGCGTTTTTCAGCCACTCCTTAAGCGCGGCCGCGTCGCCGCGCCGGACGAAGTTCATAATCGTTTGTTCGAGCGCGAGCGTGTTGTGAACGGTTTCGGTTCCGCCCGCGGGAAATTCCGTTTCGTCATAGTTTTTCCGCGTTTCCACGGCGGAGATTTCGTCGGACAGTTTCAGTTGTTCTTCATCGTAAATCGTGATATCCGCAATCGACAGTTTTTCGCCGTTCAGAACAAAATTCATCGAACACATCGTTTGCAGAACGCTGTTTAAAGGCATAGCCACAAGACTTTCCATCGCCGCGACGAAGTTTTCCGTTTCGTCCTGCGGAACGTCGCACTCGAAAGCGAGTTCGGTTAAGTCGGTCCTGTTTGCCGTCCATTGTCTCGACGGCCCCAGAACGATTTTATATTTCCCCGAATTCACGATTCCGTAATAATGGAATCGCGGCGTGATGAAATAGCCGATACGATCGGGAATTTTCAATATTTTATCGCTATAGGGAACGATCGGATCTTTCGGCAGATCGACGACGGAATAGTAAAAAATCTGCTTGTCGCCCCTGTAAATTCTTATCGGAATCCCCGCAAGATTCCCTATCGTCGCGCAGAGATATTCGACGTCCTCGATTTTCATAAAACCTCTCCCTCGGAAATATTTTGAAAAATTCAATACAATTATAAGCGAAATCGAACAATTATGCAAGCAAGTAAACGTGGAACGTGATATAATTTTACCGTAAAACGAAAAGGAGCGCAGAATGGAAGACGTTTCGGAACTTTTACGGAAACTGACGACGGAAGAAAAGGCGGCTTTGGTTGCGGGAACGGATTTTATGTATACGAATCCCGTGCCGAGGTTGAACGTGCCGCAAATCCGCATGTCCGACGGCCCGCACGGACTCAGAGTCCAGAACGGCGGCGGGGATAACGGAGTTGCCGGAAGCGAGCCTGCAACGGCTTTCCCCACGGCGGCCCTCACCGCTTGCGGCTGGAACGAAGATAACCTTTACAAAACGGGCAAAGCGATAGCCGAGGAGGCTCGCCGTTATGGTATAGACGTCGTTTTAGGCCCCGGGGTGAACGTAAAGAGAAATCCGCTCGCGGGCAGAAACTTCGAGTATTTTTCGGAAGATCCCCTGCTTGCGGGGAAATCCGCCGCGGCGGAAATAAACGGAATACAAAGCGAAGGAGTCGGGGCGGTTCTCAAACACTTCGCGCTTAACAACGCCGAAAATTATCGCTTTACGGGCGATAGCGTATGCGACGAACGCGCGATGAGAGAGATTTACTTAAAGCCGTTCGCAATCGCCGTGAAAAATGCAAAGCCGCAAGCGATAATGTGCGCCTATAATGCGATTAACGGCATTTTTTGTTGTCAGAACAAATGGCTTCTGACCGACGTTCTGAGAAGGGAATGGGGCTTTGACGGACTCGTTATGACGGACTGGGGCGCGACTCACGACCGAATCGGAATGCTTCAAGCGGGGCTTGACCTCGAAATGCCGGGGGATACGGACATTTGCCGTAAGCGGATTATCGACGGAATAAAATCTGGCGAACTTGCAGGAGAAACTCTCGATAAAGCGACGGAAAACGTGCTGAAACTCGTGTGTAATCATACCGGACGGAAAACGGAGCGAACCGATTTTGCCGCTCACGACCTTCTTGCCGAAGAGATTGCGGAAGATTGCGCCGTTCTGATGAAAAACGACGGAACGTTGCCCCTTTCCGCCGACAAAGAATATTTCGTCGCGGGCGAATTGTTTGAAAAAATGCGTTATCAGGGATCGGGAAGTTCGATGATAAATCCTTGGCGACTGACTACTCCGAAAAACGCTTTCGACGACGCGGGCGTCGGATACGAATATTGCAAAGGCTATAAGGAAAATCGGACCGCCGCGGATAAAACGTTGATCGAAGAGGCGGTAACAAAAGCCGGAAAATACGATACCGCGCTTGCGTTTATCGGGCTTACCGATTACGTCGAAAGCGAGGGCGGCGACCGCGAGAATATGCGGTTGTCCGAAAACCAGATCGCTCTTGTCGACGCGCTTATAAAAACGGGCAAAAAAATCGTCGTCGTTTTATACGGCGGTTCGCCCGTGGAACTTCCGTTTGCGGATAAGGCGAATGCGATACTCAATATGTATCTTCCCGGTCAGCGCGGCGGCGAAGCAACGAGAAAATTATTGTTCGGCGAGAAAAATCCTTGCGGCAAA
>CAVJNC010000184.1:0-2476 GCA_963650905.1 Subdoligranulum sp. APC924/74
CTTTCACTCCGGACGAAGAAATCGGCAGAGGAACGGATTTATTCGACGTGAAAGGTTTCGGCGCGGATTTCGGTTTTACCGTCGACGGCGGCGAACTCGGCGAAATAGAATTCGAAAACTTCAACGCCGCGTCGGCGACGCTCACGATAAACGGAACGAGCATTCACCCCGGCAGCGCGAAAAACAAAATGAAAAACGCGATAGATCTTTTCGCCGAATTTCATTCCATGCTTCCCGAAAACATGCGCCCCGTAAACACCGAAGGGTACGAAGGCTTTTATATGGCGGACGAAGTTTCGGGCGGGGTGGAAAGCCTCACGGCGAAATATATAATCCGCGACCACGATATGGAAAAGTTCGGGGCTGAAAAGAAATTTTTCGCATTCGTCGTCGATTTTCTGAACGAGAAATACGGGAAAGGCGTTTTCGTTGCGGATATCAGGGACAGTTACTATAATATGTCCGAAATTATCAGGAAGAATTATCACCTTATCGAAAACGCGGAAAAGGCGATGAAAGAATGCGGCGTAGAGCCGAAAATTATCCCGATAAGAGGCGGCACGGACGGAGCAAGACTCTCGTTCGAGGGTTTGCCTTGCCCCAATCTTTCCACCGGAGGGCTTAACTTCCACGGCAGAAAGGAATTCATTCCTTCCCGCGCTCTCGGCAAAATGACCGAGGTCATCTTAAAAATCATAGAAATTTATTCCGGAAAGAAGTATTGAAACGTTTATGCTGCTCGATAACGTTAAAACGCCCGCGGACGTGAAAAAACTGAATATAAAAGAACTTCAGACGCTTGCGGACGAAATAAGAGGGCGTATTATCGAAGTCGTCAACAAAAACGGCGGGCATCTCGCTTCCAATCTCGGCGTTGCCGAAATAATCGTCGCGTTGTACTATTGTTTCGATTTTCCGAAGGATAAACTTATTTTCGACGTGGGGCATCAGTGCTACGCGCATAAGATTTTAAGCGGAAGAAACGACAGATTCGACACCATTCGCCGCGAAGGCGGATTGAGCGGCTTTCCGGACTCTTCGGAGAGCGTTTACGACGCTTTCACGGCAGGGCATGCGGGTAATTCCATATCCGCCTGTCTGGGCTACTGCGCGGCGAGAGACGCCCTTAAAGAGGATTATTACGTAATCGACGTCGTGGGAGACGCTTCGCTTTTTAACGGTGAAAATCTCGAGGCGGCGACGACGAACGAAAAGAAACCGAAAAAATTCATAATCATTCTCAACGACAACGGAATGTCCATATCCAAAAACAACAACGCTCTCTACAAACTTATGTCGTCCGTAACGACGAAAAAAACGTACGGGCGGTTTATGGACTTCTTTTCGCGAACGATAGGCAAAAGTTTTATCGGAAAAGGCTTAAAAGGCTTCAAAAGATGGATAAAACGCAGCATCAACGGGCTTTCCGTCATCGATTCGCTCGGCTTTAAGTACGTCGGAATTTTCAACGGAAACAAAATGAGCGAACTCGTGCGGATTCTCAACAACGTTAAAAATTCGGACAGAGGAGTGATTCTGCACCTTAAAACGATTAAAGGCAAAGGGCTTGCAGACGCCGAAAATCACGCGGAAATCTATCACGGCGTGGGAGAAAATTTTAAAGTAAACGAATGTACGTTTTCGGACGCCGTCGGAAAAATTCTCGTCGAAGCCGCGCGAAAGGACGATAAAATCACGGCCGTATGCGCCGCCATGAGGGACGGAACGGGGTTGAAACCGTTCGCCGAGGCTTTTCCCGAGAGGTTTTTCGACGCGGGAATAGCCGAAGAGTACGCCGTCACGTTTGCCGCGGGGCAGGCGAAAGGCGGTTTAAAACCGGTTGTGTGTATTTATTCCACGTTTTTGCAAAGGGCTTACGACCAGATAATGCAGGACGTCTGCATACAGAATCTGCCCGTAATTTTTATGGCGGACAGAGCGGGTGCGGTCGGGAGCGACGGCATTACCCATCAGGGATTGTTCGATTTGTCGTATCTCAGAATGATACCGAACATGAGAGTTTTCGCCCCGAAAGACGCCGAAGAACTGAAAGACATTTTCGGATATTGCTTAAAATTGTCGTCGCCTTGCGCGATCAGGTTTCCGAACGGCTCGCACCCCCTTTTCGATACTCACATACCGATTTCGGAAAAACTTTGGGAATACGACGAAAATATCGGAGAAAACGTGCTTTTATGCGTAGGGCCGAGAATGTTGCGGTTGGCGGAACAAGCGGTAAAGGCTACCGATAAGAGCGTGACTGTCGTGAATTGTCGCAGCGTGAAACCTCTCGACGAGGTTTTTTTGACAAAACTCGCGGGGAAAAACGTCGTCACGCTCGAGGAGAACGTTTTAAGCGGCGGTTTCGGGAGCGCTGTGGCGGAATTTTTCGCGGAGCGGAATATCGCCGCGAAACTTAAAATTTACGCGTTTCCGGATATGTTCGTGAAGCACGCCGAAACGCGAAGCCAGATAG
>CAVJNC010000185.1:0-2415 GCA_963650905.1 Subdoligranulum sp. APC924/74
GATCAGGGCAGACTTCTGGACGCCGAATGGACGGGCGATCAGGGATCTTACAGCGTTTCCATCAGGGTTATCGGCGGCGAGGACGCTCCCATTCTCGTGTGCGTTTCCAACGCGTGTACCGAACTCGGACTTATGATTGTTTCCGTAAACGGAAGAATCGACGCGAAGAATCACCAGTCTATCGTCGAGTTCACGATAAAACTCGGCAAGAAAGGCGATCTCGATCTGCTCATCAACAAAGTCGAGCAGAACACTTGCATAACGGATATATTCAGAATATGATAAAAATTATAAAAAAGCCCGTCGCTCCGATCGACGCGAATTCGTATACGGTAATCGATACCGAAACTAAAAAGTGCCTGTTAATCGACTTCGGTGCGGACTTTTCACGTTTAATGAAGTTTTGCGACGACCTCGGCTTGACCGTTTGCGGCGCGATTTTAACTCACGGGCATTTCGACCACGCGATGAGCGGATATCTCGCGAAGGAAAGAGACGTTAAGGTTTACGTTCCCGAAGGAGACGAAAAAATGCTTTACTCGGACGATAATCTCGCCAAAAGATTCGGCGTGAGCGCGCCGTTTTATCATGCGGACGAAACGCTTAAAGAGGGCGAAGCGGAAATCGGCGGAATAAAAATAAAAGTCATTTCAACGCCGGGACATACGGAGGGTTCGACTTGTTTTCTGATCGACGGAAAACTTTTCACCGGCGACACCCTTTTTTACGGTTCTTACGGCAACACGTCCTTTCCGGGCGGAAATTTCGCCAAAATCAAGGATTCAATAACGAACAAACTCTTCAAACTCGACGGAGATTACGAGGTTTTCACAGGTCACGGCGAAAACACTTATCTTGATTACGAAAGGAAATATAATTACATAAACGATGATAACTACTGATATCCCGTGGCTCGAAGCCGAACTGATCGAGGAGAGTAAATTTTTCTCTTCGGTGACCGAAAAAACGATAATCGCTCATTCGTCGAGAGAAGAAAACGGTTTTTTCGTTAACGAAATAACGGTAAACGGCAAAACTTACGGCTATGCCGATCGTCATGAATATAACGGAGAACTCGAACATAAGCGTTATTTAAGGCGTTACGCGAAACTCGCTCTCTTTCTCGCTCTGACCGATTTCACGGGCGAAAAATCGGAGTGGGGCGCGCTAACCGGCATAAGGCCCGTTAAATTCGCTTATTCCGAAGGCGAAAACTGGCGTGAGATTATGGGCGAAGAGATGAAAGTATCATCCGAAAAACTCGATATGGTCGGGCGGATAATCGAGGCTCAGAAAGGGATATATTCAAAAGAAAGCGGCAACGCGGATTTTTTCGTGGGCATACCCTTTTGCCCGTCGCGCTGCGCGTATTGTTCGTTCGTTTCCAACGAAATCGGAAGGGAAAAACAAGTTCCGCAATACGTCGACGCGCTCTGCCGCGAGATCGAGGCGACGAAGCCCCTTTTCGGCAGATATCGTTCGTTTTATATCGGCGGAGGAACGCCCGTTTCGCTCCCTGCGGACCAACTCGAAAAAATTCTTAAAACGATCGGCAAACCCGATACGGAATATACCGTCGAGGCGGGCAGGCCCGATTGCATTAACGACGAAATTCTCGCGATGCTCAAAGAATACGGCGTTACGAGAATCTGCGTGAATCCGCAGACTTTCAACGACAAAACGCTTATTGAAATAGGCAGAAAACATACCGCGAAGGATATTTTCGATAAGTTCGCCATGGCGAGAAAGTACGGTTTCGATATAAATATGGATCTGATCGCGGGGCTTCCCGACGAAACCCTCGACGATTTTAAATACAGTATAGACGCCGCGGCGGAACTTTCGCCGGACAACGTAACGGTGCATACTTTATCGCTCAAAAAAGGGAGCGTTCTGAAAGAAAAAGTCGAAAGGCTCGCGGCGGGCGAAATAAAGAACATGATCGATTACTCCGCCTATAGGTTGATTAACGAGGGTTTTTCGCCTTATTATATGTATCGTCAGAAGTATATGGCGGGCAATCTGGAAAACACGGGTTACACAAAATCGGGCAAGGTCTGCGTTTATAACGTCGACGTTATGGAGGAGATCGCTTCGAATCCCGCGTGCGGAGCGAACGCCGTTTCGAAGAGGCTTTATGCCGACGAGGACAGAATCGAAAGGTACGGCGCGCCGAAGGACATAAAAACCTATATCGAAAAAATCGACAGGATCATCGCCGACAAAACGGCGTTTTTCGACGGCTGCGACCGTTGATTCCTTGCGGCAGACAAAAGAAAAACCTTTAAAATAATCATAATAAAATCGAGCAATCGCGTTAAAACGATTGCTTTTTCTTATTATATATGTTAATATATACGCAGATGCTCGTTGCGCAGTACGGCGAATACTCGACGCCGCGCTTCGCTTTGAAGC
>CAVJNC010000186.1:0-2394 GCA_963650905.1 Subdoligranulum sp. APC924/74
CCTGCGGTATTCTTCGACCACGGCGACAAGCAGAACGTCCGCCGTATCGAAAACGACCGAAATCCCGACGTAAGCGATGACTTTTCCTTCTGCCTCGGCAACGTAGCCGCGGAAATGATCGTCCGAAAAAGAGCCGAGAACCATTTCTTCCGTCCACGGATCGGAAAAACAGAGTTTTTCTATCTCCGAAACCGCAAAACAGTCCTCTTTTCTCCACTTACGGACCGTTATTTCGTTCACATTCGCGTTCACATTCACGTTTCCGTTTTCGCCCCCGTTCACGCTTCTTCCTCCGCCTGACTCTTCTTGACGTAAAGCGGAACGAGCGTTTCCGCGTCCTCCGAAGCCTTATCGAGATTCGCTTCGACGGCTTTAATAAATCCGTCCTTAACGGCGGCGACCGTGTAAGATAAACCGTCGGGATTTTCGAATTTTTCGTCCGAAATTATCTCGTATTCGTCCGCAAAACCGCAAAGAGCGGCGGTATCGATAAACCGCGGCGAAAGGTCGATTTCACCGTCGGCGGCGTAACCGCACGCGTAAAAATTACCGTGCCTTGCGTCTATTACGGCGAGTTTTTTACGCCCGTCTGATACATTATACGCAAGAGAATCGAAAGAGGTTACGCCGAGAACCTTTTTCCCGAGCGCGTAAGCGAGAGCCTTGACCGTGGCGACGCCTATTCTTATCCCCGTGAACGATCCCGGGCCGACGGCGCACGCGAAAACGTCGATATCCTTTTTGTCGATCTCCGCGGCGGCGAGCGCGTTTTCGATTTCGCTCATCAGAACGACCGAATGCGTAAGCGCGCAATCGGGCAAAAATTTCACCGCTTTATTTTTTCCGCCCGCGGCGACCGTAAGGCTGCTTCTGCTCGTATCTATGGCAAGATAGTTCATTTTATCCTCTTTAATAGGTGATTTTCCGTGTGTTTAAGCCTGTTTTTTCTATTTTTACTCTTTTGCAGTTATCGGGCAGCACATCCGCGATGTTTTCGCTCCATTCCACGACGCAAACGCCGTCGCCGTAAAAATATTCCGTAAGCCCGAGAGCCTCGGCGTCCTCGCCCGAGGAAAGCCTGTAACAATCGTAATGATAGAGTTTTCCGTCGTAATCGTTGAGATAGGCGTAAGTGGGGCTTGTGATTTCCGCGTTTATTCCGAGAGCGAGAGCGATGCCTTTAGTGAAAACGGTTTTGCCCGCGCCCATATCGCCCTCGAGCAGAAGCACGTCGCCGCCGCGCAACGTTCTGCCGTATTCCTCGGCGAATTTTATCGTTTCTTCTCGTGATTTCGTTATTTTTTCCATACGTCGATTATATACCTTTTACAAGAATTTGTGAAGTATTTTCTTCAGTCTTTTATATAATAACACGGTTATGACGGCGTTGGACGAGCCTTTTATCAGGTTGAAAAACACGATGAGATACCACACGTCGCCAAAAAACGCCGCCGCTCCGTCCTGCATATAGAACGGAAAAAGAAGGTATCTGTTTATGATAAGCGACAAAGCGGAAATAATCAGCGTCGCGGCGGGAAGAGTTATCGCGACGACCGAAAATTTCCTTTTACGTTCGTAAATAAGCGACGGGATAACGACGAAAAACTGCGCCATTATGAAGTTGGCGAGTTCGCCGATCATTCCCGTCTGACTGAACGGCAGGCGGAACAAAGTGAAGACGATAACCGTCGTTTCGCCGGACAACGCGCCGAGCATATAGGCGGCGATAAGCATAATCGAGAACGAAAAATCGAGTTTTAAAAAGGGCGCGGCGGGGAAAATCGGAAAATCGAGAAAGGACGCGCCGAACGCGAGCGCGGTGAACGCGGCGACGAGCGCGAGTTTTTTTGCCGTAAACGGGCTTTTAACCTCTTTTTTTCTTTCCGTGTTCTCTTCCGTAACGTTTTCTTCACGGGTTTTCATGTCAATTTAACCTCCGAAAAGCCCCGTCCGGAATCGGACGGGGCAATAATAAACTTCTTTGATTCGCAGTTTATGAATCTTTTCTTATCCGGACTTTACCGTAGAGATACCGTCAGGCGTCCCTGACAAACGGTTTACCGTCGGTCGGGGAATTTCACCCCGTCAAAGCGCGTTTCGCTGAACTCGGTTGTTTTGCCGAGCCGACAGCCGATATCGCAATCGATAGTGCAATCGATATATTACAATCGTTATTACGGTCGATATTGCTTATAGCCGCGCTCTCGCAGACTTCGTTTCATGCCAGCCAAGAATAAAACGAACCGTGGTCTGACGGCGAGTTTTTGACTAATACGTCGTTACGCTCGCGGCTTATACGTCAAGTATTAACCCGTTCGCGTGCCTTGTCTTAGCCTAAAAACTCGCCGTCAGACTTGCCCGCAACCAAAACGCCGATATTTTCGATGATTTTTG
>CAVJNC010000187.1:0-2326 GCA_963650905.1 Subdoligranulum sp. APC924/74
AAACAGTATATGAAATCTATTATCGGGAGTATCTTATATAGATTTCTGGCAAACACAGGCAAAAGCAGGAGGCAATAATGAGTAAGACTAAATCGATTGTGATTCTTACTGTATTGGCAATACTTATTGCGTTTTTCGGAGCGGCGAGTTTCGTTCAGTTCGAAATACCGAACAGTACGAAGGACTACGTGTCGATTTTCGGAACGATAGATAAAGGTATTGACCTTGAAGGCGGATATTACGCCGTACTCACACCGAAAGACGGTGAATCGGCTACGAGCGAAGGATACGACGCCGTTATCGAGACTCTCAGATCGAGGCTCGACGAAAACGGCTACACCGAAGCGACTATAACCAGACAGGATAACGGTCTCAGAGTAGAGATTCCTTCCATCGACAACCCCGACGACGTAATGCAACTTATCGGCGATCAGGGCGAACTTCAGTTCAGAGATTCCAAGGGTAACGTCAAGGTAAGAGGCGAACACGTCGCTAACGCAAGTTCGGGTATCAATTCGGACGGCGATCCGGTCGTTTATCTCGAATTCACGACAGAAGGCGCGAAACTTTTCGCAAGCGCGACGAAAGCGATCGCCGCGAAAGAGGACGGAGTGGACAACACCCTTTCCATCTATCTCGGAGACAGGCTTATTTCATCGCCCACGGTTTCTTCCGAAATCGCAAACGGACAGGCTACGATAACAGGTATCGACTCTATCGACGACGCAAAGACTATAGCGTCCGTCATCAAGAGCGGCTCGCTCGAAATCGCTTTCGAAATAAGCGAATCGAGGGCAATAACCGCAACGCTCGGCGACAACGTTCTTAACGGAGCGATGATTGCCGCCGCTATCGGTCTCGTGGCTATATTTATTCTGATGATCTCGTTTTACAGAGGAATGGGCGTCGCGTCTTCGCTCGCCCTTATGATTTACGTAATTCTTTACGTTGCCATTCTTGCGATTTTCCCCGGCGTGCAACTCACGTTCCCCGGCATCGCGGGTATCATCCTTTCGATAGGTATGGCGGTGGACGCCAACGTCGTTATTTTCGAGAGAATCAAGGATGAATACGGCAACGGCAAGAGGGTTAAAGCGGCGGTCGACGCGGGCTTCAAAAGAGCGGTAATCACCGTTCTCGATTCCAACGTCACGATGATAATCGCGTCCGTCGTTCTCTGGATATTCTGTTCGGGTTCGATAAAGGGCTTCGCGATAACTCTTTTCCTCGGCGTAATCGTTTCGCTCTTCACGGCGATTTTCGTTACGAGATGGCTTATCAACGTAATCAAGCCGCTCGGCGGAACGGAAGACGAAGGCGTTGCAAAACTCTTCAATCTTAAAAGGAGGGATGCATAATGTCCGGCTCTTTGAAAAATAAAAACGTTAAAATCGTTGAAAAATTCGTCATTTTTATTTGCGTGAGCATTCTCGTTATCGCCGCAGGCGTCGCGATGTTGTTCATAAAAGGCATGAACCTCGGCGTGGAATTCAAAGGCGGTATGACTTTTGAAGTTTCCATCGATAACGAAGTCGCGGCGACCAATCTTTCGGGCGCGAAAGAAGATTCTTTCAAGTCCGACGTAAACGCGTGGCTCGCGTCCGGAAAAGTCAAACTCGGCGAAGATACTTACGCGTTCAATCCCGCGGCGAACGTTCAGAAAGCCGGAGCGGACACTTACGAATTCAGAGTCGATAAGGACGCGAAAAAGAACGGCGCCGATTACGTACTCGACAGCAAGAGCGACAATTTCACCGAAATATTCGCTAAAGAATCGGGCGAAATGAGCGTCGCCGTCAAAGAATACGTCGTCGATTGGTGCAAAACCAATATGGATATAGAAGTCAAAACGGACGAAGTTTCGGTTAAAACCCACACGATCGGCAACGAAGTCATGCAATCGATCATCAAGAACGCGGCGATCGCGGTTGCCGTTGCGGTTGCGGCCATCCTTGTTTACATCGCTATCAGATTCACGTGGGTATCGGGTATCGCGGCTATTCTCGCGCTCGTTCACGACGTTCTCGTTATGACAGCTTTAACCACGATTTTCCAGATTCCGGTAAATTCAACGTTCATCGCCGCGGTTATCACGATAATCGGTTATTCGGTCAACGCGACGATCGTTATTTTCGACCGCGTCAGAGAACTTGAAAAAACTCCGTCATACGCAGTCCTTTCCGACGCGGAGATTGCGAACAAGGCAATCGTAAGCACTCTCTGGAGATCTCTTCTCACCACGATTACGACTTTGGTTATGATTTTATCTCTCGCGATTTTCGGAAATTCGACCATTCGCGAATTTGCGTTCCCGATTATTTTCGGA
>CAVJNC010000188.1:0-2281 GCA_963650905.1 Subdoligranulum sp. APC924/74
TATCGTATGGGCGGAAATGCCTTCCGTTTACGCCTTCACCGAAAAATCTCGCGCGGCGTTGCTCACCGAGTGGAAAAAGGCTGTCGTTCAGCAATATAATCACCCGTGCGTGCTGACGTGGGTTCCGTTTAACGAAAGTTGGGGCGTAGAGCATATTAAAACCGACGTAAAAGAACAGCGATTCGTCAATCAGATATATCTTTTGACGAAGGGGATAGATTCTATGCGTCCCGTTATCACTAACGATGGTTGGGAGCATACCGTGTCTGATATTTTGACCATTCACCACTACACGCAGGACGGAAACGCGTTGCGCGAACATTTTAAAACGGTTGAAAAATGTATTCAGGAACGCTACGACGACCACGACCGCGGAGCGTTTGCGGACGGTTACGAATATCGCGGGCAGCCGATAATGATAACGGAGTTCGGCGGCACGAGTTTCGTTAAGGATACGACGGGGAATGCCTGGGGGTACGGCACGGCGGTTAAAAACGACGAAGAATATCTGGAGAGGCTCGATTCTCTCGTGAAAGGCATAACGGATAATACGTTCATTTGCGGTTTTTGCTATACGCAGGTAAGCAACGTTTATCACGAAGTGAACGGACTGCTTGAATTCGACCGCACTCCGAAAGAGCCGTTTAATAAGTACAAAAAGATTTTCGGCGAAAAATAACCAAATAACAATTCAACATAAATTTTCGTAAAATGCCCAGATAGTTTTATTGAGGGCATTTTATAAAATGTGTTAATTCATTCTAAAAAACGCCGAAGAAGGTTTCGGCTTAAAGGGGTAATTTCATTCTGTTATGAAAGCGAAAATCATTATCGACAAAAACAAAATCATCGCAAAAACGGACAGACGGCTTTTCGGCTCGTTTATAGAACATCTCGGGAGAGCCGTTTACGGCGGTATTTATGAACCCGACCACGAAAGCGCGGACAAAAACGGGTTTCGGCAAGACGTTGCCGCCGTCGTAAGAGAGTTGAACGTTCCCGTCATCCGCTACCCGGGCGGTAATTTCGTTTCGGGATATAATTGGGAAGACGGGGTCGGCGAAAAGTCCGAACGTCCGCAAAAATTGGAACTTGCCTGGCAGGCGATCGAAACGAACCAAGTCGGGATACACGAGTTTTGTTCCTGGGCGAAAAGCGTCGGAAGCGAAGTTATGATGGCTGTCAATTTAGGCACGCGCGGCGCGGACGAGGCGCGGCAACTCGTCGAGTATTGCAACGCGAGTACGCCTACGTATTACGCGAACCAAAGGCGCAAAAACGGGCAGGAAGAGCCTTTCGGCATAAAACTGTGGTGTCTCGGCAACGAGATGGACGGGGATTGGCAGATAGGTCACAAAACCGCGCGGGAGTACGCGAGGGTCGCGCACGAAGCCGCAAAACTTATGAAACTTACGGATGAAAATATAGAACTCGTCGCCTGCGGAAGTTCGAATTATTATATGCCTACGTTCGGCGAGTGGGAGGAAACGGTTCTTCGCGAATGTTACGACTGCATCGACTATCTGTCGCTGCACAGTTATTACGGCAATCAGGACGACGATACCCCCGAATTTCTCGCGCGTTCGCTCGATATGGACGCGTTCATAAAAGAGGTGGGCGGCATTTGCGACAAAATACAGGAGGAAAAAAAGACCGATAAAAAAATATATCTTTCGTTCGACGAGTGGAACGTCTGGTTCCACAGCGCGGATAAAGACGCAAAAATAAAAAAATGGAGCGTCGCCCCGCCGCAACTCGAAGATATATATAATTTAGAGGACGCGTTGCTCGTCGGAAGTCTGATTATAACCCTCGTTAAAAACTGCGACAGGGTTAAAATCGCGTGCCTTGCGCAACTTGTAAACGTAATCGCGCCGATAATGACCGAAAAAAACGGCAGGGTGTGGAAACAAACGATATTCTATCCCTATATGCACGCGTTGAAATACGCTAACGGAACGGCTCTTAACGTAACCGTCGAGTGCGAAAGTTACGATACGGCTAAACATAAAAATGTTCCGTATATAGATTCCTGCGCGGTTTTATGCGGCGACGAGTTGGTCGTTTTTGCCGTTAATCGCTCGCTTGACGACGAGTGCGCGCTCGGCGTCGATTTGCCCGGCGCGAAAGCCGTTGAACATATAGTTCTGACAGGCACGGATTTAAAGGCGGCGAACAGCGCGGACGAAGAAAAAATCCGTCCCGAAACGCGCCCCGTGAAGGATGATTTGATTTTGCCGTCAAAGTCCTGGAACGTTATCAGATACAAACTTTGACGATA
>CAVJNC010000189.1:0-2272 GCA_963650905.1 Subdoligranulum sp. APC924/74
GGGCAAGGCTCATGTCGCTCTGAAAGAGGACGGATATTATGTCTGGGACTCTTCGGTGATAAGGGCGCAGAACGGCAAATATTATATGTTCGCCTCGCGGTGGAAAGAGGAGATCGGCTTCGGCCGGAACCGGGTTTTCGACAGCGAAATCTGCCGCTTCAAAGCGGATAGTCCGGACGAAAAATTCGGGTTCGACGGCGTGGTTCTGCCGCGCAGAGGCAGACGGTTTTTCGACGGAATGAACACCCGCAACACCTGCATTTCGGCATGTTCAGAAACGTTAATTCGGCAATGCTGAAAACTTGCGGAAAGGACAGCGGGTTTGACATTATGCGCGGGCAGTGTCGATATCGACGCACTCGTGAAAGTTTTTGATAAAGAAAACGCGAAAAACTCGGCGGACTGCCGACGATCGTCGTTAACGAGGCTTGTTCAGATAAGGCAAACGCCCGAAGTTGTAATTTCCGTACTACGAGCGGCGCTGCCGAGCAAGAATCAAATCACATTAAGGCCTGACGGGATTCGGTTCTTGCTCGGCAGCCGCATAAATCGGTTTATCACCCAAAAACAGATAGTGACGACGAATGGAATCCCTGCGCTATTATCCGAACAGTTTCCTTTTCTCGACATACTTTGAATTATATTCTGTTCTTTCGGCAATCTTTGAAATTCTTTCATCCGATACTTCCAACCCCGATCCGGATGCGGCGCTCTTGCATTTTGCGGTAACCGTTTAAACAAACCGTATAGCGTTTCGGTCGTTTTATTCTTGTCCGGCATAAAAGCGGGTTTTATTGAACCGGTGTCTGAATTCTTAAAAAACGCGCTTCACGAAACGCCGCACGCGCGCGCAGGCGTTGCTTCGCTTATCCGAAACAATAAATTTCCGTCTTTTTGCATATTTTTTCCTAAAACGCTTGATTCGTTCATCTATGAACGAGTTATATTATTAATATGACAATGCGAATGGCTTACGTTAAGTTTTTTGTGATTTAGCCGAAAAACTCTTTCGGCAGGCAGAAAGCGCTTAACAATAAGCCGTTTTTATATACAATAGCGATCCAATTCGTCATCCCCGAGTGTTTTTATAATCTTTTCGTTGACAAAAAAGACAAATTAAAGCACAATCGAAACGTGGTTGTTTTATTTATCCGATACGCGTAGCGGTAAGTTTTGCGGCGCGACAAATTTATTCGGATTGATAATCCGGTTATCAAATTTATTCGGATTGGTAATCCGGTCATCAGATTTATTCGGATTGTTAATCCGGTCATTAAATTTATTCTGATTTTTAATCCGGTCATAACAAAACGGGCGTTTTGCGCGTATATATCTGCAGAGAGGCAAAAGTTATCATGAAAAGCATAAAAACGTTATTCGAATATCAGAAATTCGAACCGAATTCCGAACTTCAGACGAAAATCGACGCGATAACGCATAAATATCTGCAGGATAAACGTCTGCAGGACGGAGTCGAACTGCGTGACGAAGATCTGGATCTGGCTGCGGCAGGCGAAATCGAACGTATAATCCTTTTTCCGGAGAAGTATGATGCAGACAAAAAATAGCGCTTCGTCGGAAATTTACGCGCTTTATTACGACAAGGTTTTCGGCTACGCGATGAACAAAGTCCGCAACAGAAGGGACGCCGAAGATATTACTTCAGAAGTTTTTTTAAAACTGTTTTCCAAATCCGGCGAATTCGATTCAAACAGGCGCGGCGCGGCGTCTTACATATTCAAAGTCATGCAAACGACGATAATCGATTTTTATCGTAAAAACAATAAACGCGAGTCGCTTGAAAAAATCGGCGAGCCGTTTTACGACGACGATGATTTAGACAGCGATCTGATCGATCTCGACAAGGCTCTCGGAACTTTGACGGAGCGTGAACTCGAAATAGTGGTCCTGCATTATTATCACGGCTTAAGCCATAAGGAAATTTCGGAAAAAATGCGTTTGTCTTATTCCAACGTGCGTCGGTTATGTCATGTTTCGATAGAAAAATTAAGGAAAAAAATGAACGGGAAATACGGATATTAGCGGGAAGGATTCTTCAAAAACAGGCGATACCGTTCCGGATGAGATTTCGTCGGCTATGCCGACGCGCTTTTAAAACCGGACGAGGAGACCGAGAAAACAGGAAAAAGGTCGGACGCGACCGCGGAGAAATACGATTCGACGGTCGTTAAAATTTGCGAGGGAAAAACATGAATAAAAATATTTTCAGAAAATCAAGTATCGACAGGGTTAGTTCTCCCGAACAACTCAA
>CAVJNC010000190.1:0-2266 GCA_963650905.1 Subdoligranulum sp. APC924/74
TGGCGGAAGTTAAGGGATTCGAACCCCTGTGCCTTTTGGGCAAACGGTTTTCAAGACCGCCTCGTTATGACCGCTTCGATAAACTTCCGTCTTTAAAAAGCAAACCCGATAAACGGATTTACTGTTATAAGTATAACCCAAACAAAAATAAAAATCAAACGTTTTCGGCCTGTTTTTTGTCTTTTTGATGAATTCCCGCAACAACGCTTTTTAAATTCTCCTTTAAATCGTCGACGGTTCCGTCGTTTCGCACGACAAAAATCTTCCCGTTTTCCTCGATATTATCGTAATCGAACTGCGCGGCGACAACCCTTTTAACGTCCGCCTCGCTCTTCCCGTCCCGACTCATCGTTTTCGACAATCGCTCCCCGATATCTTTTTTAATTATAACGATATAATCGAAAAGTTTATCGAACCCGCCCTCGAACAGAACGGGGACTTCGGCAAAAACGATTTTCTCGTCCTGCCGCTTTTCCATATTTTTCATAAGGACACCCATAACGACCGGATGAGTGAATTCGTCGAGCCTTTTCAACTCGTTTTTATCTCCGAAAACTTTATCGGACAACGATTTTTTATCGAGAAATTTCCTTCCGTCGCAAACGATCGGTTCGATCCCCATATAATCGGAAATTTTCTCGACAAACTTTTCGTCGGCAAGCAGATCGCGATAAATATCGTCCGCGGATTCGCATTTATAACCGGATTCTCTCAGAATCCCCGCGGCGGTCGATTTTCCGCTTCCTATTCCGCCGGTGACTGCAACTTTAATCATTATTTCGCATCGAACCACCTTTCGCCGCACTCCGTTTCTACCGTCAAAGGAACGGTAAGCGTTACGGCGGTCTGCATTTCGTTTTTCAGAATATCGAGGACCTTATCGACCTCGTCGGGATGAGCGTCGACGATGAGTTCGTCATGCACCTGCAGAATGAGTTTCGACTTCAGGCCGAGTTCTTTGAACTTATCGTAAACTTTGAGCATCGCGATTTTTATGATATCCGCGGCGGTTCCCTGAAGCGGCATATTCATCGCCGCCCTCTCTCCGAACGAACGCAGATTATAATTTGAAGAATTGATTTCGCGGATATAACGTTTTCTGCCGAGCAACGTGTTTACATAGCCGTTTTTCCTTGCGAATTCGACGTTGCCGTCCATATACTCTTTCACGCTCGGATACATTTCGAAGTATTTCCGGATATACTCCCCCGCCCTTTTGGGCGAGATTTTAAGTTGCTCCGCAAGGCCGTAGTCGGAAATGCCGTAAATAATCCCGAAATTGACCGCTTTCGCGCTCTGTCGCATCTCCCTCGTCACTTCCGCAAGGGGAACGCCGAACACCTGCGAAGCGGTGAGCGCGTGAATATCCCCGCCGCTCGTAAAGGTATCGATAAGAGGTTTGCAGCCGCTGAAATGAGCCAGAAGCCGCAATTCTATCTGCGAATAATCCGCGCCGGCGATCTTGCCGCCTTCGAAAGAAGAAATAAACAACTTTCTGATTTCTTTTCCCTCTTTATCTCTAACGGGAATATTCTGAAGATTCGGCTCTTTCGACGAGAGCCTGCCGGTTGAAGTCAACGTCTGATTGAAGCAGGTGTGAACAAGCCCCGTTTTTTTATCGATCAAAGGCTCGAAGCCCTTCACGTAAGTGGAATATAGTTTCTGAATTCTGCGGTACTCTAAAATGACGGGAATTATCGGATGCTCGTCTTTCATCTCTTCGAGAATATCCGCGCTCGTGGAATAACCCGTTTTCGTCTTGTTTCTCTTTTTTGATTTCAGACCGAGTTTTTCAAAAAGAACAACTCCGAGTTGTTTCGTGCTGTTGACGTTAAAATCCTCTCCCGCATAACCGACAATCTTCTCGTTCAATTCGCCGATTCTCTTCTCGAAATCGACGCTCATTTTGGAAAGCATTTTTTCATCGATTTTGAATCCCGCCTGCTCCATATCGAACAAAACGTCGTTCAACGGGAGTTCTAAGTCCTCGTATAAGCCGATTAACTCCTCTTTTTTAAGTTTATCGCCCATAATCGAAGTAAGAGAAAAGAGCGACGTTGCAAGACGGTTTTCGTCAAGTCCGTATTCTTTTACGACGTCAGTAAGTCCGTCGTCCTTACCGCTGAAATCGGCAAGATATTTCTGAATGGAAACGTCGTCGATATGCGCGTTGAATTCGACTCCGAATCCAATCATCAACGTTTTGAAAGCCTTTTTCGACCAGAGAACGACTCTCCTGTCGCTATCGGCAAAAACGGGCTTTATG
>CAVJNC010000191.1:0-2240 GCA_963650905.1 Subdoligranulum sp. APC924/74
TTTGCCGTTTTTCAATTTTTAGTCGTTTTTGCGGAACTTACCTTTACTTTTGAGTATGAAAAAACTTTCAACGATATTCGCAACTTTCGCGATGTTGCTCACCAACGTTATGTGCGTTGTGGTAACTTATAACTGCGCGGTTCTTCGTTACGCGCCGGGCAACAGCGCGCCCTGGTATGCAGGACTTTTTTCTGCCGTTCCGTTCGTGATCGGAATAATCGCTTGTTCAGTCGTTTCTTACGTCGCGAAGAAAAAAAGCAAATAATTTATATCCAAAAAATAACGGCCGACGAAAATTTTCGTCGGCCTTTTTACAACATATTGAAAATCTCCAAAGAGAACTGCGGTAACGCGAGGGTTTTTTTCATTGAAATTATTTTTGAAAAGAGCATATAAAACATATGAAAGGGCGGGGACGAATTTTCATTCGTCCCCGCCCGATTTAACTATAACTTATCGAACAAATCATTCGGTTATTTCCGGCTTATTCGCCTTTTTCGTTATTTTCGCCGTTTTCTTCCGAGCCGTCGCCGTAATCGTAAGCCTCGTCGGTTGCGTCGGGCGCTTCCACGTTATTCTTGTTCAGATTCTTTCCGTTGCCGGCATATCTCTTCGATTTGTCGTATCCTTTGGTGTAATAGCCCTCTTTTCTGGACTTTTTGCTCTTCTTGTTCTTCGTCGCCATACGAACGATAACCGCAACGAGAGCCGCGATGAGAACAACCGCGATTATTATCGAAACGATCTGAAGCCATGCGTAACTTGCCGTCGAGGTCGAATCGGTCGAAGAATCTTCGCTCGAAGATTCGCTCGAGGATTCGTCGGCGTCGCTTTCGATAACGTAGGTTACGCAATCGATCGTGTCGTAACGATAGAGCATAACGACTTTCGTCTTGTCTTCGCCGGCGTCGTTTTTAAGATATCCGTAAGCGACTACCGTATCGGTGGTCACGTCCTCTCTGACGTTACCGTCGTCGTCCTTTAAGGGGTTCGTACCGTCTTCCGCGTCGGATTCGTTCTTGTAGTATCTGACGACTTTGTCGTGATCGGCGGCTTTTTCGAACGTGTAGTAATCGGGATCGAAAGCGTCGGAAAGCGAATCGTAATCGGTCGCGGCGGAATAGGTCGCGCCTTTGTTGACCTTACCTATAAGCATCGAGCCTTCGCCCTCGAAGCCGAACTGAAGTTCGTAATCCTTCGATTCGTCGCCCGTTCTCACGATGAACGTAACCGTGACGTAACCGTCGCCGCCCTTCTTGCTTTCGGGAACGATTTCGGTCTGCATAACGTAATCTTTGCCGCCTTCGGTGAATTTTGCAACGCCGCCCGTTCCGTCTACGTTCGCGAGGTCATAGTCGTAAAGTCTTACGAAAGCCTTACCGCTTATGACTTTTACTTTAACGCTGAAACTATAAACGCTGTTCGCGGGAACGGTTACGGGGAGATTGCTCGAGGTCGCGCGGACGAAATATCCGGTTTTGGAATAAAGCGCGATGGCTTGTACGTTCTTGTTTCCGTTCGGGTAAAACGCCGTGTAATCATTTTTGAGGGCTGCGAGCGCGTCGTTAAGACCGGCTGCGGCGTAATTGTACGCGCTGTTGACGAGGAACGCCTTGTTGTTTGCGGCGTCTGTCGTAACGCTTCCCTTATACGCTCCGCCCGTGATCTGAGTGAGGCCTACTTCATATCCCTGATAACGTCCGTCGGAATCCTTGGTCGAAGACGGATCGTACATAGCGTCGTTGGTGTTGATGTCGTAACTGTCCGTCGAAGTATCGTCGTCATCGTCGTCGTCCGAAGTATCGCTGTTGTAGTCGCCGAGAAGAGTAACTTTCGTGCCGTTGTTCGTGGTGTCCGCCGCTTCGTATTCCTCTTCGGTGAGTTTAACGATCTTGAAATCTTTGAAGATCGCTTTGCCTACGGGGAAGTCCGTATTAGTGGACGATTCTGCCGTAGGACCGAACGTGATTTTAAGTTCGAACGTCAGGTTGTTTCCGTCGGTGTTTACTCTGTTGGTGGTGAGATAAATAGCGTATCTCACGTCCTTGCCGTCGGTGGCGAAACTGTCGAATCCGCCGTTTTCCTTGCCGTTATCCATAACTTTTACGGACGCGTTCGTGGAATAACTCTTAGCGGTGACGTTCGCGGTGAAGGAAATCATCATTCCTTTATAATCTGTGGTCGCGTCTTCGTCGTTGTTGACGTATTTTTCAAGAGCGAAACTTTTCGTAGTGTAAGAA
>CAVJNC010000192.1:0-2228 GCA_963650905.1 Subdoligranulum sp. APC924/74
GGCGTAAACTTTACTTTTATATTCTTCGAAGTTTAATTTCATAAATAAATTTTTTTCATAGATTATTGTTGCCGCCGCCGAGGTTAATCGGCAACGGCAACGCCATTTGTTTGTTTTGTTACTTGGATAATTACGCTTCGTCGCTTGTATCCGCAGTTGTAACGGTTACGCCTTCGGGAACAACCTTTTTATCTGCGGTGTTTACGTCTGTGCCCTGATTTGCAAACATTGTGTATTCTTTTACTTCGATTTTTACATTACTATAGGTATTGGCTGTCTTATCGCCCACCTGATTTCCGAATAACGAATAAACCGTGCATGCGCTCGCGTCGATTTTCACGTCTTTTATTTTCGAGCCGTCTATATATCTCGACGCCAGAAGTCCCCTGTCGTGATCCGAGCCTGCAAAACTTGTCACGCCGACGTTTATATTGCTTAATTCCGCGCTACATATCGTTCTTGCAAGAACGGCAGAAAGATATTCATTGTTGCAACTTACGTTTGCAAAGTTGACGTCTTTTATCACCGCTCCTTTACCGATATGTCCGAACAAACCGCCTTGTCCTGCGGTAAAATTAGATATCGTATGATTTTGCCCGTCGAACGTTCCGACAAATCCGTATTTAGATTCCCAAAAATCGGGCAAATTATCCTTAAGTACCTGTACTTTTGCGCCATTCATATCGATATCGTTACCGAGAACATACAATCCGGAAATAACGTCGGTTGTAGTTTTTACACGGATAGTCTCGAGATCTGTCGCGGTGCGGATAATCTTCGTCGCAAGGATAACGTTTACGTTAAACGTGTAAATAACGTTGTCTTTTAACGACGAAGCGATGAACGTATATTCGCCGACGGTCGTTATACTGCTCAGATCAACCGTAAGTTTTCCTTCCGTAAGCACACCTTCGCCGAGAACGGTGTTATTGTAAGTTAAACTAACGGTGTCGCCGATATATGCGCTTGCGAACGAAAGATCGATTTCCCCGGCATTCGATGCGGGTGCTTCGATTAAAACGGTATCATGCTCGATTCCAACGGTTTCGTAAGTAATCACGGTTACGCCTTCGGGAACAACAGTTTTATCCTCGGCGTTTATGTCGGAACCTTGATTTCCGAATATAGTATAAGATTTAACTTTTATTTCAACTTCGCTATAAGTGTTTCCCGTCACTTCGTTGCCGAATAACGAATACACTTCACAATTGCTTGCATCGATTTTTATGTTTGTCAAAGTGGTTTCCCGCGTAAGATTAGAAGCCAAGAAGCCCTGACAATGGATTACATTTGCAGTAGCAATATTAGCATATGTCACTTTGCTAAGAGTAACATCGGTTATTTCGGCACCCCTTATGGTTCTGCCAAACAACGCTCCTAAATATTGTCCGTTATATTTAAAATCATCAAACTTAACGTTTTTGATAACGGCACCTTGACCTACATGCCCGAACATACCGTTCTGATTAGCACAGAAACCGGATATCGTGTGACCGAGTCCGTCAAATGTACCGCGGAAGCCGAAGTTTTGATCCCAACTTTTTACAGTATCGGTGCCTGTATCATTGTATTTCAAGGACGTTCCCAATGCCGTCGCCCATTTTATATTTATATCGTTGCCGAGAACGTAATAACCGTCAATCGAGGTATTGTTATCGATATCGGTTTGCGTTACTTTTACAACGTTAAGGTCGTCGACCGTGCGGATGATTTTCGTTGCAAGAAGAACGTTTACGTCAAACGAATAGTACACGCCGTCTTTATCGGTGGTAGCAAGGAACGTAAGGTTGCCCGTTTCGGTCATTTTGCTGAGGTCTACGGTAAGTTTGCCGCCGTTCAAAGCGCCGTTTCCGAGAACCTTATCGCCATAAGCAAGCGTCGCGTTTTGGGTGTAATATGCGCTTGCGAACGAAAGATCGATTTCGGTTGTAGTCAACTCCGCAAGAATGGTATCGTGTTTAATTTCAACCGTTTTTGTTACTCTTTCGATGGTAACGTCGATGGTTATATGCGCTTTTTTGTCCTCGACGTTAGTATAAGTTGCGGTTAACACGGTTGCGCCTATATCCGCCGCTTTAATCGTGTATTCCGTCTCGCCCGTGATTTCAACGATATCCTCGTTCGATTTTGCCCAGGTTACAACCGCATTTTCGGTTTCCGTTTCGCCGAAAGTTACGGTAAAGGAAATCGTTACGCTGTTTTTCTTGTCGCCGTCCGCCGCGCTGTAA
>CAVJNC010000193.1:0-2204 GCA_963650905.1 Subdoligranulum sp. APC924/74
CTGCATATATTTCTCTACGGTCATGTTAAGGCGTTCGCAGTCCGCAAGCGAGACGTCGCGTTGTTTCTTTTTGATTATTTTTTTATAGATATAATATTGAATTATCTCATAATTTATATTCATATCGAACCCTTTGACGTTGTTACATCGCCTTTGTCATTATCGTAAGTATCGGAGAATAAATCGCCATAAACGTTCCGCCGATAACGACGCCCATAATGCAAAGCATAACCGGTTGAAGAATTCCGGTTGCTTTCAGAAGCGCGCTCTCCACCTGAGAATCGAAGAATTTCATCGTTCTGTTAAGGATTTCCTCAACGCCGCCCGTTTTTTCGCCCGTAGATATCATCTGAATGAGTATCTGCGGGAATATTTTATATTGATCCATCGCAAACGTAAGCGACGCGCCCTGACGGATATCGTCGACTATATGTTTAAACTTTTTTTCCGCGTATCTGTTTCCGAGGAGGCGTTGCACCACCTCGAGAGCGTCCGCCATATTCATTCCGCTCGCAAGGAGCAAACCGAGAGATTTGACGAATTTGCTCGCCACCATGTTAATCTGAACGTCGCGTATTATCGGCAGGTTATATTTAAGATAATCGGCTATATCCTTTCCTTTCTGAGTTTTCAATCCGAAAAAGATAAGCGCGAAAACCCCTACGAGAACGTACACGAGGTCCAGACCGTTTGCCAGAATCCAGTCGCTCATATCGAACAACACGAGCGTTATGATGTTGAAATCTTCCCTCGCGATATCCATTTGCGATAAGGTGTCCTTGAACATGGGAACGACAAAAACAAGCATCAGAACGGCGACGGCAATAATTAACACGCCCATAAATATAGGGTAAGCGAGCGCGCCGGTTATCTTCTTTTTAAGTTCGATTTCGTTGTCGTAATAGTCCGCGAGCGAAATAAGAACCTGTTCGAGATTACCCGAAATTTCGCCGACGTAAATCATACTTCTGAAAAACTCGGGGAAAATCTTCTTGTGCTTCTCCATTGCCTGCGAAAGAAGTAATCCCACCTTGACGTCGTCGTAAATAATGAAGAGCAACGCTTTGAAATATCCCGAAAACTTCTGTTGTTTAAGTTGGTTAAGACTCTCGAGAATGGAAATACCCGAATTAAGCATTATCGCAAACTGCCGGCAAAACGTGGTGAGTTCCTTGATTTCGATTTTTCCGCTCACGCTGAAAAACGGGTTCGGCGACTCTTTTTTTATCGCTTTGCACGAGATGAGGTAAAGGTTCTGTTGCGAAAGCAGTTGTCTTAAATTTTCCTCGTTTTCCGCCACGAAAATCCCCGTAAAACGTTTTTTTTCGATATTGACGGCAACGTATTTGTATTTTTTCATATTCTTTCCTTAGCCGAGTATAAAACAAGTCAAACCAAAACGGGACAAGCGTTCGCGTTTAAAACAAAACGAGACAAGCGTTCGCGTTTAAAACAATGCGAGATAAGCGTTCACGGCAATCTCTCCGACGAACGCCGCGACGAGAATTCCGAAAGCGAGAAAGGGCGCGAAGGGATATTCCCTCCCCTTTTCCTCGCTCTTGTTTTTCGCCTGAACGATAATCAGGACGACCGAAGCGAGCGTCGTCGACAAAAGCGTTGCGAAAAACGCGGCTTTTATCCCGAGAAACAGTCCGCAAGCGGCGGTAAATTTCACGTCGCCGAAGCCGAGTCCCTCGCGTTTTAAAATCCATTTCGAGATAAAGTATGCCCCGCCGAAAAACACGAGGCAAAACCCCAGCCCGACGAGCCGCGAAATCCAGCCTGTGTAGCCGCCGAAAACCGCCGAATAAACGCACGCGAGCGCGGCGACGATAAAAATCGTAACGTTAAGCGAATCGGGAATAAACCCCGTTTCGAAATCGATGAACGCGACGGCGATGACCGGCACGGAAAACGCCATGCAAAAAACGGAATAAGCGATCCCCGTAATCGGCGACAAAAGGGCGAAACCGAGGAAAACGCACGCCGTAATCGCCTCGACGATCACGTATCTCGGACTGATTTTCGAGCCGCAAAAGCGGCATTTCCCGCGAAGCGCGATGTACGAAATCACGGGAATATTGTCTCTTTTCAGTATTTTTTTCCCGCAGGACGTGCAATGCGACGCGCCCTTGACGAGGCTTTCGCCTGCGGGCAGGCGGTAAATCAGAACGTTCGCGAAACTGCCGAAGCATGCGCCGAAA
>CAVJNC010000194.1:0-2202 GCA_963650905.1 Subdoligranulum sp. APC924/74
GGTACGGACATTTTCTTCGACTGGATCTGGACGACCGGCAGCACGAGATATCGTTACTACGTCCCCGTGGTTAAGGATATCCGTCTCGACGCGCAATACGGCGATGTTTCCGCTCTTACGGGTACGTATAAAGGAACTTACGAATATTACGGAGTATCTGACGCGGGCGTGCTTGTTCTCAACAACGACGGATCTCTTCAATGGATAAATTCGGGCGTTATCGGCGGAAAATATAAAACGGACGGAACGCACGTTCTGTTTACTTTCAACAACGAATACGGCGACGTAACGGGTTCTTATTCGGATTCGGACGAAACTGTCGAATTTACGATCGAACACGGAATGTCCGCAACGGTCGATTATACCTTTACGAAGGCTTCGATAAGAGTATTCGGTCAGTATTTTAACGACGCGGGCGATATGTTTGCGTTTACCGACAAGAAACTTACCCTCTATTCGGATAGTCTCAACAGCAATTACGGCATAAGCGGAACTTACACTATAAACGGAGACGAACTCTCTGTCTCGGGAGAAGCCCTCGCTAAATATTTCTCGTCGATGAAAATAACGATCAACGCGGACGATTCTCTTGCCGTTAAATTTGTCGGAACCGATTATTCGCTCGATTGCAACTTCGCAAGACCGAAAAATACCGACCATACGGGTAAAAAATACGTAGGCAAATATTCGTTGGCTTATCTTTACTCTTCGAGTAACGGGCCTTATCAGTCCGATTATACGATGGAATTCTCCGCGGACGGTTCTTTCTATCGTCACAGCAAATATTCGACGACGACCGGAAGTTTCTACGTGTTCGAAGGAAATATAGTTAAAATTCTTTTAGAGGGCAACATTTCCACTATGCGTTACGACGAATCGAACGATATTTTCTTCGGTTTGTATAGCGCGGGGACGTCGGCGAAGAAGAACGTTGTTTTAACGCCCGTCGAAGACGGCGCGCTTAAGGCGTTCATGATCGGAAACGACGAAAACACTTACGTTGCCGTTACCGACAAAAAGCAGTACGTCGTAACAAACGGCGAACTCAATCTTTCGGCTACGGTTGTCGCTCCCGACGGATTTGCAGACGGCGCGCGCATTTCCATAGACGGAGTGAGTTACCGCGTGGTATATTATTCGACCGAGCAGGGCAGCCAGGGTTACGGGCTTACCGTTATCGGGCCGGAAGAAGGCGAATACAGTTATAACGGCAAAAAAGTCGGTATCGACGGTATAGGTAACGTAAGCGGAGAAAAGAACGGATCTTACGCCGTGTTCGACGATAACCTTGTCGTTATTGTTTACGATGACGACGAAATTCTCGGTTTCGATTATGCCGCGGCAAAATCGGACGGCGGAAAAATAACCGCGAAAACACCCGATAAATATCAGGGCGTCTGGTATAAAGAGAAACTCGACAACCAAACCGATCCCGAAAATCCCGTAATGAAGAAGTATAATAAACTTATAATCGACGGATTCGGCCATGCGACTTATCTTTACAACAGAGATTTCGAAGGCGAGTGGATTTTCAACTGGGGCGGAAAAAATCAGTGGAGAACGGTAACCGAAACCGCAACGGGGCTTTATTGCAGATTTAACGAATATAACGAGGTGGAGATCTACTTCTATTATAACGGTCAGCTTGCTTATTGCAAGAGCAGCGGCAATTTCGGCGAGCAGAAACTCGTCAGTGACGGTTACGCCGGCACGACCGATATTCCTTCGCTTCCTTCAGGCGTCGCGGGAACTTATAACGGCACGGAAGCAAGCGGCACGGCAATCGTTTTCAACCTTAAGCAGGACCTTACCGGAAGCATAAAGGGCGTCCCGTTCTCCGCGATTTACGACGGAATCGATAAAGTCGCTTTCACGGCGAACAAAGTCGATTATCTCTTCACGATAAGCGCAAAAACTTTGACTTACGGAACGGAATCTGTCGTTCTCACCCGCGGCGGCGACGTTGAAGAAGTTATTCCCGCAATGTTCGTCGGCACCTGGAGCGGTAATTTCACCGGTTACAACGAAGGCACAAGAACCATAACAATCGAATCGGACGGCACGATGACGCTCAGTGACGTTGTGTTAACGTCGGAATATAACGCCGAAAAATCGCAGATTATCGGCAAAAACAGTGACGAAACTTACGTAATAACGTTAACGTGGAACTCCGAAACGAACGTTCTCAGCGCAAAACTTCAC
>CAVJNC010000195.1:0-2178 GCA_963650905.1 Subdoligranulum sp. APC924/74
GGATTAAGAACGCTCAGAAAGAGATTCCGAAGGAAGTTTTCACCGTCGCGGATAAAATCAATTATATAAAAACCACGATGCTCGAAAGGCAAACGTGCAGTTTCTTCGAACTTTTCAAAGAGGACGCCTCGAGAATGGAAATCATAACGACGTTTCAGGCCCTTCTCGAACTGTTGAAATTGCAGTATTTAACCTGCGAGCAATCGGAAACTTTTGGCGATATAACGGTAAATCTAAGAGAAGACAGGAGTGAAGAAATTGGAGACCTTAGCGAGTATAATTGAGTCGATATTGTTTGTTTCCGGCGACGCCGTCGCCGTGAAAGATATTTCCGAAAAACTTTGCCTTACCGACAAGGAAGTTTTGTCTGTTGCCGAAAAACTTCAGAAAGAGAAGTATAACGCCGACAGCGGTATTCACCTGCTTATTTTCAATAAAAAATTGCAATTCGGAACGAATAAAAACAACGCGGAAAGCGTCGCCGCCGTTCTTAACCCGATAAAAGAGCGAGAACTTTCGAGAAGTATGCTCGAGGTTGCGGCGATTATCGCTTACAAGCAACCCGTTACGAGAATGGATCTCGAGGATATTAGAAACTGCAGTTGCGAATACGCCCTTCAGAATCTCCTTAAACTCGGAGTGGTTGAGGTCGTCGGGAGAAAGGATTCCATCGGTCACCCCGCGCTTTTCGGAACGACCGATAACTTTCTGAAGCGTTTCCAGATTTCGTCGCTCGACGAATTGCCTGATTACGACGGGCTTATCGACAAAATCAAAAAGTTGCACGGCGACGACGACGCGTATCTGTTCAAAAAAGACGTGTATAACGAAGCGGACGATCCCGAATATAACGTCGAAAATCAGGTTTTGCCAAACGCCGGAAACGACAACGATAAAACCGCTTAAAATTGTATAACTCGTAAAATCATGCCCCTTGCTCCGTTGAGAGTCGAGGGGCTTTTGCGTATTTCGTTGAGCGTCGAATGGCTTTTGTGTATTTCGTTGAAAGCCTATGGACTTTCGGTTGTCTCGCTGAAAATCGAGGTCGGGTATCTCGTTGAAAGCCGATATGCTTTTACATATTTTTCTTGTCGCGCGGCAAAATATTTTTATGAAATATGCCGTTATTTTTATTATTTTATCTGTTATTATAATTCCTTTACCGTTTTCGGTAAAAGGCATTTTTTCGTTTTATAATAAAAAAACATACTTCAATTTATACTTTTTCGGGTTTATAAAAATCAAATCGACGTATATTAATTACAATGAAAAAAAATTTTATCTTCATCTGACGGATAAAAAGGCGGTCGAATTCAAGCCCCGCGATATGATGCCGCAAATGGATAATATCGACGTTTTCGAACTGTTCGCCTTTACGAAAATAAGATACGCTCTTGTGCTTAACGCCGCGGACAACGTGACGAAGTTTATTGCGATTTCGCTTGTAAATCAAATGAATTTTATAATGTTTTCCGTCTTGCGGGAAATTAAACCTTCGTTGGATTTCGGCGGAAGTTCGATTGTTTGCGACGATGAGAAATCGAACGGCGTATATTTCGATGTCGGTATCTGTTTCAGTATTCTGAAAATTATCGCGGGGATAATCAAAAGTTTTTTAAAAGGAGTTAAAAATGCTTAAAGACAACAAAGAAATCAAGGAAAATAAAATAAAAGAACTGATGAGCGCGGCTATGAAAGACATAAATATGTTAATCGATGTTAATACCGTTATTGGAAAGCCGTTTTCCATAAATGACGGAACAACGGTAATCCCCGTTACAAAAGTCACAATGGGCTTTATGACGGGCGGAGGAGAGTACGGCGAAATAAAGAAAATCAACTCTTCTCCCGAAATGCCGTTCGCGGGCGGAAGCAGCGCGATCGTATCGTTGAAACCCACGGGGTTTCTCGTCGGAAAGGGAAAAAACGTAAAACTGATAAGCGTTCCGACGGACGCTTTTTCGAGGGCTTTCGAAACTGCGGAGGAGTTCATAAAAACTTTTAAAAATGAAGAGAAAGATTAAGTTTTTTTTCGTTATCGCATTGCTTTTTCCGGCGTTGACTTTCCGCGGGGAAAAAGCCGCGGCGTTCGCGGTTTCGAGGTCGGAAGCCGTTATGGAGGTATCGAGCGGGCGAATGCTTTACGAAAACGCCGCCGACGTTAAACTTCCTGTGGCA
>CAVJNC010000196.1:0-2141 GCA_963650905.1 Subdoligranulum sp. APC924/74
GGAAAGAAGTGCGGCATATATCAAAAGCAAAAAATTTGCATAAATACAGAGAAGTACCGTTTAGTTTCCTTGATTTTCTGTAATAAACGCAAAAGGACACACCTTCGTAAAGAAACCACTTGACGCCGCTTAATAAAGAAGGTTTTTCTCTCATAACTCCGCCGGTTTTTGGGTGTAATGTTTTTTGTCGCGTCGCGGTTGCCTCACGCGTGAGGCAACCGCGACGCGTTCCGAATTCGGTCGTGTTGCCGCAACGATTTTTTTTCGTCGCGATAGCCGCAGGCGATTGCGCTGCGTTCCGCATTCAATCTTATTACCGCGCCGATTTTTACGTCTCGTCGCGGTAATGCGTGCTTGTTTATTTGTTAAGCGAGCGCGCCTGCCTGTTTTAACAATCCGGTTATGGTATCCGTCATATCCGTTACGGCGTCGCTAACGGTCTTATCGGTATTCTTATAGAAATAAGTGAACGGATCCATATAAGACGAAGTGCCTACTTTTGCGCGGAACGCGAAACCGTTCTCGCCTTCATAGAAGCCGATTTCGCCGTTGTATAAACGACGCTTTGCGGCGATGGGCAGGTTGGGAGCGAGTTTCGCGCCCTCTTCGATAAACGTCAGAAGGCTCTGAGTGTAAGGAGTGCAGGTCGCTTTTTCTTCCGCCGAAACGGTATAGTTATAAGGTCTGATGCAACCGGTGTTGGCGGTGTATTTTACGAGTTCAGATCTTTGCTGCATGAATTTGATGAAAAGTTTTGCGATTTTCACCTGAACGTCCGCGTTCGCGTTTTTGTTTTTCGCGCTCAGGCAGATATAACTGTCCGCAAACTGAGCGGGGAGAACGCGTTCGGTGTTGGTCTGATCCTCGATGCCGTCTACGTTCGTAAAGTTCGGAACAGGCATATATCTGAAATTACGTTTGCCGTAACCGTTGACAGCCTGCGACGTTTCGCCGTCGAATACCTCGCGCGCTTCCTGTTCCCAATAACTGTTTTCGACGGTCATTGCGATTCTCTTGCCGAAACGTTTGCTCTGAATATATTCGCGCAGCGCGCCGGTGTGGTTGTTGCCTCCGCCCGGTCTTGCCTTGGCGGAATAGTTTCCGCTGACCTTGGTTATATCGTAAAACGCTTTAACGGCGGCTTTTCTGCCTTCCTGACCGAGAAGCAGGTCGTAATTGTTTTCGTTTATTTCTCCGAACTGACTGTCGGTTCCGCTGAACGAATAGTTGAGCATATAGTCGTCGTAACCTTCGTAGTTCGCCCAGATGGCGTTAAAAAGACGGGAAAGTTGATACGTCGTGGGAGATTCCGCCCACGTAAACGGCGTGTAATTGATTCTGATTCTTTCCAGAAGCGTGAGGAAATCGCCCCACGTCGCAGGCAGACCGTCGTCGGACGTGCCGGCTATTCCGTCGGGGCCGACGGACGCTTCGCCCGCTTCGATCGAAGCGAAATTCGCGCCGATGGTTCCGTCCTTTTTGAAATAAAGAGACGCCTCGTTGAACAAATCCGCGTCGTAAATTATGCCCGTTACGGAAAGCATGTAAGGAACGGCGTAATAATGCCCTTCTTTTTTGAATACGTCCGAATAACCGTCGTACATCGTGTCCTCTATGGACTGCGTCGCCGCTTTGCCGGTATCGGAGGCGATATTGCCGTCTTCGTCGAGATATTGCTCGGTTAAAACGTCGGTAACGTCCAGAAACATATTCTGCGCGGTAAATTCTTCGTAATCGCCGTGGTCGAGAATATACATAACCGGTTCGTAGTTCTGCATCGAACCCAAAAGGTTTGCGGGGTTGAACTCCGTGCTTTTTTTGAGCGCGCGGACAACCACGCCCTTTTTGCCCGTTTCGAACGAAGTATCGGCATAATACGCTTCGAAATCTTTCTTCAATTCGTCGAAATAAGTCGTTCCGAGCCCCGCGTCGAAAACGCCGACGTCGAGATACGTCTTTGTGGAATCCTCTTCCGCGCCGGAAGTTTTGTCGTCGCCGCCGCCGCACGCGCTCAAGGTCAAAGCGAATACCGCCGCGAGGTGTGTCCTTTTGCGTTTATTATAGATAATCAAGGAAACTAAACGGTACTTCTCTGTATTTATGCAAATTTTTTGCTTTTGATATATGCCGCACTTCTTTCC
>CAVJNC010000197.1:0-2138 GCA_963650905.1 Subdoligranulum sp. APC924/74
TATGACCTGATTCTTTCTTTACTTCCTTTACTTCGATTTGACTGAGTCGTCTCCGTACCTCGGTCTTTTTGTGCTACAATTTTATACTTTTGTTTCAAACTTTCTCCTTTCGTATTTTTTCTTTTTTAATACACCCCAAAACATATTCCAGCACGCAAACCAAAAAGCAACTATCGCAGGCTTTTCATCGCAGTAATGGAATAAATCGTAATGACTTTTCAATTTCTTACTCAGTTTATCGTGCGAAATTGATTTTTTTCGTATTCGATACTTTGCTAAATTCTCGGGTAAAAGATAACACTTTTCTTTATTTGCTACTATGAGCCACATTGCGTAATCGTTATTCTTCTTAATATCCTTAATTTGAACAAGCCCAACCGCCTTAGCATCGTACATCACCGTTAAACACCCAACCCAGCAATAACGATACATACCTTTTCGAGTTACCTTTCGAGGTCCCGAAACGACAACCCCGATAGGGTCCGATTCTTCGTTAATCTTTTCGTATTTTGTATATGAAAAGTGATAATTACGTTGCTTCATAAACCAGATTTGCTTTTCGAGTTTATCGGGAGTCCATAAGTCATCGCTATCCAAAAAAGCGATCCACTCACCATTCGCTTCGCGTAACGCTTTATTTCTCGTTAAAGCCGCTCCGCTGTTTTTTTCATTTTTAAAATATTTTATCCTTTTATCAGATAAAAACGGGCGAACAACGTCATCCGTATTATCAGATGAACAATCGTCAACGATCAGCAATTCCCATTCTTTGTACGTTTGCGCCTGCACAGACTTTATCGACTCCGCAATATACTTTGCCGTATTATACGAAGGCATTATTATCGAAACAAGTTCTTCATTCATAATCCAAATCCACATCTATCTCCGTTCAGATATAATCACTCTTGCCGCGGCTTGTTTTTCGTCGTATTCTTCACGCGTTATTTGCGAATTAAGAAGCAACCAGTCGCCATAGTCCATATCCGAATCCGTCCCCTCGCGAACCACGTCGCTACGTTTTAACACTTTGAATACGGTTTTAAACAATATGCCTACGTCTCCAAGCAACGTTATTCTTTTTATGTATTCGAGATCGTACTCGAACTTTTCTTCCCATAAAATACTGTTTCTTCCGTTTACCTGAGCAAGTCCCGTAAGCCCCGGGCGAACGTTATGTCTTATCCTCTGACCTTCCGACATAAAGACCATATCCCGAACAAGTTGCGGTCTCGGCCCCACTATCGACATATCCCCTTTGAGTATGTTTATCAGTTCGGGAAGTTCGTCGAGCGACGTCGATCTCAAAACCTTTCCGAAACGGTTTAACCTTTCGCTGTCGGGCAAAAGTTCGCCGTTTTCGTCTTTTTTGTTGCTCATCGTTCTGAATTTTATCAGTTTGAAAATTCTCTCTTTGCCGTTCCTGTCTTTTTTCCCCGGTCTCGGCTGAACGAAAAACGGATTCCCCCGCATCGCTATCGCTCCGACAATCGTTAAAATCAATAAAAGCGGCGATAAAACGACTATCGCTATAAACGATAGGATAAAATCGTAAAATCGTTTAAAAAACTGTTTGTATAATACGATTATGCACACAAGAACGATAATCGTTATTCCCCACCAAGACGACGCAAGCGTATCGAAAAATTCTTTCATCTTAAAAACAACTCTTTATAATCTCAATGATAATATCCTGTTGCTCGGCAGTCATCTTGTTATCGCTCGGTAAACAGCAACCGCGTTCAAATATATCCGCGCCGACGCTCTTAACTTCTCCTGCTATGTATGCGTTCGTGCGACATCTGAGAGATCCCTCTCTTCCTATCGCTTCGTGCATACGATACATGGGCTGCATGTGCATCGGTTTCCATATCGGTCTGCCCTCGGCGTTGCATTTTTCAATCGTTTCGAGTATTTCGGTCGGACACGTTTTTCCTTTTTCCTTAACGTATAACGCTTCCGTATCGCTTCTTACCTGTCTGCACATATAGTCTTTATCTATGACCAACGCGGAAAGCCAATAATTGGGGTTCGAGTCCTCGATAATCGGGTTCATTTTTATCGGCAAGTCTTTAAGTCCGTCGCGATACCTCTCGTATATCGCTTTTTTCTGAGCGATATGCTCTTTAAGATGCGGATAC
>CAVJNC010000198.1:0-2068 GCA_963650905.1 Subdoligranulum sp. APC924/74
TTAAAAACGAGTTAGCGCGCGCCGCGTCACGGTGACGCGTTTTGCCGAAAAATATAAAAAGAAAAAGAAGTCGGGCAAAACGCTATTCCGTCGCGAAGCAAAACAGACAAACCGCAAATAAGAGTAAGTACATTGCTCCGCTCCTTACAATTCCGAAGCGGTATAACGCTCGATAACGGACCGAGTTGGACCGATGAATTAAGGTTTTCACTCGGTCTTTTTTTATTGTAAATCAGGTCCAATCCGGAGTTGCTGACCGGAGATGTCGCCGTTGACGACGTCGCGCTTGGTATTGTTTTAAAAACGAGTTAGCGCGCGCCGCGTCACGGTGACGCGTTTTGCCGAAAAATATGAAAAATGTCACTAAGATATTGACTTTAAAAAATTTTATGATAATATGCTGGTAGCCGAGCGAGATTCGAACCCCATCAAGCCTTAAAGCCGTATTTTTAAATGATTTGTGGTAAAGGCGAACGCAGATGTACTGAATGTACTTCAAGCGAGAATTTGCCGCAAAGCGTTAAAAAGACGGCTTAGAGGCGGGTTCGGTTGGGGTTTTTATCGGCTAGCCGAGAGGGATTCGAACCACATAAGTTTTAACGGCGCAAAATTTGCAAAATCCGCGTTAAACTCGCTTATAATACGACAAGTATTATCGCGTTCGTTTGCCTTGATTTTCCTAAATTTATCGCCGTTAAAATGCGAAGCACCTTAAAGCCGTATTTTTTAGGCGGTTGTGACGAAGATTTGCGCAGACGTACTGGACGTACTTCAAGCAAAGATTTGCCGCAACAGGCAAAAAAGATGGCTTTAAGGCTTGATGGGGTTCGAATCTCTCTCGGCTAACGTTCTTTTTCTGACGGAAACGGGCGAGCCGTTGTTAACGTAAGTTTCCCAGACGCCGATCCGATCCCGCTCGTCTATTTTCCGGATAACTTTTGCCGGAACGCCCGCGACGAGACTGTTTGCGGGAACGTCCCTCGTGACCACCGCTCCCGCCGCCACGACGCAGTTTTCGCCTATCGTAACGCCGCCGCAAATCGTCGCGCCAGAACATATCCAGCAACCGTCTTTTATCGTAATCGGCGCGGAAAATTCGAGGTCGTGCCGCCCGTCGGGATAATCGGCGTTCAACCGCTCTTCGGCAAGCAACGGGTGATTGGGCGTTGCCAGAGTGACGTTCGCCCCGAGCCAGACGCCGTTGCCGAGCGTAACGGGCGAAACGTCCAGAATTATACAGTTATAGTTCATGAAACACTCTTTTCCGACGTGAATATTGACTCCGTATTCGCAATAAAACGGCGCAAAAACGGCAAGTCCGTTCTCTTGCGCGGACGGAATCAGTTTTTCGAGCGTTCTTTGTTTTCTTTTCGCCTGCCGCACGGGGATTCTGTTGAACTTATCGCAAAGCGACAATCCGCGCGCGTGTTGTTTTTCGATGTCTTTGCTTGCGGAATTATAAAGTTTTCCGCTTGTCATGCGTTCCCAATCGCTTACGTTGTTATACATTTTCTTATGCCTCCGAAGTTTCTTGTCCGGTTAAATTTTTAACCCGCAAATATTTTCCGTAACGAATAAATACGGCGGGAAGTTTTATCGGTTCGTCGAGTAAAAATCGACGATCTCAGGGATTCCCGATTCTGCAACTCTCATTAACTTTCTTGATGATAATAATACCGCGTTTTTACAAATAAATCAATTAAAATCCCGCCAATATGTTGTCCGCAAAAAAAATATAACGTTAGCCGAGCGACGAAGAAATCGACGGAATTATAAAACGAAATTATAAATCGGATCACGGAATAACCGCAATTTTGCGACAAAAGGTCTGCGAGGAAAACTTACGAACCCTTACGCTTGCGTGTACGACGAAATCCCGTTTTTAAGGCGATTTCCGGGAGTGTGTCGGACGATAAGTATTCTTTTCGAGTATATTTTTAAATATCTAAACAAATATGAAACTATTATTCCAATTCGGTGCGAAGGGTGAATTGTTTGGGAAGATTGAAAATTTCTTTTTTAAGGAATACCGGGTAAAAATATTCATCCTGCAATCTGTCAAACTCCA
>CAVJNC010000199.1:0-2050 GCA_963650905.1 Subdoligranulum sp. APC924/74
TCAGAGTGACGTTAAGCGTCGTTATCGCGCCGATCGCCTTGTTCAGCTGTCTCGTCTCTTCCGCGTTTTCGTCGGAACCGGAATCCTTCTTTTTCAGATTTTTAACCGCTTTCGATGCGGCGGCGAGTTCGCTTTGCGCGTTTACGTACTCCTCGCGCGAACGGAATTCGTTGCGGATTTTATCGCATTCCTTTTTCAACTGCTCCGATTCGCCGAGTTTTTCGAGAAAATCGTCGCCTAAAATAACCGACGATTCTTCGACGACGTAACGCCTTACCGCCTCGAGTTCGGCGCAGATCATCTTCGTGTATTTGTCTTTGATGTCCGATTTGAGACGGTTGTAACTTTCCGACTCTTCGGTTATGATCGTTTTATCCATATTAAACGTTTTGCAGGTAATATACCTCTTCTTGCGTAAGTTTGCGGACTTCTCCTCTGTTAAGCCCCGAAAGCCTTAAATCGCCGATTTTGATGCGTTTAAGGAAATCTACGTTTTTGCCGACGGATTCGAACATTTTTCTTATTTCTCTGTTCTTCCCTTCGGTTATCGTTACGTTGAGTTTCGTATGATCCTTTCCCTCTTCGACGACGCGGATATTGCTTTTGTTTGTCTTCTGCCCGTCGATAACGACGCCGTTTCTCAGGTCGTTAAGCGTTTTTTCGTCGATCGTTCCTTCGATTCTGACGAGATAGGTCTTCGGAATTTCGCTGCTCGGATGGGTAAGTCTGTTCGCGAGGTCGCCGTCGTTGGTAAAAATCAGAAGCCCCTCGGAATCGTAATCGAGCCTGCCGACGGGGAAAATTCTCGCGGTGTTTTTCGGGAGATAATCCATTACGGTTTTTCTGCCCTTGTCGTCCTTTACCGTACAAACGCACCCCTTGGGCTTGTTCATGACGTAATATTCGAATTTTCTCGCTCTGGCGACCTTTTTCCCGTCGACCGAAACGCTGTCGTTATCTTCGTCGATTTCCGCGCCGAGGTCGCATACTCTGCCGTTGACTTTAACTCTTTTTTCTTTGATTATTTCGTCGCAACCTCTGCGGCTCGCGATTCCGCATTCGGCAAGAAATTTATTGATTCTCATTTTGATTTTTCCTTTATGTCTGCTATGTCTGCCGCCCGCGATCGGGAGCGGCGTTAAGTCCGATTTTTGTATTATACCCTATTAAGTGTATAGATATTTTGAGAAAAAATCAACTGTTTTGAGCAATAAATTTTTATTTCGCCCGCTTTTCGGCCGGATTGAACGCTTTCTTCGGCAAACGAATCGAAGTCTGCCTCGCAGGTTATTTTTTCGTTCTTCCCGACGGGATAATAAAACTCGTCCGGTTTTGAAAGATTATAGGCAACCGTTTTGTTTTTATCGAAAATTACCTTGTCGAAGCGGTCTGGATCGACTACTTTTATCAACCGGAATCCTGAAAACGCGTTTTCGAGAAGTTCCGACGACCTTTCGAACATTTGCGGACTGTTCAGCACGACGCAAACCACTTCCATTCCGTCGCGCGTCGCGCTCGAAACGAGGCATCTCCCCGCCTTGACCGTGTAACCCGTTTTAACGCCGTCCGCGCCCTCGAAATTGAAAAGCATTTTGTTTTTGTTTATCCAAATCCTTTTTTCGCTCGTCGTCAATTCGGTAGCGACGTGTTTTTTTGCGGATACAATCTCTTTGAAAAGCGGATTTTTCATCGCGTAACACGAGATAACGGCAAGGTCGCGCGCGGTGGCGTAATGTCCGTTATCCGGCAAGCCGTGCGGATTGGTAAAATTCGAATGCGTCGCGCCGGTTTTCATCGCGGTTTCGTTCATTAACTTCACGAAGTTTACGATACTGCCCGAAAGCGTTACGGCGAGCGTTTCCGCGGCGTCGTTTCCCGAACGAAGCATAAGCCCGAAAAGCAAATCTTTGACTTTGTACTTCTCGCCTTCTTTCAGATAAATACTGCTGCCCTCCGTCCCTACGCTTTGTTCCGGTACGACCACCTCTTTTTCCGCGTCGAAATTATCGATGACGGTTATCGCCGTAACGATTTTCGTAGTGCTTGCCAC
>CAVJNC010000200.1:0-2028 GCA_963650905.1 Subdoligranulum sp. APC924/74
GGAAGAACTGCGGTTGCGCTCGGCAGAGGCGGGCACGTTTTCTATCGGCGAAATGGTTATTCCCGAAACGATCTGCATTATGCGCAAATCTGTCGGGCATACCATAAAAGACAAGTACGACGCGTCTTTTGCGCTATATTCGGAATGTATCCGCAAAGGTTACCGCCTTTCCGACGAGCCGCTTTTTACTATTTCCGAAAGAACGGACTATCTGGAGGGCTATATCGGAAGCGAGGATTATCCGATTTTCTCTTGCGTGCCCGTTAAGGAAAAAGTTCCCGAAGCCGTGGTTTTGCCGCGTTGCAAAGTCTTATCCGTTTTATATTACGGCGGTTACGACGGCGCGGGTGGCGCATGGCTTAAACTCGGCAGCGAAGTCAAACGCCGCAACTTAAAGCCCGCGGGCGCGCCGAGAGTTTTAGGTCTGGTCGCGCCGTATACGGGCAGAGAAATCGCCGAAAAAAGATATTGTTCGAGATTCGTAGTTCCGATTGAATAACCACAGAGCGATTTTGGATTCTTTCGATTGAATAAGCGTTGTTTAAGGTTTGTCCTCTCGATTAGATAACCACAATTCGAAATCGGTTCTTCCGATAGAATAGCGGTGTTTAAAATCGGTTCTACCGATTGAATAATCGCCGTTCGAAATCGGTTCGTGATAAAAGCACCTGATCTTTCTTATGGGCGTTTTATGAACTTATACACTGACTTTTGATTTTTAATCTTCTTCATCTTTGTTCTTTCCGACGTTAAAATCGCGTAATCTTTTCTCCGTCCTATTCCTTGCGCTTTCCGTTCGTCGGTCAGGTTCTTGCACATTTCCGTCGTCTGCAAGCGTTGATATATCAGGCTTTCCGTATAACCTTCGGCACGGTAAAAATTCGCGCCGCAAAGTACCGCTTTTTCGGGATTTGCTGTTTCGTCGAGTTTTTTGCTTCACGTTTGCGTCGCCGTATTTCAGACGGATTGCGACCGCTTTTTTTACCCGTATGGTTTACGATTATTACAAAAAGTCGGGCTATAGGTCGATTAAGAACATGATTAACGCTATGGTACGCGATGGGTATATGTACGTTGGCAAGATAAACACCGTCGGATATATAACCGATAAGCGGAATTCCTAAGCGGTACGTCGTATTATGAAAAACGTGACGGGAAATTGATATGGACTAACGCGCCGGCATATTAAAACCAAGAAAATCTCCCTACATATTAAAGCCGAGAAAATCTCTATGAAAATTATAAAAATTGTTTCTGCTTTTTAATAAGTCTTGCTTTTTGTTTTTCTATTGTCGGTTGTTCCGACAACGGTAGTTCAAACAATAATCCGACAGATTCCGCTAATGATGGCAATAGTTCCGCGGAAATCGTAAATAAAGATTTGACTTTTGATTTCGATTTCGAAGATTATGCCGCATTTTCGTCTTTTAACAACTTAATATATAAAATTTACGGAGAGAACGGATAAAAAGTTTCCTCCGTTTTTTATGCTTTAAAAGCAGATTCTGACCGATTGTGTTATAAAAGACGAGGAGGATTTGTCAATGAAATACAAAGAATGGTTGAACATCTGGCTTGAAAATTACGTCAAGCCGACGCATAAAGTGAGAACGTTTGATTTATATAAACAAACGGCAGAAAAGAAAATCGCGCCCTATCTCGGCGATTGCGATATGGACGAACTTTCGCCCATAACGATTCAGCGTTACGTTACGGAAATGAGCGAAAAAGGAAATTCTCTGACGGGGAAAGGGCTTTCGTCTAACTCCGTGAACGGAATTATATCGGTTATTCAAAACAGTTTGCAAACGGCATATCGGTTAGGACTGACGGCTACCTATATCGGCGATAAAATTCAACGCCCGAGGGCGTGCGAAAAAAGAGTGGAATGCTTTACCGCCGCGGAGCAGAAGAAAATCGAAGAAGCGGTGATGACGAGCAGAAAGCAAAAACTTTTCGGCATTATTATTTGCTTATATACGGGGCTTCGGATCGGCGAGTTGTTGGCTTTGACGTGGAACGATATAG
>CAVJNC010000201.1:0-2005 GCA_963650905.1 Subdoligranulum sp. APC924/74
CGGGATATGCGCGCGTGAGGAAAATTTCCTTTTCCGCCGTCCGCGAACTCGTCGTTAAGGTGTCCGCTTATAACGTCGCGTGTTACGCGTGCGATCAGCAGTTGCCGTATTTCGGAGCGGAAGCGACGCGCGGCGGCAAAATCATAGCGGAAACCGCCGATTTTCTTTGCGAACGGGTTTCGGATCGTCGTCGCGACGTTCCGAGGTACAGTTTTCAACGCGGATTTCTCGAGGTTTACGACCTTCGCGAGCCGAAAAGAGAAACGCTTCCCGTTTACGACGTGGCGGCGCCAGAATTTATCGACGGCAACGGCGACAGCGCGGATTATGCCGCGGCGGAATTCCGCTTTCTCGGCGAAACGGATTTTCGCGGGTTCGACGAGGTTCGCGAGGTCTGGTGGAAAAACAATCCGCTTTATCGTACCGAAGAGGGCGCGTTCGACGTGAAAAAGGATATGCTGGACGTAATCGCGAACGGTTACCGCGCGGCGGATTACGAACTTCCTGCGGAGCGTTCGGGATTTTTGCGGCTTACCGCGGATGCGGAAGAAGAGGTTAAAATCTTTGCGGTGTTCGACGAAATTCTGCCCGACGGCAAATGGATTTTCCGCCGCTCGGACAACAACGATTTCGTATGCTGGACTTTGCCCGCCGGACGAAGCGAGGTTATGAGCGCGGAACCTTACGCGTTCAAACGGCTTAAAATCATATATTCGGGGAAAACCTCGATCAAACCGTCGCTCGTTACTCTCGAGAATAGCAACGCCGACTGCGTTTCCGTCGAGGGCGAGCCGCGCATAAAAGCCGTTTTTGATGCGGCGGCGGCAACTTTCAGGCAGAACGCGGTGGATATATTCACCGATTGCCCCGGTCGCGAACGCGCCGGATGGCTTTGCGATTCTTATTTTTCCGCGATGTCCGAAAGATTGTTCACGGGGCGTAACGATATCGAAAAACGCTTCCTCGAAAACTATATTCTCGCCGACGTGCCGGAAATCGAAAAGGGGATGGTTCCCGATTGTTTTCCCGCGCAGCACCCCGATCACGTGTATATTCCGAACTGGGCGATGTGGTTCGTCATAGAACTTTGCGATTATTATAAGCGTACGTCCGACGGCGACGTCAGGGACAAGGCGAGGGAGAAGGTTTACGGCATAATCGATTTCTTCGGGCAGTTTCTGAACGAATACGGACTTCTGGAAAATCTGCGCAACTGGATTTTTCTGGAGTGGAGCGTTTCGAACGATCCGTCTTACGTGGCGGGCGTGAATTTTCCGACGAATATGCTGTATGCGGCGATGCTCGAAGCGGCGGGCGAACTTTACGGCGAAGCGGAACTCTTTAAGCGGGCGGAGAAAATCCGCGAACAAATTCTCGGTCTTTCCTACGACGGGAAATTTTTTGCGGACAACGCCGTAAGGCGCGACGACAAACTCGTCAGATGCGACGACCACACGAGCGAAACGTGCCAGTATTACGCGTTGTTCACGGGAATGAAAACCGACGAGGAATTCAGAAGAAAAATGGCGGAAGAGTTCGGACCGTTGCGCAAGGACGCTTATCCCGAAGTCGGGCGGAGCAATATGTTCATCGGCAATTATCTGCGGTTTTTCTGGCTTTGCGACGCGGGCGATTACGAACGCGTAATCCGCGAAAGTCTCGATTATTTCTCGGGTATGGCCGAGAAAACGGGAACGTTGTGGGAGAAAGACTCCGCAACGGCGAGTTGCAACCACGGTTTTGCTTCGGTTGCGGCGGTTCTTTTGCTGCGTTGCCTCACGGGATATAAAACGGTGGAGAACGGCGCGCCCGTATTCGACGAAAATTTCGTCGCCCGCAATAATTACGGCGTAAAAGTTACGTTTTCCTATGCCAAAACGATTGCGGAGTGTTGATTCGTCGGGAAAAACCGGTTCGTTTTATTCTTGGCCGGCATATCTGCCGGCAGGACGAAATCGGGACGAAAGAAAAATATAAACGATGCAAAAACCGCTCGGAATACTTG